>NZ_JZIM01000004.1:0-281280 GCF_000963215.1 Xanthomonas sp. MUS 060
GAACTCGGCACTGAACTTCCTTCGGCACTGAACTTCCTACGCTTTGACATGAACACTCCTCATGGCCTGGATCGGCCTTCTTGTAAGTGTCCGTGAAACTTTAAGTTGGCCCGGTTTTTAAGTTGGCCCGGTTTTCCGGGGGGGGGGCAGTAGCCGTCTCGTCGTCGGTTGCAGTAAGCGCGAGCCAGACCACGCTGGTCGCCACCGTAGCCAACAGCGCCAGCACAGTGCAAGTGAAGGTGACGGTGGTGGAGAAGCGCTCCACAAGTTGGCCGAAGCAGATCAGCAGTAATGCGCTCAAGTAGCCGAACTGTCGCTCCATGAGTCCGAACACCATGATGCGCTGCTGCATGGTGAGCTGCTGCAGATCCAGCCGCGTGGTCACCACAGAGCGAATCGCACCGGCAGCGATGCCCAGCAGTGAAATAGCTACCAGCGAACTCGCGAAAATGCTGATGCCCCAATGCTCCAGCATGTCGGAGGCAGCGAACAGCGCGAGCGAACCCACGATGCCTCCAAAGGTGACCAACACACCGCCTTGCGGCCCAAGCCAGGCGATCACCGCCCCCCCCCAAAGCGCGACCACAAAGCCGCCCACTGTGAACAGGCCCAGCACTATGCCAAACAGATAGTGGTCAACGTTCTGCAGCGCGAAATGCAGAGGCAGCAAGCCGATGAAAGGTGCGAGCGCGAAAGCGCGCGTGACGGCGTAAAAACCAACCCAGGTGGTCTGGTTGCGCGACAGCTTTAGCTTCGCCAGCGGGGCGGATGAGGGCGGAGGGGCAACTGCTGCAGACGCGGACTCCGCTTGTGGCGGCGGCTCGGCGATGAACATCACCACCACCATCGACGCCATCGAAGCACCGATGCCGGCGTAGAAGGCCAAGTGCATCTCGTAGTCGAATAGCACGCCGCCGATGAAACCCGCCACCAGCGTGGCGATGAACATCATGCTCTGCGTGCGACCCTGAATCCGGCCCAACGTCTTGGGATCGGCGCCCGAAGTGACCACACGCAGCAGGCCCCCGTCTGCCGCGAGCGCCAGCGCGAAGCCGGTACCACCGATCAATTGGCCGAGGAGCAGCATGGGCAATGAAACGGCACCTGGCATGGTGCCGAGTACCAGCAGCGCAAGCCCTAGCGACTTCATGCCCTCGCCCAACAGCACCAGACGCATGGCCGGCATGACCCGACTGAAGCGTGGAGCCAAATCGGCCGCAAGCGTGGAGGCACCGCTGTAGACCGCCAGCAGCAATGTCACCGTGCTGTATTCCGCACGCAAAGACCAGAACAGCAGAAACAGTACCGGTAGATGGAAATACAGCCGGGAAACCACCCGGTAGGCCATAAAGAGACGTATGTTGCGGTTCATGGGCTCACTGGATGCCTATGACTTACGGCACCACCACGTCGCCTTGGCGCACGACCTTCAAACCGCCGCCTACCAGCGAGACAATGGTGCTGGACTGCGTGGTGCCGGAGTCGGAGTCCGCCGTCGGCACGAACACCTCGATCTTTTCGCCGAACAGTTCAGCCGCAAGCTCCGCCGACACTAAGCCGTCGATGGCGGTGCCAGAGATGTTGGCAGAAGTCAGCGCAAGGGGGCCGTCGACGGCATCAAGCAGATCCATCAGCGCCCTGTTGCGGTTGCAGACTAGAGAGATCGAGCCGGCGTCGAAATATTTGTGCTTCGGCGCGCGCAAACTGGAACGCACGATCATGTTCAACGGACCTGGCCAGAACCGCTCGGCCAAGTCGTTGAATAACTTTTCCTCCTCGGGGGTGAGGTCTGCATAGACACGGCCTTCCGCGGCATTGCGTACGAACAGCGTGAGTGGCTTGTCAGCCGGGCGCTGCTTGATCGCGTACAGCTGCGCGCACACGGCCTCGTCCCATGGCAGGCAACCGAGGGCATAGTTGGTATCAGTGGGCAGCAATGCGACCCCGCCGTCGTTCAGGCGTCGCGCGACGGTCGCCGGGTCATAGCCGGTGTTAGCCTTCATCGTCTCAGTAGTCATCTATCTCGTCGCTCATTAATGTGGTGATGGAGTAGGAGTCAGGCCGCGTAGGGCGATTCGACGGTGTCGCAGACGAAGCCATCCACGCCGGTGTAAAACGCGCCCTGGAAGCGGCGCATGTACTCGGGGCTTCGGAAGCTGTAGGTCTTGAGCAGCCAACGCAACCTGGCTTGTTCCGGGTCGCCTAGTTCCATGATGTCGCGGTTGTGTAGGCCGGCTTGGTTGGGAAAGGAGAATAGATCTCCCATGCCAATGCGCACGCGTGCCTTGTTGGCACGCACGATCGCGTCCTTGAGCGCGAGCACCGCTTCCCAAGCTTCGATCGGCGCGTCCGGTAACGGCTTGGTACGCGTTTCGTAGTAGCGGAAGCAGTGCGATTCCTCTAGCACGGTGTGCGGCTTGGAGTTGACCTGCAGGCTGTTGGAGTCACGTGAGTACTCGTCGTAGGGCGTGCAGAACAGCGGCTGACGCAGCAGCATCTGGTGCTTCGGAGTCAAGAAGCGCAGGACATCATGGCCGTCCACGTAGCCTGTGTAGATCATGTTGCATGGATCGCAGCGCATTCCCAGTAAGGAAAGGAAATCAGCGCGTACCGGGTGCGCAGTGCGATCGTTGTGGAAGTACAGCTCGCCGTCGGTCTTCTGCGTCTGTGTATTGCGATAGCGGTTGTGCGCGTACACGTCATGGAAGAAATCCCCGTTGTTGCGCGTGGAATAGGCCAACAGCGGCGTGGCGGTAAGTTCGGCGAATAGGGCGAGGAATCCTTCGGCAACGAAGGTCTTCTTTTGACGGTATTTGTCGGCCACCGGATCGTCCTGGTCGAACACGGGAATCTCGGGGTCCAGGGGACAATTACGTAGCAGGTAGGCGGCGTCCCCCCCCCGAGGCGCGTGCGACGCGAATCCGCTCACAGGCGACCGCCAACGCATCGGTAACAGCGGATGTTAAGGCGAGGCCGGCGATCTCGTCGCGGAAGCTCGGATAGTCGCGATAGGGATTAGTGGAGAGCTTCAGAAGGGTGGAGGTCAAGGCCTCCTTGTCGCGATTGCCTAGTTGTAGGAATGGTTCCATGTCTTTATTACTCCTGTGGGTTAAGCAAAAGGAACGGCGGTGACTGGTTGTTGTTGTAGTTCGGAACGCATGTAATCAGGGCATGGCCTGCGCCTGTTTAAGTTTCACGAGCGTGTCAGAAATTCTGTGTGTGAGCCGGTTGATGTCATCAATCGGTCAGCGTGAATCGCTCGCCGAACTGGATGGCGAGTTGTACTCTGGCAGAGTGCCACGTCATGGGCGGGTTGTCCCAGATTCTCTGTGATGTAACGCAGGGCCAGCCAGATCAGCTTGAGGCAGCTTGATCGTTCGGGAAGTGCCCCTTGTTGCGGATCGCCTTGCACACCGAAGCATTGAGGCTTTCGATCGCGTTGGTCGTGTAGATGATTTTCCGGACGGATGCAGGTCTGAACGACCGTGTCGGGGAAGGCGGCGGTGATCGCCTCCGGAAACCCCTCCAGGCCGTCGACAACGACGATCAGGATGTCGTGCATGCCGCGCGCCTTGATCTCGTTCATAACGCGCAACCAGAACTTAGCGCCTTCGGTCTGCTCGATCCACATGCTCAGCACTTCCTTGTACCCAGACGGGCGGATGCCGATGGCCAGGTAGACGGCCTTGTTACGGACCAGCCCTTCGTCGCGGATATTCACGCGCAGCGCGTCGAAGAAGACGATGGCATAGGTCGGCTCCAGCGGCCGGGTCTGCCAGGCCGTCACCTCGTCGATCACCGAATCGGTAACCGACGAGACCAGGCACGGCGACACCTCGATGCCGTACAGCTCGCGCACATGGCCCTGGATATCGCGCGTACTCATGCCGCGAGCGTAGAGTGCAATGATCTTGTCCTCGAAGCCGAGAAAGCGGCGCCGGTACTTGGCGATCAGCGCCGGATCTAAGCGACCGTGGCGATCCCGCGGGATAGACAGCTCCATAGGACCTTCCGGCGTCAGCACCGTCTTCAATCTGCTGCCGTTGCGGTGGTTGGACAGTCCGGCTTCGATCTCGCCTTCCAGGTGAACGTCCATCTCGGCATTGAGCATCCGCTCGGCCAATGCCTTCTTCAGGTCACCGATCAGGCCGCCTGATTCGAGAATACTCTTCGTATCTGGACCCGCCAGCAGCGAATCCAGCAACTCGGCCGTGAACGGCCCAGTATCTTTCTTTGCCATACGTACTTCCTTGTCTAGTGGGCAGTTTACGGCTCAGCACACAAAAATCCTAACAGGCTCCGTTTCACACCGCGCGCCCGTCGTGCAGGACTTCCACGCTGCGGCCCACGTTGCATAGCGGTGCATCAGCATCGCTGCGTCCCCAGTTCACTCGGATACGCACGGTCGCCACGCGCACCGGCAGCTGTCTGCGAAGCACTTCTGGCGGTGGGTCGACCAAGTACTGGCCAACCGTGACGCGGCCGGCGCCGTAACGCACGGACACCACTTCACCGTCCCATTCGTTGCCGCCGCCGTAGTAAGCGCGCACCTTTACGCGCGTACCTGCTGTCATGTGCGCAGCGTCCTTCTCACTGAAGAAGGCCTCCACCCAACGGTCGCGCAGTCCACCAGTTGCAGCACCGAGCCTTGGCGCACCACCTCGTCGCCACTGTTTGCGTCAATGCTCCAGACCGCGCCCTGCACTGGTGACAACAACCGCGCCTGACTCTGCTTGCCCTGCTCGCGCCGCAATACGTCAATCTCATTATCTATCGCCGCGACCTTTTTTTCTAGCAGGCTCTTGCGCGCCTCGAAATCAGCGATCGACTGATCCAACTCCTGACCGCGCGTGACCGCATAGGGCAAGCCGCGCGGGCCATCGATCTGCACGCCCTGGCGCGCACCAGTCAACACCACCTTAGCGCGCTGTGCGGCTTCCTGTGCAGCACGGTGCGCGGCGCGGGCTTGGTCTTCCTCTGCCTTCAGGGTGTCGAAGGCCGCAGGGCTGATGAAGCCATCGCTGCGCAGGCTGTCCGCACGCTCCACGCGACGCTGCGATTCCTTGAGTATCGCGTTGACACGCTCAAGGTCGGCCATCGCCATCGCCAAAGCGGCGCGCGCACCCTGCACATCGGCCACCTGCTGCGAGCCCGCCCGCTGGCGCTGATCGACAAGCTCCCTGCGGCGGTGCGCAAGTTGCTCGTTGATCGACTCGATTTCCAACTGGCTCGCGGTACGTTGTGCAACTAGATCAGCGATCAGGCTAATAAGCTCGGAGATGCGCGGGTTATCAGTGCCGGCTTCCAGGTTACCGAGCACGTCACCCTTGCTCACGCGCTGACCGATCTGCAGGCCGACGGGCAGCTCGGTGCGGCCCGGGATCGGCGCGCGCACCGTGATTACCGGCGCGTTGATGAATGCCTGCGCGGTGAGCTGCTGCGTCTTGTTGTAGATCAGCACGCCGACGACGGAAAAGACGAACAAACCCACACCCAAGACAGGCGCAGCCTTGCGGCTACGCAGCCGCTCAGTCCAGGAAGCCAAGATACAACTCCTATGTCCGCTGGTACAGTCCGGTCATGGTCGCTGTGGCCGTGGTGTTCTGATGGATCATGAAGCGCGCCACCGCGTTGGTGACGCCACTGGTGGGCAGGCCAAGCGATGCCACTCGCAGCGCATGCACGGTAAAGATGTATCGGTGTGCGACCGACCCCTTGGGTGGACAAGGGCCGCCGAAACCGGTGGTGCCGAAGTCGTTCTGCACTTGGATCCCGATGCCGGGCAGCTCAACGTTGCCTATGGAACCGGCACCCTTTACGAGCTGGGTGACATTGGCCGGGATGTCGTACAGCACCCAGTGCCAGAAGCCGCTGCCAGTGGGTGCATCAGGGTCGTACAGCGTGACTGCAAAGCTCTGCGTGCCTTCGGGTGCACCCTGCCACTGCAGAGCTGGCGACTGGTTCTGACCCTCGCCGTCAAAACCGTTAAATTCATGCGTCTTCTGCAATGCGCCCTGTTCCTTGAGCTCAGGGGACGTGACCTTGAAATTGCTCATCTGATTCCTTTGTGAGATTTCTGCGAACAATGGTTGCGTACGGCCGCGTATCCGGAAGGCAGTCAATCGCGACTAGAGATTAGTGTACTAGGGAACTTCGCCCTCCGCGACGCGCTTCTTCAATTCGGTGAAGGTGATTAGCTCGCCCGCGAGCGCGCTGGCCGCGACGCTGGCGGGGCTCGCGAGCCACACCTGCCCCGGTCCTGAGCGGCCGGGGAAGTTGCGGTTGATCGCGCTCACAGTAACCTGCCCGGAGTCGGTAGAGGAACCTGGGCCACAGTTGGCGCAGGCGCCGCAGCCCGGCATCAGCATTTCCGCGCCGGCTTGTTCGAACACCTGCAGCATGTTTTTCTCTTCGCAATAGCGCTTCACATCCTGCGTACCGAACTGTAGGAACAGCGACACCGTCTGCGGCACCTTCAGGCCGTGCTGCAGGCCCCAGGAGAAAACTTCAAGGTACTCGTCGAAGTCGGCGCGCTTGCCGGCCGTGCAGGAACCGCCGTAGGCGATGTTCACCTGCACGCTGCGACCGATCTGGCTGTAAGCCACGCCGTTGCCCGGGTCGCCGGGCGCGGCGAACATGGGTTCGATCGCAGAGCAGTCGATGGAGATGACGTTCTCGTATGTCGCGTCCGGATCACTCTGCATCCAGGGTTCGAGTTGGAAGTCGACGCCGCGACGCTCCTTCAAGAACCGCGTTGTCTGTGCATCGGGCGCAATGATGCCGGTGAAGCCGCCCAACTCGGCAACCATGTTGGTGAGCGTGGCACGGTCGTCTACCGACATCCGCTCCACCACCGGGCCGGTGTACTCGAACACCATACCGATGCCACCGCCCTCGGCTATGTAGGGCGAACGCAGCATCTCCAGCACCACGTCCTTGGCATGCACGCCCGGCTGCAGCTCGCCTCGCAGCTCTACACGGCATACGGCAGGGTAATTACAGCGCACCAAGCCAGTCACCCAGGCGTTGGCCATGTCAGTTGCGCCCGCACCGAAGCACAGCGCACCTAGCGCGCCCGAGTGCGGCGTGTGGGAGTCGGTGCCCACCACCACCTGGCCAGGCAATACGTAGCACTCGGCCATCATGGCGTGGCAAATGCCCTCGGAGCCCAGGCTACCCGGCACCGCGCCGTGACCTTTGACGCCGTAGCTGTTGACAAAGTTGTAGTGCCCGTCGACCAGGCCACCCACGCCATTGATCAGCCCCATCTTCTGATGTACAGGGCTGCGCGTCACATAGGTCAGGTGGTCCTGGAATGCGACGATGGTGGATGGGGCGTGCAGCGGAGCCGGTTTGCCGAAGGCGCCGTGCATCAGGTGCGCCGCCATGCCGGTGAAGTACTCGTGCGAGAAGCGCCAGTCCACTTTCAGGAAGACACCGTCGCCCACCTTGGGCTGCGGTGCGTTGACCGACAGCCAAGGCACACGCACTAGGTTGCGGTCGATGATCTTGTGCGCGAGACTGCGCGGTCGGTCAGCGACGAACGGCGTAGGCCGCGCCGCCGCCTGCATGTGCTGCCTGGAGAACGCGAGCAGGCCACCCGCACGAATGATGTGCTGCGTTAGCTCGTCGTGGCCATCGGTGAATTCGTGCAGCGGGATCATATCGCCGCGTTGGATGCGCTCCACCAAACTCAGGTCGGTGGAGGTGAACAGGCCCACGTTGTGCGCATTCTGGCGGTAGATACGCTCGAAGCTCTCGGCGATCACCAGGCGGATACCGGCGCTGGACTCGGCCATCGGACTGTTCTCGCGCGAGGAGCCCTTACCGTAGCGCTTGCCGCCCACCACCACCGCAAAGCCGCCTTGGCGGATCGCTCCCTTACCGATCGGCATGGCGTCGCCGGCGCGATAGCCAACATAGGGAAAATCAGCCAACCGGTCGTCATAGACCGTCATCACCGTTGTAGGCGTGATCTCGTCGGTGGAAACGTTGTCGCGCAGCGTACCTGCCTGCTCGCGGGTCAGGTTCTCACCGGCAAGCTGCTGGGCGATGCGCGCAGGGTCGTCGCTGAGGAAGAGAATCCGGCCGCTAAAAGTGACCGTTAAGGGATCAGACATAAGAAAACAACCTTTCGCATCTCGCTGCGTATACGTTTGCGGATTTTATTCCGGCTCTTGAGAAGCTAAACTTAGGCATGCGCAACTTTCCAGAAGTGGTCAAGCAAACCGCCAGCGACACCGTATACAAGACGCTTCGTTACAAGATCATGCACAACCAGCTTCCCGGCGGCAGCCAGCTGCTGGAGGAAGAAGTGACGGCGCAACTCAACGTGAGTCGCACACCAGTGCGCGCTGCATTGTCCAAGCTGGAGGCCGAGGGACTGGTGCAAGCGGTGCGCCGGCACGGCTACCGAGTCACGCCGATCACTGTGCAGGACATTCACGAAATCTATCAGATCCTGTCCCCATTGGAGACGGCGGCGGCCGAGTTGCTGGCCGAGAAGAACTCGAACGAGCAGGAAGTGGAGGCCCTGCAGGAATGCGTGGACCGCATGGATGCCGCGCTGCAGGCAGACGACCTGCAGGGCTGGGCTGATGCCGACGAGCTGTTCCACGTTCGCTTGGTAGACCTGTGCGGCAACCAGCGTTTGGCGCGCGCGGCCAAGCTGATATTCGCCCAGTCGCACCGCGTGCGTCTGTTCGCCCTGCGCCTGCGTGACAAGCCGGTCAGCTCGGTTAAGCACCATGGCGCGTTGGTCGACGCGATCAGGCAGAAGCGCCCAGCACTCGCGCGCAAGATCCACGGTGCACACCGTGACTCCTGGACCCAGACCCTGGACCAGTTGCTCACCTCGCTGAACATCCACCAACTCTAAACACCTAACGGCAGCCCCCCAGGCGACCGGCCGCATCGCACCGCTCTCAGTTGAGCGGCGCACGGTCGTACAGCCAAGGCTGGCGGGCGCGCTGGGCCTGCTCGAACTTCTCGATCTTGGGTGCTTGCCCCAGAGTGAGGCCGATGTCGTCCAGGCCGTTCAACAGGCAGTACTTGCGGAACTCGGTGACCTCGAAGCCGAACTGGCGGCCGTCCTCCAGCACCACATTCTGCATGGGCAAGTCTACGGCAACTTGGCGGCCGGCCTTGGCCTCCTCCATCACTTGCTCCACCTCATCCGGTTCCAGGATCACCGGCAGTAGGCCGTTCTTGAAGCAATTGTTGTAGAAAATATCGGCAAACGAGGTGGCGATCACACAACGGATGCCAAAGTCGTACAGCGCCCAAGGCGCGTGTTCTCGCGAGGAGCCGCAGCCGAAGTTCTCCAAGGCCACGATCAGCTTGGCCTTTCGCCAAGGCTCTTGGTTCAGGATGAAGTCGGGGTTCTCCGAGCCGTCGTCGCGGATGCGGTATTCGCGGAACAGACCCCAGCTCAAGCCGGTCTTGGTCACCCACTTCAACATGTACTTCGGGGTGATCATGTCCGTATTGATATTGGGGATTGGCATGGGAGCCGCGTAGGCCTTGATGGTGGTGAACTTTTCCACGTGCTTATTTCCAGTCACGAATGTCGACGAAGTGGCCGGCGATGGCTGCGGCGCCAGCCATGGCGGGGCTGACCAAGTGAGTACGTCCGCGAGGACCTTGCCGGCCCACGAAGTTGCGGTTCGAGGTCGAGGCGCAGCGCTCCTCGGGCTGCAGGCGATCGGGGTTCATGGCAATACACATGGAGCAGCCCGACTCGCGCCACTCGAAGCCCGCGTCGACCAAGATTTTGGCAATGCCTTCTTCCTCAGCCTGGCGCTTGACTAGGCCAGAGCCTGGTACCACCAGCGCCTGCACGTGCGGCGATACCTTGTGGCCGCGCACAATCCGCGCGACCTCACGCAGATCCTCGATGCGGCTGTTAGTGCACGAGCCAATGAAGACCTTGTCCAACTTGATGTCCGACATCTTCTGGCCGGCCTGCAAGCCCATGTACTCCAGCGCGGCCGCGGCCGCCCGGCGGCCGGCGTCTCCCTTGACCATGGCCGGATCGGGTACCATTTCAGTGACCGGCACCACATCCTGAGGGCTGGTGCCCCAGGTGACCATGGGCGCGACAGTGGAGGCATCGATCTCGACTTCGGTGTCGTACACTGCGTTGGGGTCGGAAGGCAACGTCTTCCAGTAAGCGACCGCTTGCTCCCAGTATTGCGCCTTGGGCGCGCCGGGACGGCCCTTGATGTAGGCGAAGGTAGTCTCGTCTGGTGCGATAAGGCCAGCACGTGCGCCCGCCTCGATCGCCATGTTGGACATGGTCATGCGGCCCTCCATCGACAGCGCACGCACCGCCCGGCCCGTGAACTCGATCACATGGCCAGTGGCACCGGCGGTGCCGATCTGACCGATGATGGCCAGCACCAGGTCCTTAGCGGACACGCCAGGGCTTAGTTCGCCCTTGCAAGTGATCCGCATGTTCTTGGAGCGCCTCTGGATCAACGTCTGCGTGGTCAGCACGTGCTCCACTTCGGAAGTGCCAATCCCCACCGCATAGGCGCCGAAGGCGCCATGGGTCGAGGTGTGGCTGTCGCCGCAGACGATGGTCATACCAGGCTGGGTCAGGCCCTGCTCGGGGCCCACCACGTGCACGATTCCCTGACGCGGGTCTTCGTAACCGAAGTAGGTGACGCCGAACTCCTGAGTGTTCTTACGCATCAGCGCAAGCTGCAGCTTCGCCTCAGGGTCCTCCACGTCGTCCGAGCGACCAAGCGTAGTCGGGATGTCGTGGTCGGCCACACCAAGGGTGGCGTCCAGCCGGCGCACCCGACGACCCTCGCGGCGCAGCCCATCGAAAGGCTGGGGCGTGGTCACTTCGTGGATCAGATGCTGGTCTATGTATAGAAGCACGGTGCCGTCAGAGAACTTATGCAGGGCATGGGAGGCCCAAATCTTGTCGTAAAGGGTCTGAGCCTTGCTTGCCACCATGATTACTGTCCCGTGTACCGAAAAATATACGCTTATGTATACAATAAGCATTTTTACTATAGCAGAATTTCCACATGAGTCCAGTAGCAATCAATGCTCTCAACTTAAGAACCAGCCTTGCTGATTCCATCTGGCCTGGCTACAATTTCCGCACCTAAAGCGCTACATGTGCATCCTGCGGAATGTCGCTAAATGGGTTGACCTTACTCCCGTATTTCAAGTAAGGAGCCAAGCCCCATCGGGCCAATCTTCACACTCTGATGATCAGGACCTTGGCCCGGGCGGCTTAGGCCAACATTGATACCATCCGATTCTATCTGCGCAAGGGGCTGCTCATGGAACAGCATCGACCGGTTAGCGGCATTTGCCGCTATGGTGCCCTGGACGTAGCCCGGGGGAGGTTCATCAAGCCGGCCAAGCGGCCGGGGTTCAGTGTGCACTATGTTGTCAAAATGCTTCGTCTGGAGGACGGCCCCCACTCTGCCAGGAGGCCGCCGAACTAGGCGCAGCGCGCCTGACGGGCGTGCGCGCCCGGCTGTTGGATTTTCAGCGCATGGAAACCGCGCGCTCCCAACTTGTTGCCGCGTGCCGCACGGGCCACAGCTAATGTGGTGTGTCCGTTGATCGCGGCGATGCACTGAGTATCGCCCCATGACGACCGTGGACCGCTACTTCGAAGCCGCCAATCGCGAGAACACCCAACGTAGCTACGCCTCGGCGCTGCGACACTTCGAGGTCGAATGGGGCGACTATCTGCCCGCCACACCGGACAACGCAGCCCACTACTTGGCCAAACACGCCACGCAGTTCGCGAACAACACCCTCCCGGCAACGCCTTGCCGCGCTGACACACTGGCACCGCGAACACAGGTTCGTCAATCCGACCCGGGCACCGCTGGTGCGCAAGGTGCTCAAGAGGGTCGGCAAGCGCGTTGTGCCCCAAGGGCAAGCTTCGCGCTCGTAGCTATCGCCCACGCTGCCCACCGATGGCTCGATCCCGGCGTCGGCCAGCCGCTCGGTATAGCGGATCGACACGTACTGCGTACCCCTGTCAGAGCGGTGGATCAGACTACCGTCGGTTGGGCGCCGCGCATGCAACGCCTGCTCCAGCGCGTCCAGCACGAAATCCGTCTGCGCCGTCTGCGACACCTTCCAGCCCACGATCCGCCGTGCATATACATCGATCACGAAGGCCACGTACACGACCCCGGCCCAGGTCGAGACGTAGGTGAAGTCGCTGACCCACAGTCGGTTCGGCGACGGCGCATGGAACTGCCGGTTCACCTTATCCAGCGGGCACGGCCGCTTGTCGCTGATCGTGGTCTTGACCACCTTCCCGCGCACCACCCCGTGCAGGCCGAGTTCGCTCATCAGTCGCTCCACCGTGCAGCGGGCCACCTGGTAGCCCTCGCGCTTGAGTTGCCGCCAGACCTTGCGCACGCCGTACACCTGTCGGTTCTCCTGCCATACCCGCTGAATCTGCGGGCGCAGCGTCTGATCCTTCCACCAGCGCTTCGGACGCAGGTTCGCGTCCGCTTCCTGCTGCGCATAGCGGTAATACGTCGACGGGGCAACCTGCAGCACCTGGCAGATCGGCTCGACCCCGTGGACGTGACGATGTTCAGTCACGAACGTGGTCAGGGCTTGAAGCTGCGGTCGAGCTCCGCCTGGGCGAAATAGGCGCTGGCCTTGCGCAGGATCTCGTTGGCTTGCCTCAGCTCACGCACTTCGCGTTCTAACGCCTTCATCCGCCTCCGCTCGTCCGTCGTCAACCCCTGACGCTCGCCGGCATCACGCTCGGCCTGCCGCACCCAGTTGCACAGCGTCTGCGCCGAACAGCCGATCTTCGCGGCAATTGACTCGATCGCCGCACACTGCGAGCCATACTCTCCTTGGTGCTCCCGCACCAGCCGAACCGCACGCTCTCTCACTTCGGGTGAATACTTGCTCATGACTCCATCTTCTCAAGAATTGGAGCCTCCCACATTCCCGGGGCGGTTCATTACTATTATAAAATAATTTTTTACGAATCCCTGCCGACCCACTAAAAGCTCTTACCTTTGCGTAGTTCTTAGAATACATTGTGGTATGATTAATTTGAAACAGACTGACACCTTCCGCAAGTGGTTCTCCAAGCTCCGGGATGAGCGGGCGGCCACTGCCATCGCCTCGCGCTCGACCGCCTAGCGTTCGGCCACACCGGCGATGCCGAGCCGGTAGGGAAGGGCGCCAGTGAGCTTCGCATTTTATACAAGGCAGAGGTGATCCACCGGCGCTCGTGGCGCAACCGCCAAGACGTGGAACTGGCCACGCTGGATTGGGTGGACTGGTACAACCACAAACGCTTGCTGGGGTCGATCGGGAACATTCCGCCAGCAGAAGCCGAAGAGGCTTACTATCGACAACAAGCCAGTTACGCCGAAGCAGCGTGACTCAAACCAAACAGCCTCCCACATCCCGGGGCGGTTCAAAGGCGCACCTGATCACATTTGAGGCTGAAACGGGTAGAGTTCCCCATCCTCACCTCTCACGACTAAAGTACCGTACTCGTCAAGGCCAATGGCACCGGATTGCTGACCGGAAGCACGCCTCGCTGCTATATCCTTTGCGAATGGGTGGATGGCTCGGCATAGCAGCAGAGCATCTTCGATGGCTTGCCGTGATAACGGATCGCCGAGATCGTGGTTGCAATACGCCAGATGAGCAGCAGCGTAGGCTGGCCAACCGCTATTGTCGTTGTCGATCGCCAACCACCTGGCGCCGATATCAGGGCGCACGTTCTCGCGATACCACGCGATTTCAGTCCAGCGCGAGTTTATATTCTCACCTTTATTGATCGCCTCTAATGGAGGCAAGTGATGATGAACTGCGTCCTTTACCCGAGCGGCCAGCTCAGTGGGTAGAAGTCCCTTTAGCGTCACCAGATCACGCTTGTGGCCCCAAGTTGATGAAATCACGATATCGAGGTGCGGCAAGTAGCTGGCCAGCAGCTCAACTAAAATTGGTGCATAGACGAAAAATGGACCAGCGTAAGCGTTCGGCCCGTGGATATTCTCGCCTTTACAGTCGCTATCCGGTGCTGGCTCCCACAGCGGATGCAGCACTCCGTCGAAGTCTAGGAAAACCGTCAGATCGGCAGTGGTCATGGCTTATCTCCCATAACAATATCTAACCCAGCTCGCGCCAGGGCATCGCGTAGGACTTACTGCGAGTCTGCGTGACCTAAGGAAGGTCTGAACAAGTCCAAATTTCTAAGCGTTAAATTCAATAAGTCATTGTTTCTATTTGGATGAAATTTTTGTGCGTTGACTTGTTCAGAGGTTCCCTAAGCGTAGTTACAGTACACCAAGTGGTAGCACTTGATACGCCCAGGGCTCCATAGACACTCATGACCCTCGTTACGCGTAGCATTGCTCGAACTCTACAGGCGACAGATCGTCATTGGTGTCAACAACAACTTCACCCGCTTTGATCGCTGGTCAACATCTCAGATCTGGCACATCTCGCTGACGCCAAGTAGTTACCGGATGCCGATAATTTCGTCCTTGCGTTCTTCCTTCAGTCGATAGCTTTCTCCCTCGGAAGCTTACGACGATGTTCAAGCTTCCTGACACGCCTTGACTCTTTGGACTTTAACTCTTCGTACTGGGTGACGTAGCGAATCAGTCGATCTCTGAAAAGCCTGACATAGTGTGCCTCTACCTTGCTCTTTTTTTGTTCCGTCTCGGGCAACCTAGCAAACCTTGCAGGCAACTGAGTGGTTTGATGGAGAATTTGCATGGGTCTGAGCAACCAGCGTGGAGTTTGAACGCCATCGCCCCATGGCTCCTTGCCGGCAAATGGGAACCCCCGCAGCCAAACATGGAAGTGCTCCAGACTTAGAGCCACAGCGCCATTACGCCTGATCATAGCTAACGTGAATTCCTCATCATCCGGCTTACGACATACATCCAACAAGTACGTGTAGCGATCAGCGATCTGGAATTCTAAGATCAAGAAATTTCGCTTCCACGGAGATTCTTGAAAGAAAAAGTCTTCGGCACCAGAGTGAATGAATCGCCCGCCCCAAGGGTAGCCCTGAGGGTTTTGCTGCTCTGTGACATAATCGATAACGGCTTGGAACGCGCTACGTGAGCGCTGGAACAACGTTGCCGACTCTTCCGCATCCTTTTCGGACGACCTTGGGCGAACTGCAAGCACTGTCTTATCTTCAGAGCCAAGCGTCGTCGTCGAGGCAGCCTCGAGTTCAAGCTCAGGATTAGGCAGGACAATCGAGATCCCTGTTGCCCGCTCGGGATCCTTCGATACAAACCGCCTTGTGACCTCCACTGTCTCCACCGCATAGTCCGAAAATCCAAGGGCTGGAAAAGAGGATGGGGTGACACGCCGTGCGCCTGTGCGGGTTCCAACAAGCCGCAGCGACTGCCCATCACGTGCAAGTGGGGCACCGGTTCTCGCTATGACAGGCTTGACGTCGGTTACCTCTTTCTGAGAAGGCAGTTCTTTGACTAGTTCGAATACATTGAATGGCAGGGGCACATCAGCAGCATGTAGGTGCAGTAGCAGCCAACGCTCACGACCCTCCCGCGGCGTAAGCGGTCGCGTTCGGAAAGTCCACCGTGCCGGAACACTGTGTGGCGGCCAGATCAAGGGTAAGCGTGTTCTACTGGCCATGAGCTTCTGGTGGATCATCTTCGCAGAGCGATTCGCCACCGGATCAAAGAGAAGCCTTGAAATGGCCTTGGCGTTGTATTCGGAAAGTGATGGCGGGGCGTGATAGGTCACATGTCCTGCATGGCACTGTGTACCTGGAAGCCAAGGCATCTCAATGCCGTAGTTGTGGCTCACATCCAGCATGCCACCAAGCACATAGGGAATGACCTGTGCATCAAACAGGTACCACGCATGTAGGATCTGCCATCCTGGGACAATGAGCTCAACGCCTTCAACCGTGTCGAACACGTAGCACTCAGCTGTGACACTTCTCTTGTAGAGAGGGTAGTCCTCCTCGGAGAAAGGGGAATTCAATCCGCCAGGAAAGCCAGAACGAATAGGGCGCGGGAGCACAGTGAGCGTTTTTACTGGATGGTCTCGGGAGTCGTACCCCACGCTCCGCCCGTCACGCCAAAGAGACTGCACTCCGTAAAGTCCAAGTTCTTCGATGGGGCGGGTCTCAACCCGCCATGTCGCATTCCGATTAACTGGCAAAGGGACTCTGACGAAGACACCACGTCCACATATAGCGGACTCGCCTCGGCCGCGAGTTGACGACACCCTCCCAACCAAAGCACTCGCCAACTGCCACCCTTGAGACCTTCGATATAGACGTCTTGATTCATTTCTCGTCTGAGTGGCCACTTCGGCTATCGCAAAGTCACCATGGAGCCACCAAAATCCATGCATTGAGATGCCCTCAGTATTTCCTCAACCCGCATCGCACTGCAAACGCGACCGCTACCCCCCCCCAGGAAAAAGCCAACAAAATCCACGTCCACATATAGCGGACTCGCCTCGGCCGCGAGTTGACGACACCCTCCCAACCAAAGCACTCGCCAACTGCCACCCTTGAGACCTTCGATATAGACGTCTTGATTCATTTCTCGTCTGAGTGGCCACTTCGGCTATCGCAAAGTCACCATGGAGCCACCAAAATCCATGCATTGAGATGCCCTCAGTATTTCCTCAACCCGCATCGCACTGCAAACGCGACCGCTACCCCCCCCCAGGAAAAAGCCAACAAAATCGCGATGACCGTCACACCCGGTCGGCTTTCTGATAGCCCGCCCACCGACCAGTGAGGTTTGGAACAGGTCGCTCCAGCTGCTGCAGCACGCGATCCAGCCAAGTAGGCTGCCCGGATCGCACTAGATCATCAAAGCGGGCCCGGTACAGGTGATGCACTCGCGCCCTATCAAGGAAGCTGTCGGGCCACCCAGCTAGAACATGCCTCAAGATGCTCATGGCGTACCGCCGCTGCTCAATTCTCCAGTGTTCAATGCCTAAGGCACCTGGAGAAGGCCTGTTTCGATACATGGCGAGCGGCATAAGCTCGACTAGGCCAATTCCGTGGCTGCTGGTGTAAAGCCCTCGCGCGAGAGATCGCAGGCCGCGGAAGACATCCAGAGGTGCGGTGGGTGTGCCATACCAGTTAAGCCAATGGCCACTCAACGCACGCTCAAGGCGGCGCTGGAATCGCACCTCAGCTTGAGGGGCAGCATCCCCAGCACCCGCGAGCCGATCACCACAGTGACTACACAGCAGGCCACGCCGCGGATTTGAGCTGATTCGATGAAGAGTGATCGGTGATGCGCAGTTCTCGCAGGCATCGCGTAGTGCCACGTGATGAGTTGAGCAAACGGTCATCCAAGCAAAACGCCATGTGAGGCGGAGCCAGGGCATGCCGCTTGATAGACATACCGGACAGTACTGCTGACCAAATGCAGTTCTTCTTCTGGCCCGAATGCCAAGCGGTAGCACCCATTCCAACTCGCCTCTGATGCGGTGCTCCTCGAACATTCGTCCAGCGACACCAGCAATCACGCTGCCCTGAAGATTTTGCAGCCGCTCACCGGTTGCCAGTGAGGCCGCGATCAACATTCGCTCGTCGACGAACCTATCTAGGTCGCGGTCCCATGCTGCACGCCCACCCAACACTTGCCGGCAGAAGCTGTGATCTCCAACGCCATTGGCTTGGGCAACCCGATGCAGCCAAGATGAAAAACTCTCGCCAGTTTGAAGCCTTGGGTGAGCGCACCACGTTGCGCCACCCCAAGTCATTAGGTCCTCGCGGGCCGGCGATGTTGCCGACGTTGCGACGGCGGGATGTAGTCAAGCGAGCGAAGCAACTGTTCGTCCACGCTTTCCTTCCCGGTGATCATCGCTTCCTCAACGGCCTTGCATAGCAATAGGTTCATCTCGCCAAGCAAGCCCTCGCTCAGCTCCAGAATGAGAGCAGCAACGCGCTTGTCCTGCAGAGGTGATTTTTCCCTCAGGGGAAGTGTTGCCTGAAAAGCGGCCATCAAGCGACGGAACTCTGTATCCAGCCGCCAGGTCGGCATCCAAACCGGGTGCAACCTATTGGCCAGTTGTTCATCCTTCGATACCGCCACGTGAGCTTCGGCAGTGCCAATGGCGACAATGGGGATCTGCAAGGTATTACTGAGATGCTTGACAACCTCAAGGACGAGGCGGCGCCGGTCGTTCCGCGTGCTGAGGACAGCCTGGAACTCATCAAAGATCAGCATCCTGGTGCCGACGATCTTCAGTGCTGTCTGGACCTGGCGCGCCTTCACGCTGATCGGATCCTTGGTGCGAAATGGCTGCATGAGCTGCAGCAGGATTTCGTCGTAGATCCTGGTCTCATCGGGATTGGGTGGCATTTCGATCCGAAGAACAGGCACACGAACCGCGTCCCCTTCCAAGTTCGGATCAATGGGATGCCTGCTCATGAACTCCAAGCCGAGCGACGTCTTTCCGCTGTTGGATTCCCCAAGCAGCAGAATGCCAGGCATGCGATGAGTTGGCGGATGATCGAGCAGGCCCTCCATGCGCTGCAGGATCGTTTCCGCAGCAGCGTAGTTGAACCACTTGCCTCCCTGCATCTGACGGAGCCGCATCGCGGGAGACTCATTGATCACCTCCCTGACTTCGGGCAGAAGATGGCTCAGGTCGCTCATTTGGAGAGCTTGATTTCGTAAGGGGACAATTCACCCGACTCCTCGCCCCACTCCTCTTCCTCGGCCGGCAATGGCACGACCCTACGAACTTGGGCACCAGATTGGGCTTCTTCCAGTGATTTACGGCGACCTCGTTCGCGCTGCTTCTGCATCGCCATCCGGGCCTTGACGGTGTTGGCCTGCGCATCCTCTTTGAGCTTGGTCAAGCGCTCATAGGTCTCGAAGATCAAATCTTCATTCACTTCTTCGCGCCCTTCGCGCTTAAGCTGAGCGCGAATCTCACGAAGCTCCCACAACGTCATGTGCGGCCAGGCCAGATTCCTGTAGGGCACCGCGTAGTACTGGTCGGTGTCCGGGTCTAGGAACCAAACTACGCTGATATCTCGAGGATCACGTCGCACCAAAAAGCTGAGAGGCTTCTTCGTCTTTGGGTCGCGCCTGCCTACCCAGGGATCCAGAACGGGGTCGTAATAACGAATCCCGTCGATAGCTAGACCGTTCCAGTGATTTACGGCGACCTCGTTCGCGCTGCTTCTGCATCGCCATCCGGGCCTTGACGGTGTTGGCCTGCGCATCCTCTTTGAGCTTGGTCAAGCGCTCATAGGTCTCGAAGATCAAATCTTCATTCACTTCTTCGCGCCCTTCGCGCTTAAGCTGAGCGCGAATCTCACGAAGCTCCCACAACGTCATGTGCGGCCAGGCCAGATTCCTGTAGGGCACCGCGTAGTACTGGTCGGTGTCCGGGTCTAGGAACCAAACTACGCTGATATCTCGAGGATCACGTCGCACCAAAAAGCTGAGAGGCTTCTTCGTCTTTGGGTCGCGCCTGCCTACCCAGGGATCCAGAACGGGGTCGTAATAACGAATCCCGTCGATAGCTAGACCGTAGGCTTGAACCGTACGCTTGATGACGGGCATGAAGTCTAGGCGCAGTCTCTTGGGATCTGCGATGGGCGCTGGTAGACCACGTGCGGGCATCGTTCCATCGCCAAGTATCCCCGCTTCAAACTGCTTGATAGGTGGTCGCTTAAGGCTGGAATGCACGGTTTGGTGGTAGATCCCGCAGATGTACTCGGCGACATATCGTTCGCACTCTGCAAACGTCATGATGGCTTCTTCGTGTGGTTTGTACTTACCTCGAGCGGCCGCGTTGGCGAAGGTTGTGCCTGGCACAGTCTGGATTTCCGCGTTTGCGGTACCGATCAGGCGTTCAATGTGCCCGCCCCAATGAGGCGTAGCAACCATCCGCCACTCCAAACGAAAGCCATAAGCAGCAGAAGCTCGACTGATCATCTCACCATGAAACTCCTTGCCGTTATCGGCATGGACAGTGTCTGGACGACCATAAATTGGCCATGGCGATGGAATACCCATCTTTGCCAGCCAACCATCCTTGTTGAGCATCCCGTGGACCAAACACATGCCCACCGAAACTTCGCTGGGCTTGTCTAGCGATAGATGAAAGCCTGCGACACATCGGGAGTACACATCAATGGCGACTGTCAGCCAGGGCCTACCGATGTGGCGACGATACACGTCATCAACAATCACCACGTCCATTGGTGTGTGATCGATCTGCCACACGGCATTGGGCCACTCCGCGCCTTCGAATCGGCCGGGCCGGGCGTCGAAACGATCCTGAGCGGCCTTGCGACCCATGCGCTTCTCGATGACTTGCCGCTCCGACAGACTCGCGATACGTCGCCGCAAAGTGCTTTCGTTAGGCGGCTCCAAATCCATGCGGCGACAGCGCATCCGTACATCTTGCATTAGGCGCGACGGCTTTATCCGCTGCTGGGTGAGGAACATCTCCTGGATGCTTTGAGAGAGGACTGCTTCAACTTCGGGACGGATCCTGCTCTTGCCGCGCCCACCGCTAGGTGATTGCGGTGCCAAGGCGCTAACCGTTCCATCGCGTCGCCACCGCTTGAGCCAACGGTAGACGGTAACCACGTCCACGCCGAGGTGATTGCCGGCCTCAGTCACTAGAGTCTTGCTCGGCTTATCCATGTTGATCAGGGGCGCAAGCACCGCTGCGCGTCGCTGAGCCTCAGCCCAAGCTTCTTCACTCAATGCCTCGAAGCCGGAACTTTCCACGACAGGTTCATCCGGCTCACCAGCCGCATGCTGCATCTCTTCAAGCAGGCGTTTTACCTCAAGGCGGACAAGTCTCCCGTCATCCGCCTCAGCCAACACTGTTCCAAGATCAACAAAGTGGCGCAGCCGATACTGGGCTCCGTCAAGACGGACTGTTGAGCCAACAGCCAGAGGGGTCAATAAATTAGCAGTCACACCAAATCACCGAATTCATGGTCAACTTAGCAGTGAGGTCTGCAGCAATTGTCCTGTCTGCAACAAGCCGCCATAACGTAGTTACCAGTCGCCCTCGAATCCAAGGATCCGCCGAACAGGCTTCAAGCAGGCAAGCGGGTGTGGTCTCCCCTATTACCTCAATGGCGTGCAGCAACTGGAAAGCATCCTCGCTATTGAAAGGATCGCTCAGATAGGGGAGCAAGAACTTCGCATTGAACAGCGCCTGGGTCCGAATGCGATCTTCTGTGATCAAGCGGAACTTCCAGCCTCGCGCTCGAGCGTATCGGGTCGCAGCTCTATAACGGGGACGCAGTTCGTTCCACTTACGGCGAAGTTCTTCCCGGTACTTCACCTCATAGAGAATGGTTTGGACGCCTGCAAGAGTCCGATCCGGACCCAGCCAGTGCACGAGCACATCCGGTACATACGGGCGGCCTCCAGGCACAGATATCTGAACCGGTTGAGGATCCCACCCCGCCACGTCGTTGCTGAATTCAAGAAGCGCGAAGAAATCGCGCTCCAACGACGACTCGAAGCGTGCGGACGCCCCTTCGGACAGCTTCTGGCTAGGGATAAGGCCGGTCAGCGCACGACGACCAAGGCCGATTTTTCGAGCGGGAGGCAAGCGTCTTGGGAACCCAGTTGCGTCACTTGGATCGAATTGGAATCTAGTTTCACCGACTTCGCCAGAAGGTTGCAATGCCTTCGCTGCCATCCCGTAACCCCAGCGCCCAAAAGTCCGCTATACGGTTGCAAACACTTTGCAAATTGTCATCGGTGGCGGCGCGCATCCACGCCCAGGCGAGATCTCGCTGGCGCACAACGGCGTGCTGTTCTTGGACGAGCTGCCCGAGTGGAACCGGCATGCACTGGAAGTACTACGCGAACCACTGGAATCGGGCCAGGTTACCGTCTCGCGCGCGGCGCGCAGTGCCGAATTCCCCGCGCGCTTCCAACTGGTCGCGGCAATGAATCCCTGCCCCTGCGGCTGGGCCGGCGACCCCAGTGGCCGCTGCCGGTGCAGCGAGGACAGCATCCGCCGCTATCGCGCACGCATCTCCGGCCCCTTGCTGGACCGCATCGACCTGCACGTGGAAGTGCCTAGATTGCCACCACAGGCGCTACGCGCCGATGCCACGGCAAGCGAATCCAGCGCCACCGTGCGCACCCGGGTGGAACAGGCGCGACAACGGCAACTGATGCGTGCCGCGCGGCCCAACGGCCAGCTCGACCACCACCAGACTATGCGCGACTGCCGCCTGCAACCACACGACGAAGCACTCCTGGAACACGCAATCGATCGCTTGCGACTGTCGGCACGCTCGCTGCACCGCATCCTGCGGGTGGCCCGCACCATCGCCGACCTGGATGGCAGCGACGCCATCGCCACCCCACATCTCACCGAGGCCATCGCCTACCGGCAACTGGATCGTGGCGAGGCAATCGCGCCGGGCGCGGAATCCACGCGGCGCGGCGCACTGCGGCGTCACGCCAAGTAGTCAGGCCACCGCGCCACATCGACACGCCACACAGCGCAAAAATGGCGATGGCAGCACCGGCGGATCAGCCGGAAGTTTCGCGCACCATCTCGGCCAGCAACGTATTGCAGCGACGCGCATGGGTAAACGTCATGCCATGCGAGGCACCGGCAAGCAGATGCAGGCGCGGGTCCGGCAACCATTGCGCCAGCGCAGCGGCGTTGTCGCGGTATTGCGCCGGACTGTGTTCGCCGGTGACCAATAGCACCGGCAGCGCCAGCTTGGCGGCCTGCTCCGGAAGATACGCCGGCAGTGCATCATTGATCTGCGGCACCAACGTCTGCGCGTTATCGCGCACCATCTGCCGGAATGTCGTACTGCTACGCGCCCAAGCACCGGGCTGGCTGACAGAATCGACAAAACATTCCAGGCCGGCCTCGACCTGTCCATCCTGCAACAACGCCACCGCGCGTGCGCGGATGGCCAGCACCTCGGCCGACAAGCCATGCGCTTGCGGCCCGCCGGGATCGAACAAACCCAGGCTGGCGACCGCCGCGGGCTGCTGCAACGCCACCTGCCAGGCCACCGCGGCGCCACGCGAATGCCCGATCAGATGCACCGGCTGCGCTTCGCCCGCGATGAAAGCCGCCACTTGCTGCGCGTGCCAGCGCCAACCGAAGACATGCCGCGATGCCGAGCGTAGCGGCGGATAGTATTGACCCAGACTCACTGCACTGAGCTGACAATGATCGGCCAACCCGCGCAGTTGCGGCATCCAGTAGCGGTAATCGCACAACGCCCCATGCACCAACACGACCGGCGCACCATCGCCCACCCGCAGGTAAGCCAGCGCATCGTCCGTACCCAGAGCACGCACTGCGGGCTTGCCTAACGGACCACGCAGACGCGTCACCGGTCACCACACTGCGCGCGGCCACTACTTACGTGAAACATGCGACACGGCCGGCCGGATACCAAGGATGTGCAGCGATGGCGCGGCCTGTCGCACGAGAACGCGCGATCAGCCCCCTGCCGGACTGCTTCTATCTTGGGAGTCATCCGTATACCGTTTACTGCTCATGGACACCTCCGAATTATCCATTTTCCACGGCATTGAGGATGTCTAGGAAAACCTGGGCTTATCACTTCAAAGCAGCCAGCCTGCAACCACCGTTGGGTTTGCTGGTAGACCGCCTCCCACGGCGGAAACTCATGGGACATCATGCGCCAGGGCGTACCGGCACACGCCATCCAGCGCAAGACGTTGAACATCACACGCAGGTCATATTTGCGCTGTCGTGCCTGCGGATCCATCAGCATCAAGTAGGGCACGGCGAAGTCCCATTCTTCATCAGATACGTCGGTCGGATACGGGCGTGCTGGCTTCATCACATTACGATGACCGTGCGAGCTTAAAGTTCATAACACGCTCTAAGACCGCCTGATTCTGTCTACGCACGGATACAACCGATCTATAACAATGCGCGAATGGACCTGGCAAATCATCACTTTCTCCGATCCCGAACACCCCTGATAGGACTCGATTCCTGATGAAAACCGTACAACTACAAAGGCGCTTGGCATGCCTCGCAATGGCCATCGGCACCACCCTCGCATGCTCGCCTGCCATGGCGGTGGACCCTCGCAATCCCGACCGCGACGTCCTGCCGGTCATCGCTGGCTCGAAGGTCCTCGTTGATACAGGATCATGTACCGTCGGGGCGGTGTTGGTGCCCAGTAACTTCCTTTGGAGATTTACACCGTACCAAAATGCCACACGATGGATCGTGCTTGCCAAGCACTGCTCGGTACCGTTCGGGACCGTCTCCGCGGGGGGCCAAGTACTCGGCGACGTCGTGTGGCAGTCCGCAGCCTCGGACATCGAGCTTGTGCGGGTGTCGCCAGCGCCAAATCCAGCGTACACGTGGTGCCAAGCTCATCACAACAGCGGCTCCGCCATCTGCAATCCGTACTTGCAATATACGCCCCGCGCGAGCAACCAAGTCTTCATGCTAAGCGGGGGGCGGGAAAGGCGTCTTGCTGTTACCGGGTCGTCCGCCGCGCCGGATGGAACATTCTGCACAAGCGGTTGGCGAACCGGTGTCCGCTGCGTGTGGCAAGGCACGTCGCCCCAGCCGGGAACTTGGCGACCGAATTATGATCACCTCAGTGCCGCGTCCGGGTCTGAGTTCGGCAGCCTTGACGGCGGCGACTCCGGCGGACCGGTCGTCACCTACGACCGGAAACTGGTCGGGATCATCTCGTCCAGCGACGATCGCACCCATTCCTTTCTCTTCTACACGCCAATGGCACAGGTGATGCAGGAGCTTTACAGCTACACCCTTGCCCCGACGACCAACGCAGTCGCCGCTGACGGCGAGGATAATCCACTCCCCCCCACCGATTGGGAACTGGCCCCGCCAGACGAGGCCGACGGCGACGGGGGAGATGGTCAAACGCAGCCCATTGGCGGAGCTGCCCAGACGCAGCCCATTGGTGGTTAAAGACGAGCGGGGCGGCGTTCATGACGTCGGCCTGTGCCGTCAGCATCCCATGTGAGTCGTGGGAATCGCTTTTCAGTCAGCAAAGCGCCGCCTCCGTGCGGCGCTTTGTGATGTGCTTGAGTCACAACTGTGTGCTTGAGTCACAACTGAAAAACCAAGCGTTGCCGTGCGAACGAATCACCGTTGAAAAATCGCCCTCAGCCATCCTGGTTCACATACAGCGTTGACCTGACCGTCGGCGCCAGCACGCTGGCTGATCGCTGCGCCATGCGATGACGCAGATCGATCTGGCTCTGCAGGCGGTAACGGAATCACTCTTCGGACGGGCGCTCTTCTACGGCGCGACGTCGATTGCAGATGCTGGGAAAATGCAAGAAAACCGTGCCCAGCCTAACGGAAACTGGCAATCCAGGCATGCCCTCTGCGGCCCAAAAGGCTTGGTGCATTTGGGAATGACGATTTTTGTATCCACCGCATCGCATTCTCGGTCGCCACTGCTAGCGCATACGAACAAACAAACCGATGCCGCGCAAACCCGCATCGACACACGATTCTGGATCCTGAATGTTCAAGAGGTCAGACGCGAACGCAGAGAGAAAAACCGGGGTCTGCGCGTCGAAAACCGCACTTCCGGCATGTGCATGCTCAGAAGGCCAATGCCGGAAGCCCCGCCAGCACTGGGGTTGCGGGCAGAAAAAAACCCAACCGAGAGCGGCTGTGTTCTAGAGACATGGTGCGCCCGGAGGGATTCGAACCCCCGACCAATGGCTTCGGAAGCCACTACTCTATCCGGCTGAGCTACGGGCGCAACGGACGCGCATTCTAACGGCAATCCGATGCCGCGTCTCCCCCTGTCTGCGCACGTGCAGGGGCCACACCCTATTAGCGTCAATCACGCGCGCGCACCGACGCGCAGCGAGGTGTCCCGACATCGCAGCCCGTAGCAGCGCTGCGACCGCCGCCACACCCGCGCACGCCAGCGCCGACTGCCGCCATTACGACGCGACTGCTACCCTTGTGCGATGAGTTACGAACGCTATGAAACACCCGTTGCGCCGCCTGCGCGCCCGCGCATCGGCCAGTACTGGAAGCTGCTGCGTGGCGACCGTCCGATCGGCGCGCTCTTGCTGCTCTGGCCAACCTGGTGGGCGCTGTGGCTGGCCGCCGACGGGCTGCCGCCGCTCTGGACGCTGTGTGTGTTCACTGCCGGCGTCTGGCTGACCCGCTCGGCCGGCTGCGTGATCAACGACTACGCTGATCGCTGGCTGGATCCGCACGTCGAACGTACCCGCCACCGTCCGCTAGCCACGGGCGCGGTCAGCGGTCGCGAGGCGCTGGCGGTGTTCGCGTTGCTGATGCTCGCCGCCTTCGCGCTGGTGCTGACGATGAACCGCTTGACCATCGGCCTGAGCGTGATCGGTCTGTTGCTTGCCGCCAGTTATCCGTATCTGAAACGCTATACCTATCTGCCGCAGGTTTACCTGGGCATGGCCTTCGGCTGGGGCATTCCGATGGCCTTCGCGGCGGTGCGCGGCGAGGTGCCCGCGCTGGGCTGGCTGCTGTACGCGGCCAACATCCTGTGGTCCACCGCCTACGACACCTGGTACGCGATGGTCGACCGCGAGGACGATCTGCGCGTCGGCTCCAAGTCCACCGCGATTCTGTTCGGTGAACTGGACCTGCTCATCCTCGGCATCTTGTACACGCTGATGTTCGTCGCGCTGGTCTGCGTCGGCCAACGCGCCGCGTTGGGAATCTACTACTGGGCCGGGTTAGGGATCGCCGCGCTGCTGGTGGCAAGCGAATTCTTCATCGCACGCCACCGCGAACGCGCTGCGTGTTTCCGCGCGTTTCTGCACAACAATTGGGTCGGCCTGGCGATCTTCACTGGTATCGCCGTGGCGCTGGCGCTGCGCGCGCAGTAGCGTCAGCGCGACCACGACGCGCAATTGCTCGCCCCATCACAGCAAAAGCCATCGCGGTTATCGGCTATCCACGCGGCGCGAGAAATACGCCGCACGCCGCATCTATCCATGACCTGCTCCGCAGAGGCGCTCTGGCGCAGCGTGGCGCTCACGGCACCCGCGCCACCACCCAGGCATCGACCCTGGTCACGCCCGCGCGGCGCAACGCATGCGCGGCTGCATGCAACGTCGCGCCTGTGGTCATCACATCGTCGATCAATGCCACATGCGCCGGCAACGCCGCCGGATCGGCCACTGCGAACGCACGACGCAGATTGCGCCGACGTGCCCGTGCATCCAATTCGGACTGCGCGGCAGTCGCACGCACGCGTTGCAAGCCGTGGCACACCGGCACATCCAGCGCGCGCGCCAGCGGCTGCGCCAATTCCAGCGCTTGGTCGTAACCACGCTCACGCAGCCGCGCGGTATGCAGCGGTATCGGCAACAATGCCTGCGGACGCGGTAACCCCGCGCAGCGCGCCTGCAACAGCGCCGCCAGCAGGCGCCCGGCAACCAGATCCTGATGGAATTTGAAGCGGCGCAGCAGGCCATCGACCGGCGCGGCATACACGCAGGCGCTGACCACCAGATGCAACGGCGGCGGGCGACGTTGGCACGCACCGCAACGCTGGTCCGCATCCAGTCCCGGCAGTGGCAGCGCACAGTACCGACAGGCATGAGCGTTCCACGGCAAGGCATCGCAGCAGGCCGGACATAGATCCAGCCCAGGCGTGCCTGGCTCGGTGCAGACCAGGCAACGCTCCGGCAGCAAGCGACGCTGTAACCATCGCCAGCCACCGTCAACCCGATTTGCGCTAGTGAAGTTGACAGGGCTTTCCATGCTCACCAGACTGCCTGTTTTCCAAGCCGCATACCGTCAGGAAACCCCCATGCACGCTGTCGTCCGACACGACTGGCAACGCCAGGAATTGCTCGCACTGTTCGATCTGCCATTCCCGGAACTGCTGCATCGCGCCGCCCAGGTCCACCGCGAGCACTTCGACCCGGCGCAAGTGCAAGTGTCCACGCTGCTCTCGGTGAAGACCGGCGGCTGCCCCGAAGACTGCGCTTACTGCCCGCAGGCGCAGCGCTACGACACCGGTGTGGAAGCACAGAAATTGATGAGCACCGAAGCGGTGCTGACCAAGGCGCGTCAGGCCAAGGCCGCTGGCGCGTCGCGGTTCTGCATGGGCGCGGCCTGGCGCTCGCCCAAGGAACGCGACATCCCCAAGGTGGCGGAGATGATCCGTGAAGTGAAAGCACTGGGCCTGGAAACCTGCGCCACCCTGGGCATGCTCGACGGCGCGCAGGCGCAAGCGCTGAAGGCTGCCGGCCTGGACTACTACAACCACAATCTGGACACCGCGCCGGACTTCTACGACACCATCATCCACACCCGCCAGTACCAGGATCGCCTGGACACCCTGGCCCACGTGCGCGACGCCGGCCTGAAAACCTGCTGCGGCGGCATCGTCGGCATGGGCGAGTCGCGCGACCAACGCGCCGGGCTACTGCAAGCCCTGGCCAATCTACCGGTGCATCCGGACTCGGTGCCGATCAACCGCCTGGTGCAGGTCGCCGGCACGCCACTGCATGGCACCGTCGAACTGGATCCGTTCGAATTCGTGCGCACCATCGCCGTCGCCCGTATCGCCATGCCGCAGGCGATGGTGCGGTTGTCGGCCGGGCGCGAGAGCATGAGCGACGAGTTGCAGGCACTGTGCTTCTGCGCCGGCGCCAACTCGATCTTCTATGGCGAGAAGCTGTTGACCACCGGCAATCCGGACACCGAACGCGATCAGGCGCTGTTCGCGCGGCTGGGGCTGCGGCCGATGCAGGTGATGGTGGATGCCGAGGCGCACGATCATCCCGGCACCGTGCATGCGGACATCACCGCGCCAACCGACCCATTCCGCAACGTCGCGCTAGTCTGATATCTGTCGGCGTGGTGTGGTCGCGGCACATCCATCGGCCGGGTCATATCGGTCGTCACCACGACGCGCTACGCTAGCCAGCCAGTCAGGCCCCATCGCCATGGCCCGTCCCAATCTGCACGACCGTCTCCAATCCTTGCGCAGCTTGCGCGAGGCACATGGCCGCCTACGCGTGCGCCGCAGCGTCGGTCGACGCGACGGTGTCCGCCTGGAACTGGACAACCGCTGGCTGACCGGCTTCTGCAGCAACGATTACCTTGGCTTGGCGCAGCAATTTGAAGTAATCGCGGCGCTGCAGGACGCCGTCGCACGCGAGGGGGTTGGGTCAAGCGCCTCGCACCTGATCTGCGGCCACCACGCGCTACACGACACGCTGGAACGCGAGATCGCCGACTGGCTCGGCTACCCGCGCGCGCTGCTGTTCGGCAGCGGCTTCATCGCCAATCTCGCAGTACAACAGGCGCTGTTGAGCGAAGAGGACGACGTGTGCGTGCAGGACCGGCTCAATCACGCCAGCCTGCTCGACGCCACTCGTCTGGCCGGCTGCCGCCTGCGTCGGTATCCGCACCTGGATGCCGAGGGTGCGATGCGCCAGCTCAAACACGCCGCCGAGGGCGCAGCCATGCTGACCACCGACGGGGTATTCAGCATGGATGGCGACGTCGCCCCGCTGCGCTCGTTGGCGCTGGTCGCGCGTACACAACAGGCGTTGTTGTATGTGGACGATGCCCACGGCGTCGGCGTCGTCGGT
The DNA here is from genome assembly GCF_000963215.1 of Xanthomonas sp. MUS 060. NCBI lineage: Bacteria > Pseudomonadati > Pseudomonadota > Gammaproteobacteria > Lysobacterales > Lysobacteraceae > Xanthomonas > Xanthomonas sp. MUS 060. The sequence goes on from NZ_JZIM01000004.1 coordinate 29,586, forward strand.
CCGCATGGCCGCGGCTGCGTCGCCGAGGCCGGACTCGGCGCGGACGATGTGCCATTGCAGTTGGTGACGCTGGGCAAGGCGCTCGGCGGTTATGGCGCGGTGGTGGTCGGCGACCCCGTGCTGATCCAGCACCTGGCCGAAACCGCACGCCCGTATCTCTACACCACCGCGCTACCCCCAGCACAAGCCGCCGCCACGCTGGCTGCGCTCAAGTTGGCGCGGCGTGACCAATGGCGGCGCGAGCGCCTGGTCGAATTGATCGCAGCATTCCGCGGCGGTGCGCGCCGCCATGGCCTGGAATTGATGGCCTCGGAGACGCCGATCCAGCCGCTGTTGTGCGGCGAGGAGGCCAACGCGCTGGCGCTGTCGGCGGCGCTGGAAGACGCCGGATTTCTGGTCTCTGCGATTCGCCCGCCAACCGTGCCGGAAGGCAAATCGCGGCTGCGGGTGACGCTGTCGGCCTTGCACACACAAACGCAAGTGCAGGCGCTGCTGGATGCCTTGGCATTGGCCCGAGACCGTCTGGCGGCGCATCCGCTCAGCGTGCCCGCGTGAGCAAAAGGACGCGCGCAGCATGTCCGCGTGGACGAGGCTGTTCGAATTCGGCTGCCATGACCGGCGTATTCGCGGCCTCGCCATTGCCGATCGCGGATGTCGCGCGCTGACCTGCATCGGGCTGGTCAGCGGCTGGCACGACATCCCGAACACCATGCAACCTCGCTCCTGCTGACGCTGTAGGTGGCGCGCTGCATGGGATTGCCACGACCTCCCCTTTACCTTCGCGACGACGAGCGACGATGCACATCGAAACCCTGGGACACGGCCCGGATCTAGTCCTACTGCACGGTTGGGCACTGAACGGCGGCATCTTCGCACCGCTGCTCGAACGCCTGTCGGCGCAGTACCGCATGCACGTCGTGGATCTGCCCGGACATGGCCACAGCCGTGGCGACGACACGCCACTGGCACTGCCGCATGTGGTCAGCGCGATCGCCGCGGCCACGCCGCCAGGGGTGTGGCTGGGCTGGTCGCTGGGCGGCCTGTTCGCACTGCATGCCGCCGCGACCCAACCGCAGGTGCGTGGCGTGGCGATGCTGGCGGCAACGCCACGTTTCGTTCGCGGTAGCGACTGGCCGCACGCGGTGGCGCCGGAGGTATTCGCCCAGTTCGGCCACGACCTGACCCAGGACTACCGCGGCACGCTGGACCGGTTCCTGGCACTGGACACGCTCGGCTCGGCGCACGCGCAGGCCGAATTGCGCACACTGCGCGCCACCCTCTGCGCACGTGGCGAACCCGATGCGCAGGTACTGCAGGATGGACTGACGCTACTGGAACGCAGCGACCTGCGCCGTGCCCTACCCAGCCTGCGCGTGCCCAGTCTCTGGATCGGTGGCCAACGTGACCGCCTGGTTCCACCCGCAGGCATGGCCGCCGCCGCCGCACTCGCACCGAACGCGCAATCGTTGTGCATCAAAGGCGGTGGCCACGCGCCGTTCCTCGGTCATGCCGACGACGTCGCCGAGGCGCTAGACGGATTTCTTTCCACGCTGGCGTAACGCCGTATCGTTTTAGGATCAGGACTCGGGAAAACATATCTACAACCGGCGATACAACAGGCATGGCGCCCCCCTGCATCGCCGCTGCGCAGGACCGCGCGCCGCCTCGCGGCCACGGCAGCATGCGTCTGGCCGCGGCAATAGATGACCGGCGATAATACGCAGATGACGTCCTCCACATTCGATCCTCAGCATATCCGCCGGGCATTTTCGCGTGCCGCCACCAGCTACGACGCCGCCGCTGCCCTACAGCACGAGGTCGAAAAACGCCTGTTGGAATCGCTGGACTATCTCGGCGACCGCGTGCCGCAGGTGGTGCTGGACGTGGGCAGCGGACCGGCCCATGCCACGGCGACGATGAAAAAGCGCTGGCCACGTGCGCAGGTGATTGCCCTGGATCAGGCGCTCCCGATGTTGCAGCAGGCCAAGCGGCAGGCGAGCTGGTGGAAACCGTTCGGGCGCGTCTGCGCCGATGCGCGCGCGCTACCGCTGGCCGAGCATAGCGTCGATGTGATTTTCAGCAATCTGTGCCTGCAGTGGGTCGAGGATCTACCGGCGGTGTTCGCCGGCTTCCGTCGCGTCCTGCGCCCCGGCGGCCTGTTGTTGTGCTCCAGCTTCGGTCCGGACACGCTGGTCGAACTGCGCGAGGCCTTCGCCCAGGCAGATCGCCAAACACCGCACGTGAGCCGCTTCGCGCCGATCGCGCAGTTTGGCGATGCACTGATGCTGGCGGGATTCCGCGATCCGGTGCTGGACCGCGACCTGTTCACCCTGACCTATCCCGATCTCACCGCACTGATGCTTGAACTGCGCGCAATCGGCGCCACCAACGCCCTGCACGCGCGCCGCCACACGCTGACCGGACGCGGTCGTTTCGCCGCCGCCAGCGCCGCCTACGCCGCGCTACGCACCGCCGAAGGCAGGCTACCCAGCAGTTGGGAAGTGATCTACGCACACGCCTGGGCACCACCGCCGGGCACGCCGATCCGCGAGGGCCACGGCGAGATGGCCGCAGTACCGCTATCAGCAATCCCGATCCGCCGCCGCGACGCCGTCCGATAGCACGCGACCGGCGTCTGACTTCGGCAAGCTCCCAGGCGTGCATCATCCAATCCTGCGGGGTGTTGCGATTGCCGATCCGGACGACCCTGCCGCTTGTGGGCGAGATCATCGCTGCGCATTGCGTTCAGGACGGCACGCTTGCACGCCGCGTCAGTTGGCCTGCTCCAACAGATCGCGATGAAAGAAATAGACCTCCTGAAGCAGAAAGCGCCACCGCGTCTGGAAACTGCGGAAGCGACTGCTCGGCGTCGAAGAAGCCAGAGCCTCGATCTGCAATTCCCGACACAGTCGCAGCGCACGCGCCATGTGCAGGGGATCGCTGACCACAATGACCCGATGCAGACCATGCGCACGCATGATCTGACGCGCTTGGATCAGGTTCTGTCGGGTGGTCCGCGAAACCGTCTCGATCAGGACCGCGTCGGCCGGAATACCCTGGCGCAACGCATAGCGGCGGGCCACCTGCGCCTCGGCGAAACGGGCACCGTTGCCGAAGCCACCAGTGAAGATCAATGTTGGCGCATAGCCAAGCCGGTACAACTCCAGGGCATGACGGATGCGCTCTTCGAAAACCGGCGAGGGCTTGGCGTCATAGGCGGCGGCACCGAGTACGATGATGGCATCGGCCGGCGCGGCCTGGTCGCGATCACCGACCCAGACGATGTAGATCGCCACGCCCAATAGCCACAGCCCCAGCAGAACGCCCAGGCGAGTAGTAGTCCAGAACAGGCAGCCGCGCCATCGCCGCGACGTCGAACCGTCCTTCACGAACACGTCTCCGAATCGGCATGGCAGGCGCACAGGATGCCCGCGCCGCAGCGCACCGCCAAGCCGCTCAGCACCGCCATCCATGCCATCGGCGAGGACGCCTCTCCCTTGGGCTTGATGAGCGCACCGGGCCGCATCGCGTCCCTCATCGCATCCTCGCGCACGCGAACTTCGGCACAGTCGTGCGGCAGGGCGAGGGCGTGGCGGCCCAGACTGTTGCGCATGCTGTCGGCGGCCCTGCGCCCACCACACGGGCCGACGGCAGCCTCCAGCACTTTCAAATGCAGCACCATCGGGGTGAGCTCGGCATGGGCGGCAAGACGCGCCAGCGCCATGACGTCGCCGAATTCGGGCAAGCAACATGAGACCATGCGCAAAAGGTTAACGTATCGTCCCGAACGCACAGCGTCCGCCCCCGCTGCCAAGCGACCGCTGTTGCACTCGACTTAAGTATTTAACCCACCGACACACAAATTAAGGACGCATTCAATGCAGCAGGCCGAATCTGTCAGTCAGCTTCTTGGAGAGCAAACACCATGACACTGCGCCTGATCTGCGCCGCTGGATTGCTCGCCGTGTTGGGTGGCTGCGCCACTTACGATTATGCCGGCGGTAGCGAGGGCGGATACTACCGTGGCGCACCCTCGGTCGAGTATCGCTACCCCGCCGGCTACTCCGAGTACTACTCCCCATACGGGATGCCTCCCTACGTCTATGGTCCCGGCTACTACGGGTCCTTCGGATACTACGGGTATTACAGTTACGGGGTTCCGTACTACTCCCATCGCGACGGCTACCACGGCGGTGATCGCCCGCCACGCGAGCGTCCGGTGCTCATGCCACCGAGCGGAGGCATCGGCATTCCGTCACCAATGCGTCAACAAACCGTCGACGGCGCACCGCGGTCACAGTCTTTACGGCAACGGCCATCGATCATGCCGAGGATGATTGCACCGCACCCCAGTAACCTGGGGCACAGCAATGTGACACACCACACGTTCTGAAGCTTATAAGGGTCTTGCGTCGGTGCCCCTGCAAGACGCACTCTATTTACCACGGTGTGACCGCTTGCCTCGCTTTACGACCTGAAGCGTTACCCATCCGTTTTATGTCGATGTCCGGCAGGGAATTTGGATCCCCCCTGTTCCAGCCTTGTCGGATGTCGGCGCCTAAAACAAAAAGCCCCGGTGAGCCGGGGCTTTTTGCTTTTAAAGATTGATCGACCTAGGCCACGGTCACAAAAAAAGGGCCGGTAGTCCCCCGACTACCGGCCCCGGCTCCCCCGACGCACGCGTGACTGGCCCCTGTTCCAATTCCAGTCATGCGCCCCTGACGCATTGCCACGTTGGGTGCAGTAGAGATATCTGCAGATTACGTGCCAACTTGAGTCCCGAACTCGTAAATTGTGATTTATGTCACAAATAATCTTTCACGTTTTACATGTCCTTGAACGTGTACCACACTTTCGTCGGTACCCACGCCGGCTGACGATTCCCCCATGAGCGATTCCTCCTTCTACCGCTATGACGTGATCGTGATCGGCGGCGGCCATGCCGGCACCGAGGCGGCGCTGGCCTCCGCCCGTGCCGGCGCGCGCACCCTGCTGCTGACCCACAACATGGAAACCGTGGGAGCAATGAGCTGCAACCCGGCCATCGGCGGTATCGGCAAAGGCCATCTGGTCAAGGAAATCGACGCACTGGGCGGGGCCATGGCGCAGGCCGCGGATCTGGCAGGCATCCAGTGGCGCACCCTCAATGCCTCCAAGGGTCCGGCCGTGCGCGCCACCCGCTGCCAGGCCGACCGTAGCCTGTACCGCAGCGCGATCAGACGCCTGGTCGAGGCTCAACCCAACCTGACCGTATTCCAGGCCGCCGTCGACGATCTGGTCATGGACGGCGAGCGCGTGCGCGGCGTGCTGACCCAGACCGGGCTGCGCTTCGAGGCGGTGGCGGTGGTGCTGACCGCCGGCACCTTCCTGGCCGGCAAGATCCACATCGGCCAGACCCAGTACGCGGGCGGCCGCGCGGGCGACCCGCCAGCCACCGCGCTGGCGCAGGCGCTGCGCGACGGCCGCTTCGGCGTGGACCGACTCAAGACCGGTACCCCGCCGCGCATCGATGGCCGCAGCCTGGACTACACGGCAATGGAAGAGCAACCCGGCGACGCTCCCCTGCCGGTGATGTCCTTCCTCGGCGACGTCGCCCAGCATCCACGCCAGGTGTCGTGCTGGATCACCCACACCACCGAACGCACCCACACCATCATCCGCGGCGCACTGGACCGCTCGCCGCTGTACACCGGCCAGATCGAGGGCATCGGTCCGCGCTACTGTCCCTCGATCGAGGACAAAGTGGTGCGCTTCGCCGAGAAAGCCAGCCACCAGATCTTCGTCGAGCCGGAGGGCCTGGACGTGGTCGAGATCTATCCCAACGGCATCTCCACCTCGCTGCCGTTCGACGTGCAACTGGAGTTGGTGCGCTCGATCCGCGGTTTCGAGCGAGCGCATATCACCCGCCCCGGCTACGCGATCGAATACGACTTCTTCGACCCGCGCGGACTGAAGGCATCACTGGAGACCAAGGCCATGCCGGGGCTGTTCTTCGCCGGGCAGATCAACGGCACCACAGGCTACGAGGAAGCCGCCGCGCAGGGTCTGATCGCCGGGCTCAATGCGGCGCGTCAAGTGCAGGGGCTGGCAGCGTGGTCGCCGCGCCGCGACCAGGCTTACATCGGCGTACTGATCGACGATCTGATCACTCACGGCACCAGCGAGCCGTACCGCATGTTCACCAGTCGCGCCGAATACCGGCTGCAGTTGCGCGAAGACAACGCCGACGCGCGCCTGACCAGTATCGGCCGCGAGCTAGGTCTGGTCGATGCGGCGCGCTGGGCGCAATTCCAGACCAAGCAGGAGGCGGTCACACGCGAGAGCGAACGCCTGCGCGGGCTCTGGGCCACGCCGGGCAACGCGCTGGGCCGCGAGGTGGCACAGACGCTGGGCGTGGCGGTCAGCCGCGAGACCAACGTCCTGGACCTGATCAAACGACCGGAACTGGACTACGCCGCGCTGATGCGGGTGCCGTCGCTGGGCCCGGGTGTGGCCGACACGCAGGTAGCCGAACAGGTCGAGATCGGCATCAAATACGCCGGCTATCTGGAGCGCCAACGCGAAGAAATCGCGCGTCAGCAACGCCACGAGGACACGGCGATCCCGACCACGTTCGACTACGCGCAGGTGCGCGGGCTATCGGCCGAAGTGCAGCAGAAACTCGAACGCGTGCGCCCGCAGACCGTCGGTCAGGCGCAACGCATCCCCGGCATGACCCCGGCGGCGATTTCGCTGCTGCTGGTGCACCTGGAACGCGCGCGGCGCAACCGGGTGGCCTGAACCGGCAAGCGCGTGCGCTAATGCTGTGCGGCGACCGGCAGCAGGCGCTGGCGCAGTTGCAACGTCGATGGTCTCGCCCGCCGCGCGTAACACCGCCCCCATGTTGATGAAGCCATGGATCATCCCTGGGTAGACGCGCATGGTCACTTCCACCCCGGCCTGGCGCAACCGCTGCGCGTAGTGCAGCCCCTCGTCGTACAGCGCATCGCGATCGGCCAGTATCACCAGCGCGGGCGCGGCGCCGGCCACGTCCGCAGCCAGCGCAGGTGAAATGCGCCAGTCCGTCGTCACTGCCGGGTCTGGGAGTCATTGACTGTCGAAAAAGCGCATCGCTGCTTCGGTCAGCGGCGGAATGACCGCGTTGTGCACACGCGAGGGGAACGGATTGTCCGGCCGTGCGAAGGTGCCCGCCGTACAGCGGATCAGTCGTCGCTGGCGGCGGCTTCGCGACCCTGCTGACGGATGAGCGCTTCCTGCCGTGCATCCTCGATCGAGGCACGCACCGCGCGCACGTCCGCACGACGGGTGTCGAACGCAAAGCGGCCAGTGAGCGGAGTATCCGAACGCAGCGCGCCCTTTTCGTAGAGCGCCCACATTTCCTCGCCGTAGTGGGTGGCGTTGAGATCGGGGGCGAAGCGGCCCAGGCAGTCGCGCAGGTTGTGCACGTCGCGCAACAGCATGGCACGCGCGGCGTTGTTGCCGGCAGCGCTGACCACCTGCGGAAAATCGATCACCACCGGGCCATCGGCGGCGACCAACACGTTGTATTCGGACAGATCGCCATGGATCAGGCCCAGGCACAGCATCTTCGCCACATCGCCGATCAAACGGGCGTGGAAGGCGCATGCCTGCTCCGGCGACAGTTCCACTTCGCTCAAGCGTGGCGCGCTCTGCCCATCGGCATCAGTGACCAGTTCCATCAACAGCACGCCGTGGAAATAGCCGCGCGGCTGCGGCACATGCACCCCCGCATCGACCAGTTGATACAACGTGTTGGCCTCGGTGTCTTTCCACGCGGCCTCCTGTTCGCGACGACCGAACTTGGTGGCCTTGCCCATCGCCCGCGCCTGGCGGCTACCGCGCACCTTGCGCCCTTCCTGGTACTGCACCCGCGCCTGGAAACTGCGCTGGGCCATGTCCTTGTACACCTTGGCGCACAGCACGTCGTCGCCAGCCTGGACCACGTAGACCGCAGCCTCCTTGCCACTCTTGAGCGGACGCAGCACGCCATCGATGACACCGTCATCGATCAGCGGTTGCAGGCCCTGCGGGATTTTCATCGGTCGCCGAATACCATGCGTGAGGAGCTGTGATTATGGCGCAAGCCTGCCACAGTATCGGGTCACACGTACCACTACGGCGCAGCGCCGACCGCGAACGATGCGCCGATGACGTCCCGCGCGGCGCACTACGCGATGCGACAACACCACCGGCGTCGGCACGGATGGCTCGCGGCCAGGCAGGGGCCTGCACAAGCAGGCACTGACAGCGCCAGCAGCAATCGCGAGCGTGCCCGAGCGCAGCAGGTCAGGGCGTGCCGACCTGGGCATCGGCACCGCCACCCAGCACTTGGTACAGCGTCACTCGGTTGCTGGCATCCTGCAAACGCAGCGCGATCAACGCCTGCTGCGCGACGAATAGCGAGCGCTGTGCATCCAGCACCGCCAGGTGACCATCCAGGCCAGCGCGGTAGCGCGCGTCGGCCAGCGTGTAGCTGCGCTGACTGGCATCGACCAACGCCTGCTGCGCGGTGAGCTGCATCTGCATGTGATCCTGCGCGGCCAGGGCATCGGCGACTTCGGCAAAGGCCGACTGGATCGCCTTCTCGTACTGCGCCACCGCGATGTCCTTGCCGATCTTGGAGGCGTCGAGAGATGCCTTCAACGCGCCGGCATGGAAGATCGGCGTGGTGATGCTGGGCACGAACGACCAGGTGCGTGTGCCGGCAGAGAACAACGTGGACAACGCATCACTGCTGCGGCCGGTGGATGCGGTGAGGCTCAGCGACGGGAAGAACGCCGCGCGGGCCGCGCCGATGTCGGCGTTGGCCGCCTGCAAGCTGTGCTCTGCGGCGAGTACGTCTGGACGTTGCAGTAGCACCGCAGAAGACAGATGCGCCGGCACCGGTGCCAATGCAACGCTGTGGTCGATGGCATGCTCGCTCGGCAACAGCGCCGCGTCCACCGGGGCACCCACCAGCAATTGCAAGGCATCGCGTGCCTGCGCGAGCTGCGTGGCGGCGCTGGCCACGCTCACCCGCGCGGCTTCGACACTGGTCTGCTGCTGGGCCAGGTCCAACGCCGACACGGTGCCGACGCTGTGCTGGCGTTCGGTCAATTGCAGCGTCTGCGTCTGGCTGTCCAGGGTCTGCTGCGCGAGCGCCAGTTGCGCTTGGTCGGCGGCGACCGTCAGCCATGCCTCGGCAACCTGCGCAATCAGGCTCAGGCGCACGCTGCGCTGGGTTTGCGCGCTGGCCAGCCAGTTCTGCAATGCCTCCTGCTTGAGGCTGCGCAATTGTCCGAACAAATCCAACTGCCAACTGCTGAAGCCGACCTGCAAGGTGTCACTGGTATTGATCTGCGAGACACCCGTGTCGCTGCTGGCAGCGTCGACCCGCTGGCGCATCTGGCTGGCGCTGGCGTCCAGCGATGGCAACTGCGCGGCACGCTGGATGCGGTACTGCGCGCGCGCCTTGTCGATGGAGAGCATCGCCACGCGCAGATCGCGGTTGTTTTGCAACGCCAGCGCGATGGTTTGGCGCAGGCGCGGATCCAGAAATACCGCCTGCCAATCCGGCATCGCCAGCGTATCGGCGATCGGGCCCGCAGCGTACGCGGCGCTTGCATCGGCGGCGGCAAGATTCGCCGGGACCGGTGCCGCCGGACGCACGTAGGTCGGTGCCAAAGTGCAACCGGCCAACCCCAGCAACGTGGCAGCAGCCATGCTCACACGCAAGGGAGCGCTCATGAACCCACCTCCTCGCTCGCCACCCTGCGTTCGGGGAACAGGCGGCGCACGATCACGTAGAACAACGGCACGAAGAACAGGCCCAGGGTGATCGAGGCCAACGTACCGCCAGTGACGCCAGTGCCCAGCGAGTGACGCGCGGCAGAACCAGCGCCGTGACTGAACATCAACGGCAACACACCAAGCAGGAAAGCCAGCGAGGTCATCAGGATCGGCCGCAAGCGCATTTGTACCGCATGCAGGGTCGCGGCCAACAGGCTTTCGCCGCGCTGTTCCAACTCGCGGGCGAACTCGACGACGAGGATGCCGTTTTTAGCCGCCAAGCCAACCGTCGTGAGCAGGCCCACCTGGAAGTACACGTCGTTCTCCAAGCCACGCAGGGTCATCAGCAGCACCGCGCCGAACACGCCCACAGGCACCGCAAGCATCACCGCGAACGGGATCGACCAACTTTCGTACAACCCCGCCAAACACAGGAACACGAACAGCAGCGAGATCGCATACAGCGCCGGCGCCTGGTTGGCAGACAACTTCTCTTGATACGCCATGTCCGACCAGGCATAGCCAAAGCCATGCGGCAGTTGCTTGCTCAACTCCGCCATCTCGTCCATGGCCGCGCCGGAGCTGACGCCCTTCACTGCCTGGCCGGTGAGTTCCATCGCCGACACGCCGTTGTAGCGTTCCAACGCAGCCGGTGCGCTGCTCCAGCGGGAGGTGGTGAAGGCGGACATCGGCACCATGTCGCTGTTGGTGTTGCGCACCGTCCAGCGCTCCAGGTCGTGCGGCGCCATGCGTGCATCTGCGTCGCCCTGGACGTAGACCTTCTTGATGCGGCCCTTGTAGATGAAGTTGTTGACGAAGTCGCCACCGAGCACGCTGTTGAGCGTGGCATTGATGTCGCCCGGATCCACGCCCAGCGCCTGCGCCTTGTTGTCGTCGATCTTGACCATGTACACCGGCGCATCCTCCAGACTGGCATAGCGCACGTTCACTAGCTTGGGATCATGCGCGGCCAGATGCAGCAACTTGTCGCGCGCGGCAAGCAGAGCGGCATGGCCGGCGCCTTCGTAGTCCATCAACTCGAAGGTGAAACCGGACGCGTCGCCGAGGCCGGTGATCGCCGGCGGCGAGGTCACGAACAGATCCGCATCGGGCACGTCGGCCAAGGCCTTTTTGAGACGCTCGGCAATGGTGTCGGCATCGTCGTCGCGGTCGTCCCAATCCTTCAGCCGCACGAAGGCCATGCCGACGTTCTGACCGGAACCGGTGACGCTGAAGCCAGCGGAAGACAGAACCGAGCGAACGCCAGGATCCTTCATCGCGACCTGGGTCAACCGGTCTGCCACCTGTTGGGTCTGCTCCAGGGTGGAGCCCGCCGGCAGCTTGACCAGCACATTGAGCATGCCCTCGTCTTCGTCGGGCAAAAAGGCGCCGGGCAAACGCCACAGCAGTAGACCGGTGACGCCCAGCAGCAACGCGTAGGCGAGCAGGCCCAGCGCACGCTGTCCAAGCACGCGCTCGACCAGCGCGCGATAGCGCTCGGACAGATGCCGAAAGCGCGTGTTGAACCAGACGAAGAACCAGCCCAGACGCCCATGCGAACCGATCGGCGCCTCGCCCTGATGCAGCGGCTTGAGAATGGTCACGCATAGCGCCGGGGTCAGGGTCATCGCGACCAATACCGACAGGATCATCGAGGCGGCGATGGTGATCGAGAACTGCCGGTAGATCACGCCAGTGACGCCGTTGAAGAAGGCCATCGGCACGAACACCGCCGTCAGTACCAGCACGATGCCGATCAACGCGCCGCCGATCTGCTGCATCGAGCGCAAGGTCGCTTCTTTCGGTGGCAGCCCTTCCTGGCCCATGACTCGCTCCACGTTCTCCACGACCACGATCGCATCGTCCACCAGCAAGCCAATCGCCAGCACCATCGCGAACATGGTCAACGTGTTGATCGAGTAACCGAACGCGGCGAGCACACCGAAGGTCCCCATCAGCACCACCGGCACCGCGATGGTCGGGATCAGCGTGGCGCGCCAGTTCTGCAGGAACAGGTACATCACCGCCACGACCAACAGCACCGCCTCGATCAGGGTGATGACCACTTCCTTGATCGAGGTGGTGACGAACGGAGTGCTGCTGAAAGCGATATGGTAGTTGTAGCCGTGCGGCCAATACTGTTTGAGCTCATCCAGGCGCCGTTCGATCGCCTCGGACACCTCGACGGCGTTGGCGTCGGAGTTGAGCTCGATCCCCAGCGACGCCGAGGGCTTGCCATTGAAGCGGGAAAGCGTGCCATAGGTCACCGGACCCAGGCCGATCTTGGCCACGTCGGATAGGTGCACGGCGGCGCCACCGGGATCGCTCTTGAGCACGATCGCACCGAACTGCGCCGGCGTCTGCAGGCGGCTGCGGGTGGTCACGGTCGCATCCAGGCGCTGCCCACGCAGCGACGGCTGGCCACCGAGTTCGCCGGCCGACACGTCGGTGTTCTGCGATTGCAGCGCGTTCTCCACGTCCGATGGCATCAAGGCGTACTTGCGCAGCTTTTCCGGGTCCAGCCAGATGCGCATGGCGTATTCCGAACCAATCGGCTGGATATTGCCCACGCCGCTGACGCGGCTGATCTGGTCGTCGATGCGCGATTCCATGTAATTGGCGACATCGAAGCTGTCCATGCTGCCGTCGTCGGAAGTGAACGCCACCACTTCGAACAGCGAACCACTGGACTTGGTGATGATCAAGCCGTTCTGCTGCACCGCCTGCGGCAGTATCGACATCACCGACTGCAACTGGTTCTGCACCTGCACCTGCGCGGTGTCGGCGTTGGTGCCGGTCTGGAACACCAGATTGACCTGCGCGGTGCCATCCGAAGCACTGGTGGAAGTCATGTACAGCAGATGATCCAGGCTTTGCTGCGACTGCTCGATCAACTGGGTGACAGTGTTCTCCACGGTCTGCGCCGAGGCACCGTTGTAGGTGGCGCGCACCGTGATGGTCGGCGGCGCCATATGCGGATAGCGCTCGACCGGCAGCGCATGAATGGCCAACATGCCCATCAGCACGATCACGATGGCCATGACCCAGGCCACCATCGGGTGGTTGACGAAGAAACGCGACATGCGGAAGTCCTCAGTCGGCCTGGGCAGCGCCCGGCACCGCTGGCGCGGCGTCGAGTTCGGCGGCGCTGACCGGATACGGTGTCACCGTCTTGCCGATCTCGGCGCGGCTCCCGTTGACCACGATGAGCCGCTCGCCCGGTTTGAGTCCGGACTCCACCACCCAATCGTGACCCAACGTATCGCCGGTGTGGATGCGGCGCTCCACCACCCGATTTTGCGCATCGAGCAGCTTGACCAGCGGCTCACCCTTGCTGTCCCGGGCGACCGCCTGCTGCGGCACCAACATCGCGTCCTGATTGGTGGCCATCGGCAACACCGCCCGCAGATACATGCCCGGCAACAGCAGATGTTCCGGGTTGGGGACCACCGCGCGCAAGGTGACGTTACCGGTACCGGCATTGACCTGGGTCCCGACGAACTCCAGTGTGCCCGCATGCGGATAGGTGGTGCCATCCTCCAAGCGCACCTGCACCTGCGCCTTGCCATCGATGGCGCGGATGCGGCCAGCGTCGAGCTGGCGCCGCAGCGCGAGGATCTGCGTACTGGACTGCGTGACATCCAGATAGATCGGGTCCAGCCGCTGAATCGTGGTCAGCGCGGCATCCTGCGCGGCGGTGAGCAGCGCGCCGACGGTATAGGCCGAGGTGCCGATGCGGCCAGAAATGGGCGCGGTGATTCGGGTGTAATCCAGATTGATCCGTGCCGCCTGCAGCCCCGCCTTGGCCGCGATCACCGCCGCCTCATCCTGGCGCAGCGCGGAAATCGCATCGTCGGTGTCCTGCTTGCTGGCCGCGTCCATCCCGACCAGGGTGCGGTAACGCTCGGCCTTGGGCCGCGCACTGGCCAGAGCCGCCTCGGCCTGAACCAGATTGCCACGGGCGATGTCGTAGGCCGCCTGATAGGGCGCCGGATCGATCTGGTACAGCGGCTGCCCGGCCTTGACCTCCTGGCCCTCCACGAACAGTCGCTGGCGTAGCAGCCCGCCGACCTGCGGCCGCACATCCGCCGTCTCGTAAGCCACCGTGCGCCCAGGCAGGGTGCGCTCGACAGGAAGCGCATGGGCGCTCAAGGTCATCACCCCGACTCGCGGCAGCGCCGTAGCGGACGGCTTATCGCCAGAGCAGCCACCAACGCCAACAACCAGAGACAACAGCGCACAACAGGAGAGGCGACGGAGCCCCGGAACGACGTCGGACATGGGCAAGCGACTGTGATGAAACCGTCAACGATACTCCACTCACGTGTCGCACTGCACCATCGGCAACACAAAGGTGTTGTACGGCCTTCACAAATGACGCGGAAAACTGGGTAAAACGCGCATCGACCCGACCGTATTTAACGTTGATTTTATGGCGGCGAACGCAAATTTCGATCATTGAACATTCCGCGTTAGCCGCCGCCATCGACACGGACGCGCGGGCCGACGACGGCCAGAGGATTTAACGCGCACGCAACGCCAGCAAGGACGCCGTAGCGAGCAATAAAGGCAACGTAAAGACCATGTACAACCGCGATGGCTGCCACCCCGCATCGATCAACAGGCCCACGGCCTGCGGCGACAGGATCGCGCCGAGGCGGCCGATCCCAATCGCCCACCCCAGGCCGGTGCCGCGGATCGACGCATCGAATATCACCGGTGCGGTCGCGTACAGTCCGGACATCGCCGCGAACACCGCCGCACCGATGACCAGGGCAATCGCGAAAGCCGACGCCAGTTGGGTGCTGTAACCGGCGAAAACCAGCATCGCCAGGGCTGCCAGCAGGAACATCCCCAGCGTCAACCAGCGCAAGGACCAGCGCACTGCCAGCCAACTGAACACGCCGCCGCCGACAATACCGCCCAGGTTGAGCAAGGTCCCGCCCGTGATGCCCTGCTGCGCCGACATACCGGCGGCGACCAATAACTTGGGGGTCCAGCTCAGCACGAAATAGAACACGAACATGTGCAAGAAGAACGCCAGTGCAAGCAACAGCGAACGGCGACGCATCGCGCCGACGAACAACACGGCATAGCCACGGCGTGGAACGGCATCGCGCGGCGGCAACGCGGGCAATTCCTTTAATGGCGCCTGCCGCATGCGCCGCAACGTCGCGTTGAGCCGTGCCAACGCGTTGGGCGGACGCCGGCTGATCAGGAAATCCAGCGACTCTGGCAAGCACGCCAGCACCAGCGGCATGCACAGCAGCGAACACCCCGCGCCGAACAGAAAGACCGCGTGCCAGTGCAAATGCCAATGTTCGAGGATCAAGCCGGCGATCACACCGCCGAGTGCGGCACCGATCGGATAACCGGTGGTCTGCAACACCACCGCCGTACTGCGCCATTTGGCGCTGGCGTATTCGGCGGTGATCGCCCCCACGCCGGGAAGCATGCCGCCGATGCCCAGGCCGGTGAACACCCGCAAGATCCAAAGCTGCTGCACATTCTGCGCCATCGCCGAGGCGCCCATGCCCACGGTGAGAATCGCCAGGCACGCCAGGATCAGGCACCGCCGCCCCCAACGATCGGCCAACGGCGCCAGACACAACGAACCCACCGCCATGCCGATCAAACCGGCACTGAGCAAGCCTCCCAGGAGCTTGCCGGATAACTGCCAATCATCGGACACATGCGATGCGGTGAATGCCATCACCATCACGTCGAAACCATCGAGCATGGTCAACAACACGCAAATCCCGATGGCCATCCATTGGAAGCCACCCATGCGGTTCTGCACGAGGGAGCCGGGTACGGCGGCAGCATGCGGCATGACGAAATTCCTACAGGGAAAATGGGGGAAAGACAGCAGCCGGACGCTACCGCGCTTGCCTGACCCGATGCAATGTACTGCGTTGCATTTACCTTAGACGTATCGCGTCCCCCAGCCGGATAAGCAAAAGAGAGCGCATGCCCAAGGCCCGAATCGCGACGATGGCACCTGCATCCGCATGCAGTGCGCGACAGCGACTGGATCGGCACGCAAGCTATCATCGTCCGCCACTACGGCCATTGACCGCGCTCGTCGCAGACCGCCATGCCCACGATCCGCCCATTCCTCGATAAGACCCCTCGACTCGGCGACCGCGTCTATCTGGACCCGGCCTGCACCCTCATCGGCGACGTGGTGCTGGAGGACGACGTCTCGGTGTGGCCAGGCACGGTGATCCGCGGCGACGTCAACCATGTGCGCATCGGCGCACGCAGCAATCTTCAGGACGGCACCATCGTGCACGTCAGCCACCACAGTCCGTACAACAAGGCCGGCTATCCCACTGTCATCGGCGCGGACGTGACCGTCGGCCACGGCACTATTCTGCACGCCTGCACCATCGAGGACCTGTGCTTGATCGGCATGGGCGCATGCGTCCTCGACGGTGCCACGGTCAGGAAATATGGATTCGTCGGCGCTGGCGCGGTAGTCGGCCCAGGCAAGACCGTGGGCGAACGCGAACTGTGGCTGGGCAATCCCGCGCGGCCGGCGCGCCTGCTCAGCGACAAGGAAATCGAGAGCCTGCACTATTCCGCGCAGCACTACGTGCGGCTGAAGAACCAGTACATGGGCATCACCGACTAGCATGCTGCAAGCAAACGCGTTGTCAGGGGGCAATTGACGCCCCCTTTCGCATTTGCGCAACGCCTGCCGTCGCGTGTGCTTGAGTCGCCACAGGATCGAGGCGCTCGCACCCACTGCCGCATCAGCCTCAACGCCGATAGGTACGTCTTGCTCTAGCCACGACCTACCCACCTACTCTCCGAGCCGCTTCGCCGCCGATATTCCCTATTCGCAGTGCTTGGGAGCGGGTTTGACATCGACCGGAGTGGTCTGCCCATCCGCGCCCACCCGATTGACGACCAGCACACAGACCGAATTGCGGAAGTCGATGTTCAAAGCGACTTCATAATCAGAGTCAGCTTGCGGTACAAAGCTGGAGGCAAACGACGGAGCGCATTCCCACCCCGGATGAAAACTATGAAAACCTGGCGTTTGACTCCAAACTGCAGGCGAGCCGGCAGCAGCCTCCAACACAACAGGCTTACCCGCTTCCAGGGCATATTCCTTGTAGTACGGCTTGGAGCCGATCATCTTACGATTGCCGATATTCTTTGTATTGGGCGTTTCTGGAATTCCGATTCCTTCATTCTTTACAGCGCCGAACAAGGAACCAAAGGCATTGCCCAGCGATCCAGAGACACGGATTTTTTCACCATACTTGGCGGTGCACACGGCATCCTTGTATAGCACTAGGCCTACACCATTCTGCCCAAACAAGCGGATGCGCGCACCCGCGTCATTTACGCTTGGTGTCGCCTGCTCTTCTGCAAAGACAGACATCGTGCAAGCGCCGCTTAGCAACACGACCACCAACTTACCCGTTATTTTCAAAAAAACCTTCTCCATTTGTGTTGATTTTTCAAATACATTTCGACTCATCAGCAAAGAAAGATATTCGCCGATGCAAAGATACTCTTGGCGATTCCCTCTTCAGGCCGGCATCTTTAAGGATGCTGCTCAACGTACCGGAACCACATCATTGCCCGGCATGCCGACCACTGTCACGCGGCACGGGTAAACGAGGTACTTTAACTGGGGATGGCTTCCAATCCGGCCGACTTGCTACCAGCCTGCGTCATTGAGGCATTGCAGCACATCGCGGATGTTCGGGAGCATGTTCGCGCTCCTTGCGAATGCGGGAGCGGCTAGCGGAAGAGCGCTCTCTTCTATTTCAAGCACCCTCTCCCGCCTGGGCAGGAGAGGGGTCACACGTGATTACATCGCGGGTCGGTCAAACCCCAACCGGATTCGCCTTCTCAGGATCGATCTTGTAGTGCTTGATCGCCTTCGCCACGTCCTTGCCGGTCATCTTGCCTTCCTTCGCCAGCGCCGCAATGGCCGCATGCGCGATGTAGTACCGATCGACCTCGAAGAACCGACGCAGGTTGGCGCGGGTATCGCTCCGACCAAAACCGTCGGTACCCAGCACGGTGTAGTGCATCGGCACGAAGGCGCGGATCTGGTCGGCAAAGCCGCGTACGTAGTCGGTGGCGGCAATGGCCGGACCTTGACGGCCTTCCAGCAGTTCGGTGACGTAGGGCTTGCGCTGTGCGGCCTCCGGATGCAGGCGGTTCCAGCGCTCAGCGTCGAAGCCGTCGCGGCGCAGTTCGTTGAAGCTGGGGCAGGACCAAATATCGGCGGTGACGCCGAAGTCCTTTTCCAGTAGCTCCGCAGCGGCGATGGCTTCGCGCAGGATGGTGCCCGAGCCCAGCAGTTGCACGCGCAGTTCGCCCTTCTTGAGCTTGCCGGCGTCCTTGAGCAAGTACATGCCCTTGATGATGCCCTGCTCCGCGCCCGCCGGCATGTCCGGGTGGGCGTAGTTCTCGTTCATCAGGGTGATGTAGTAGTACTCGTCCACCTGCTCTTGCATCATCTGGTGGATGCCGTGCTGCATGACCACCGTAACTTCGAAGCCGAAGGTCGGGTCGTAGCTGCGCACGTTGGGAATCGAGCCTGCGATGAGCTGGCTGAAGCCGTCTTCGTGCTGCAACCCTTCGCCATTGAGCGTGGTGCGACCGGCGGTGCCGCCGAGCAGGAAGCCGCGGGTGCGCATGTCCGCCGCCTGCCAGGCGATGTCGCCCACGCGCTGGAAGCCGAACATGGAGTAGTAGATGTAGAACGGCAGCATCGGTACGTTGCTGACCGAGTAGCTGGTGCCGGCGGCCATCCACGAGGAGATCGCGCCCGGCTCGCTGATGCCTTGTTGCAGCACCTGACCGGACTGGTCTTCGCGGTAGAACATCAACTGATCCGCGTCCACCGGCTTGTACTTCTGGCCGAACGGAGCGTAGATGCCGATCTGCCGGAACATGCCTTCCATGCCGAAGGTGCGCGCTTCGTCGGCCACGATCGGCACGATGCGCGGGCCCAGTTCCTTATCGCGCAGGGCGATGTTGAGGCTCTGCACGAACGCCATGGTGGTGGAGTAGGTGCGCTCGCCGCTGTCCTTGAGCAGGCGCTCGAACTTGTCCAGGCCCGGTGCGGGGATGGACAGGCTGGCCTTGCGACGACGCTGCGGCAGGTAGCCGCCGAGCGCGGCGCGGCGCTGCTGCAGATACTGCACTTCCGGCGAATCCGGGCCGGGATGGTAGAACGGCACCTGTTCGGCGTCGGCCAGTTGTTTGTCGCTGAGCGGGATGTTGAAGCGGTCGCGGAACGCGCGCACGGCATCGTCGTCCAGCTTCTTGGTCTGGTGGGTCGGGTTCAGCGCTTCGCCGGCCGAGCCCATGCCGTAGCCCTTGACCGTCTTGGCCAGGATCACGGTGGGCATGCCCTTGGTGTTCACCGCCTGGTGGTAGGCGGCGTAGACCTTGTGCGGATCGTGGCCGCCACGGTTCAAGCGCCAGATGTCCTCGTCGGACAGACCAGCGACCATGGCGGCGGTCTCCGGGTACTTACCGAAGAAATTGGCGCGGGTATAGGCGCCGCCGAAGGCCTTGCAGTTCTGGTACTCGCCGTCGACGGTTTCCATCATCAGCTTTTTGAGGACGCCGTTGGTGTCCTTGGCCAGCAGGGCATCCCAATAGCCGCCCCACAGCAGCTTGATGACATTCCAGCCGCCACCGCGGAACACGCCTTCCAACTCTTGAATGATCTTGCCGTTGCCGCGCACCGGGCCGTCCAGGCGCTGCAGGTTGCAGTTGACCACGAAGATCAGGTTGTCCAGGCCCTCGCGGCCGGCCAGGGCGATGGCGCCCAGGGTCTCGGGTTCGTCACTCTCGCCGTCGCCGATGAAGCACCACACCTTGCGGTCGGATTTTTCGATCAGGCCGCGGTGTTCCAGATACTTCATGAACTGCGCCTGGTAGATGGCGCTGAGCGGGCCCAGGCCCATCGACACGGTGGGGGTCTGCCAGAAGTCCGGCATCAGCCACGGGTGCGGATAGGAGGAGATACCCTGCCCGCCGACTTCCATGCGGAAGTTGTTGAGCTGGTCTTCGCTGATGCGGCCTTCGAGGAAGGCGCGGGAATAGATGCCCGGGGAGCTGTGACCCTGGATGTAGAGCAAGTCGCCGGGATGCTGCTCCGAAGGCGCACGCCAGAAGTGGTTGAAGCCCACGTCGTACAGGGTGGCGCTGGAGGCGAAGGAGGCGATATGGCCGCCCAAATCGCCCGGCTTGCGGTTGGCGCGCACCACGGTGGCCATCGCGTTCCAGCGGATGATCGAGCGGATCTTCCACTCGATGGCCGCATCGCCGGGGCTCTTGGCCTCGTTGGCGGGCGAGATGGTGTTGACGTACTCGGTGGTCGGCGAGAACGGCAGATAGGCACCGGAACGACGGGTCAGTTCGACCATGTCCTCCAGCAATTGATGCGCGCGCTCGGGGCCTGCGACATCGATGACGGCCTTGAGCGATTCGATCCACTCCTGGGTTTCAGTGGGATTCGGATCGTTCTGCAGCACCTCGTTCAACCAATTCATAACGCTCCCGTAGGTCGCACGCACGCGCGCGATGGCTGTGTTCTCTTGAAGCCTCCAAGTGTAGCGCAACCGCTCGCCCGCACCTCGTACGCCAGCGTATGGATGGCGTGCGCTGTCACATTGGCCCGGGGACACGCGCCAGGCCAAACACGCCGGACAGAGGCAGCTAGGCTTATGATCGCCCCCCCGGCCCCTGCGGAGCGCCGCCATCGCCGCCTTATCGCCAATACAGGACGCCTCTGCGGTCGCCTGGCGGCACAGCTTGCGCACGCGGCTATTGCTGTGGGTCAGCCTATTGCAGGTGGCGCTGCTGCTCGGCTTAGCCCTGCTGTTCTACCTGGGCGCGCGTCAGGTGATGGTGGGTAACGCGCGTGAGGAAGTCGCCGGACTGACCCAGCAGACCGCGCGCAGTCTGGAGGCCACACTCGGCTCGGTGCAGGTGAGCGGGCGCACGCTGGCCGCCGCTGCCGCCGGCGTGGGGCGGCAACCCTTCAACCTGCGCAGCCTGTTGCAGGGCACCTTGCAAGGCGACCCCGACATCGCCGGCACACTGTTGGTGATCGAGCCCGGCACGCTGAAAGGCGACGACCGCGGTTTCGCCTGGCGGCTACAGCGCACGCGCGACCGCGTGCTGGAACAGCCTGTCACGACAGCAGAACTGGACGATCAACGCACGCCATGGTACCGACGCACGCTGACGGCAACGGCACCGTGGTGGTCTGAACCATATCGCGATGCCTTGACTGGCGACCTATTACTCACCAGCTACAACTTGCCACTGCGGCTGCCGGGCGATGGTGCGCAAGCGCGGGCGATCGGCATGGTCCGTGTGGAGGTGCCGCTGCAACGACTACAAGCCATCGTCGCCAAACTGCCGGCCAAGGCCGGATTGCAACCGATGCTGTTATCGCCGGATGGGCTGTTCGTGCTGCATGCGGACCCGACACTGCATTTTCACCGCATTCTGGAAGCGCACGCGGTGCAGACCCGGCCGGACCTCTCGCCGCTGGCCGCAGCGGTGCAGACACACAGGCCGGTACATTTCGTCCACACCGCGCCCGACGGTCAGCGCTATCTGACCGAAAGCGCGGCGGTCGGCGACACCGGCTGGACCTTCGCATTGAGCGTGTCCGAGCGCTACATCCTGGCCGGACTCAACCGCATCGCACTGTGGGGCGGGCTGGTCGGCGCCACCGCGTTGGCACTGTGGCTGTGGCTGCTGCACCGCTATACCGCGCGACTGGTCGGGCCACTGGAGGACCTGACCGACTCGGCGGTGCATTTGAGCCAAGGCGCGTTCGACTACCCATTGGGCCACATCGAACGGCAGGACGAAGTGGGGGTGATGGCGCGCGCCTTCGACAGCGCACGCACCTCGATCAAACAACAATTGCAGGAAATCGCCACGCTGGCGCAAGCGCGGCAGCGCATGCAGAGCGAGCTATCGATCGCGCGCGACATCCAGCACGCCATGCTGCCGGCCGGGCGCACCTTCGTCAGCGCACACAAACACCTGGAAACCTACGCACTACTGGAACCGGCCACGATGGTCGGCGGCGATTTTTACCAGTTCGTCGAGACCGAACCGGGGCTGCTGTGGTTCGTGGTCGGCGACGTCTCGGACAAGGGCGTGCCGGCAGCGCTGTTCATGGCCAGGGCGATCACGGTACTGGAGGTCGCCGCGCGCCGACACACGCGGCCGGACGCGATCCTGATCGCGGCCTCGCAGCGGCTGGTGGAAGGCAACGAACCATGCATGTTCGCCACCGTGCTATGCGGGCTGATCAACGTGCATAGCGGCGACTACTGGCTCGCCAGTGCTGGCCACGAACCGCCACTGCTGCTCGATGCCGATGGTCATGCACAGATACTGTCGTTGGAATCGGGTCCGCCGCTGGGCTTGGAGCCGCAGGAGCGCTACCCGGTGCTGCAAGGGCGTCTGGCCGCCGGTGCCACCCTGCTGAGCTACACCGACGGCATCACCGAAGCGATGGACGCGCAGGATCGACCTTACGGCGAGGCACGGCTATTGGCCGCACTGCAATCCGATGCCGATGCGCAAGCGCAGTGCCTGGCGGTGCTGGCCGATGTGCAGGCGTTCACCGAACCGGCCGCACAGTCCGACGACATCACCCTGCTGGCGATTCGGCTACGCCAGGGCTCGGCCGAGGAGACGACAGCATGAAACAACGGCTGTACATGACACCGGCACTGGACAGCCTGGCGCAACTGACCGACAGCGTGGAAACCACGCTGCTACACCACGGCGTGCGCACCGATCACGTACAGCGCGCCCGACTGATCGTGGAGGAGCTGGCCTGCAACACACTCGAACATGGTCATCTGCGCCGCGAGCAGACACCGATGGAGCTGATCCTGCAACTGGAAGGCGCCGAGTTAGTGTTGGAATTCCACGACAACGGCCCCGCTTTCGACCCACGCAGCACGCCGCTACCGGACCTGGACGCGGACATCGCCGAGCGCCCGATCGGCGGGCTGGGCCTGTACATGGTCAAGCAACTGGCCGACCGCATCGACTACCACCACGACGCTGGCCACAACGTCGTGCGCATTACCTTACTGCACCCTTTCGACCCTTCCCCCCAGGAGTTTCCCGCATGACCACGTTGAGCCTGCAGATCGACCCGGCGCAGGACAAGCGCCAGCGCATCACCCTGAGCGGGCGTCTGGACACCCACACCTACCAGACCCTGGACGATGCCCTGGCACCGTTGCTCGCCACGCCCATCACCACCCTGGTGCTGGACCTATCGCAACTGGACTACATCAGCAGCGCCGGCATCCGCTCGATTTTCAAAGCGCGCAAAATGCTGGCCGCGCGCGAGGGCCAGGTGCTGGTGGTCAACCCCGCACCGCAAATCCGCAAGGTTTTCGACCTGGTCAAGGCGGTGCCATTGAACGAGATATTCACCTCGCTACAGGAACTGGACGCCTACCTGGACGAAATGCAGCGGCGCGTGCTGGAGCAAGGCGAGGGCTGAGCGCAAGGATATCGCCCGCGAGAATGCTCGGAGAAAGCGGCGTGGCTACATGCACTGCCGCCTGAGTAGACATGCATTGAATTTGCGATGCGGTCCGCGCCACAGAGTTCGGAAAGCCGATATTTTCCGACCGACTCATCACAAGGCATGCGAAGAGGCGGCTGCGCAAATGGACAAAGCATTTCACGAGATAGACCCGCGCGGCATCACGCTGAATCCTGACGGATCAATTCACTTCGCCAACCATCGTTTGCGGGCGGCAGCGATTTCCTCAGCAACGCAAGAAGCCATTCGCCCCATGAGCGAGAATGCGGGGAAATGCACCAACTCCGGCACATGCACCGCGACCAACTATACGTGCAACAACAGCGGTAACTGCCAAAGTTCATCCAATGTCGGCGCTTGCAGCGGTTCGCCCAGCCCGCAACCCGGCAACGGATGAGCAAGACGATGCTCAGTGAAACCATCGTCGCCGAGGCGCTCTCCCCACGCATCTTCTCACTCATCCTGCTTCCCACGGAGAAGTGCAATTTCCGCTGTACGTATTGCTACGAGGACTTCGCAACAGGGCGCATGCGACCCAAGGTCGTCGAGGGCATCAAGGCCTTGATCTCCAAGCGCGTACCGTCTCTGGACCGACTGAATATTTCCTGGTTCGGCGGCGAACCACTGCTGGCCCGCGAGGTCGTGATGGACGTCGGCCAGCATGCACACGCGGCATGCACACAACACGGCGTGGCATTCAATGCGGGCTTCACCACCAACGGCTACCTGCTGGAACCGGACTTGCTGCAACGACTCGTCACATTGCGCCATCGCGAATTCCAGATCACCCTGGATGGCGATGCCGACTGGCACGACAAAACCCGCATCACCGCCAACAAGGGCGGCACATTCCAGAAAATATGGTCCAACCTCATCGCCTATCGCGCACTGCCGTCGGACTTCGCCATTTCGTTGCGCCTGCACTTGCATCAAGACAATATCGATTCGGTCAAGCGGCTCTATACCAAGCTACATCGCGCACTATTGGACGACTCCCGGTTTTCGGTCTATTTCCACAAGGTCTCCAATCTCAACCCAAGCAGCAAGATCGAAGAAACCGTGTTGCCGCGCGAGCGTTACCTGGAAGCGATCGCCTACATCACCGACAATGCCAATCGCACGAAAAACAGCGAACGCCCTATCTCCGAAGAGCATCTGGATGGCTACATCTGCTACGCGGCCAAGCCCAATTCCCTGATGATTCGCGCCAATGGCCGGATCGGTAAATGCACCGTCGCCCTCAACGACGACCGCAACGATCTCGGGGAACTCCATGCCGATGGCACCATCGAGATTGCAAACGATAAGCTGCGCTTGTGGATGAATGGCTTTTCGAATCTATCCGAACAATCGTTGGGTTGCCCGCTCTCGAGCTTGGCAACTCGATGAAGTGAATCGACATGCCACGATTTGTATCGACCCAGATCAAGATATCCCTGGGGAAGAATGATGCATGTACACATGACAGGTAGACCACCATGACAACCCACAGCAACGACAGCCGCCGCAACTTCCTTCTCGGCAGCGCCGCCACGGCGATCGCCGCGATCGTGCCTGTAGCAACGGCCGCGGTGGTCAATACCGTCGCCACGCAGGCACCTGCACACGGCCGCGCACTTGCCCAGACGCAGACCTTCATGATGCAGGTGCTCGGCGACCTGCGCCAACCATCGACCGACCTGCAACTTGCCCCCGGCCAACTCTCCGAGCCGATCGCACTCGCGGGCAATGGCACCTATCGGGTGAAGATCAGCCCCACCGACATCACCACGCGCTTCGGGCCGATCTACAAACTGGTCCTGGCCGATGCACACGGCACACCGCTGGAAGAGATGAATATCGGCAGCGACACCACCGCAACCTTCACCCGCCACGGCGTGCAGGTCTACGCGCTGTCGATTGAGCAGGCGCTGTAACGCAGCTACCGCCGCGTCTGTGGTTGCACCTGAAAACGCAAACGCCCGCTGTTCGGCGGGCGTTTGCGTTGCGAAAGTCCGGCGCCAGCGTAGCGGCGCCTCGTCCATGCGTCGGCTTACTTCGCTTCCTGCAACGCCTCGGTGGTGATGCGGATCTTGACCTCGTCGCTGACGTTGGGGACGTAGGCGCTCAGACCGAAATCGCTACGCTTGACCGTGGTGGTGGCGTCGAAGCCCAGCGCCTGCACCTTGTGCATCGGATGCGGACCGGCACCGTTGAGCGTCACCGCCAGCACTACCGGTTTGGTCGTGCCCTTGATGGTCAGCTCGCCGGCCACGTTCAACTTGTTGGCACCAGCCGCAGTGACCTTGGTGCTCTTGAAAGTGGCAGTGGGAAACTTGGCCGCGTCGAAGAAATCGGCGCTCTTCAGGTGTTCGTCGAGTTTGGCGCTGAAGGTACTCAGACCCGACAGCGGCAGGGTCACCTTGACGCTGGATTTGCTTACGTCCTGGGCGTTGTAAATCAACGTACCGTCGACGTCGCCAAAGTTCGCAGACGGATTGGAAAAGCCGAAGTGACTCCACTGCACCAACACGTCAGTGTGTGCAGGATCCAGTTTGTAAGTACCGGAAACACCTTTCAATACAGCAGCGGCGGCAGGCGCGGCGAAGGCGGTGCTGACGGGTTGAGTGACGAGGACGGCCAGAGATAGGGCAAGCGGAAGCAGGAAATTACGAGTCTTCATGGAGAGGCTCTACTTGGTTGAGACGATGGATAGAATTGCGGCAGGCAGTCTGCGACCGCCTGGATCATCACCAGGCCACATTTACGCGATACGTGCGGCCTCGTCGAAACTCAGTCGTGGCAAGCGCGGGTGCAGACCCTTGGAATCGCCATAACCGAGGTTGACCAGGAAGTTGGACTTGATCGTGGTGCCGGCGAAGAACGCCGCATCGACCTTGGCATTGTCGAAACCGGACATCGGGCCGGCATCCAGGCCCAACGCACGCGCAGCCAGGATGAGATAAGCACCCTGCAACGAACCGTTGCGGAACGCACCTTCGCTGCGACTTTCGCGCGGGCCGTCGAACCAGCTCTTGGCGTCGGTATGCGGGAACAGGTAGGGCAGCTTTTCGTGGAAGTCTTCGTCGTGTGCCACGATCACCGTCACCGGCGCGGCCATGGTCTTGGTCACGTTGCCTTCGGACAGCGTCGACTTGAGCTTTTCCTTGCCCTGCGGCGAGGTCACGAACACGAACCGTGCCGGACTACCGTTGGCGGCGGTCGGCCCCCACTTCATCAAGTCGTACAGGGCACGCAAGGTGACTTCATCGACTGGCTTGTCCAGAAACGCGTTGTGGGTGCGGGCGGTGCGGAACAACTGATCAAGGGCAGCGGCGTGCAAGACGTCGGACATGCGAGAAACTCCTATATTGACAAAAGCGCGAGATGACTCGTGAGGAGCCATGCCGAGGCGATGGTAGCCAGTGTAGAGTGAGACAATTGTGGCAGCAGCCAGTGGCAATGCAATGGATTACTACCAAAGGTGAAACGATTGGATCTGTGTTGGGCGCTGAGCGACGGGCGTGCCGGTAACGCTCGCCAGGCAGAAGCCTTGGCCCTGGCACTGGTCGCACACCCGGCACAACCGGCGCAGACGCTCGTGTTGCAGCCGCAGCCGCCATGGCGCTGGCTGGCGCCGCGCCAGCTCCCCGGCGCGAAACGCGCCTACGGCCAGAGTTTTGCCGATCTGCTGCGTCACCCACCAGCGCTTGCAATCGGCTGCGGACGCCAAGCCGCACTGGCCACACGCCTGTTGCGCACGCGCGGCAGCCAAGTGGTACAGGTGCTGGACCCTCGCCTGCCGACGCGGCATTGGGACATAGTAGTCGTGCCGCAGCACGACCGACTGCGTGGCGACAATGTCCTCACCCTGCTCGGCAGCTTGCACCCCATCGACGATGGCTGGCTGGCGCAGGGACGCGCGGCATTTCCTGCATTGGGGATGTTACCTTCACCGCGCACCGGCTTGCTGATCGGCGGTCCGTCGAGCCTGGCCGCGTGGAGCGGTGCACAGGCCAGCGCCGCCTTCGAGGTGATCGCTGCGGACTTGCGCGCAACCGGCGGCAGCATTCTGGCCAGCACCTCGCGGCGCACACCAGCGGAGGTCGCCATCGCGTTGCGGCGTCTGTTTGCCGATTTACCGGGGATAATCTGGTGCGATGAGCACGACGGTGCGAATCCCTATGCCGGCATTCTTGGCTGGGCCGAACGCCTCATCTGCACGCCGGACTCGGTGAACCTGCTATCGGAGGCGTGTGCGACGCGCGCACCGGTGCGCGTACTGATGCCCGAACTGGCACGCGACCGGGCCCAGGCGTTCCACCGCGCACTACGCGAACGCGGACGGCTCGCCAACCTGCACGATGCCGACGACACTGCGGCCGCCGGCATCGAACCACTGCGCGAGACCGAACGCATCGCAGCGCGGATTCGCGAGCATCTGCAACTGCGCTGAGCGGGGCAACCCCGCGCATCTCTGCCCACGTCGCCGCTGCGACGTGGGCAGATGCGTTGACACGCCAACCTCAGGGATTGCTGGGAGAGCGCGGCACGCCCGCCGGAGCCGCGTCCATCGCACCGATCAGCAGGCGTACATCCGGAGTCCCCAGACCCACCGTGTAGTTGTATTTGCCCTGGAGCGGCACATCGTTGCTGACCACGCCGTTGTAACCGGCAATGTCGCGGTGGAACGCTTGCGGATAATTGGCCGCCAGCCGGTACAGGTAGAGATTGAGATTTCCCTGGCGGCCCTGCTTCTCCACCAGCAGCGCCGCGACGCTGGCGAACTCGGGGGCGGCGACGCTGGTGCCGAGGGTCGCATAGAATTCACCGTTGTAGGCTGACATTACCCCACTGGCGTACGGCTTGCGGCCTTCCTGGCACGGCTGCGTCGCAATATCCGGACAACCACCAACCAACATCCCGACATCGGGCAACAGCCGCATCTTGTCGGAACCGCCGCCCAGCGCGCGCGATTGATAGACCGGACGTTTGAAGATCGTACTGACGCCTCCACCAGCCCCCCAGTAACCACCGGACAACATCGCGCCCGCATTGTAAGGATCATAGGGGGTCAAGGGATCGGCATAAGCGGTCTCACGCAGGTAGCTGGAGTCCGCACTACCCTTCTTGTAGGCAGTGAACAGATTGCCGCCACCGACCGCGGTCACGTGCGGATCGACTGCGGGATGTTCAACGCCGACCACAAAGCGACCGTCTTTGCCATCGACCGCGTAATTGGTATCCGCACAGCCCAAGCCTGCATTGTCGCCGCTGGAGGCGATAAAGGTGATGCCCTGCGCGTTGCCCTGCCGGAACAGCGCATCGTAAATACGGTAGACAGCGGTGAGGTCTTTGCCGCCGTTGTAGGCTGGGGTGCTGTACAACTCGCAACCACTGAACGAAACACTGACCACATCCGCCTCGTTGTCCTGCACGATCTGCCGGTAACCGGCGAGAATCGATTGGTCAGTGAGTTCAGGCATCACATACAAGATGACATGCGCGCCCGGCGCACCGGACAGGGCCATTTCCACATCCAGCGCCGCCTCGCTCCCTGCGCCACCTTCCTGGTTGATGCCTGGCTTGGCACCGGCAACATAACGACGTGCGTACAACTTGGGATTGACATTGCCGGCAGCATGGCGGCTGAATTTTTCTTCGTTGAACAACAGGTCCAAGTCCGAGTCCAGCACGTCGCTGGCAACCAAGATGGCGATGGTCGTCCCCGTCCCGTCGAGGCGTTGGTGATGGCCAGCCGGACCGATCATCGCCTGGTAGGACGGATAGTCATAGGCCTGCTTCAGATCGTTGTAAGCATAGATACCGGTAGGACCACTGCGGTTATCCGGATCGATCTTCTGCAGTTGCCTGGAGTTCACATGATACGGCGGCAGGCCGCGCTCCAGGCCGGTGATAACGGCACCGCTATCGCGCAGGGCCGCCGGCAATTGCAAGGGGCTGGCAGCAGCGAGGCGAACCTGCTTGCCCGCTTGCAGATCAACAGTCAAAGGTGCGGCGAACAGACGTTCGACATTGTTCGCGCTGGCGCTGACGTGCAAGGTCGCGCCCTGCTGGGTGACGGTCATATGCGCGCCCTCCAGAGCAGCGCGGGCCTTCGCCACTTGCGCCGGCGTCGGGCCGAAGCGGCGCGCGAACTCGTCAGACTTCAACCAATGATGGTATTGGGGCGATTGCGGGTCCTCTATGTCAGCCAGCAACGCATCCAGACCTGCCTCATCGCGCAACGGCAGATGCACATCGAAGTTGACCGGTGCAACGCGCAACGCGCTGGTCAGCGCGTCCAGGTCAGCGTTCTGGAGCGCGCCGTTCTGGGCCGCTTGGGCACCACTGCACATGAGCATGGCAGCGGACAGCACGGTGGTCAGCAACCGCCGGTGAGGCATACGATCAATCATGGGGGATCTCTCCATTGGGTAGCGCAGGTGAACGATGCATCACTGCATCGCGACAGGGGACACAAGCCAGGCACGACAGACGCAACCTGGCACAAATTTCACTTAAAACAGGGGATTAGGAATTGCTTGGCCGATGACGGGACAAAACCATCGCCATTGCGCTTGCTTCGATCCACCACGAATAGGCACCGAATCTTTATATGGTTACCCGCTTATTGCATTCCAAACTTTGACACTATTCGAAATTTGCGATTTTGGAAAGAAAACCCTCCACTGTTCGAACGATGAAACGCTGCGCATCAACGCCATCGCACAGGCGCATCGTGGCTCATGATCCATGGCATACCGCGTCTTCATTACATGTGAAACCCAATGCCGATCCAGCAAAGCTGAAATGCTGTCAACTGAAACATCGTCAACGCAATGTCGATGCACTCCCAGCGCGAATCTGCCGCGTGCTCCTGCATCGCTTGCCTGACGTAACGATCCTCGCCGGGTTGTTGGCGCGCTTCGTCTAAGATGCTGCGCATATCGCCAACACCTATGCATTGGCCACCACGCCATGACTGGACCCCATCGCGATGACTGGACAAAGCCAGATCCGCCAGGTACGGCGTATCAGCGTTCTCATCGACACGCACTATGCTTCGGACCTGAGCACCTTCGAGGATGGCACCCGAACGGGTGCTCTGCGCTGTTTGATGCCAGCACGCCATGGCAGATATTCTGACTTGAGACACGCACTTGCGAACATGCACATGCTGTCCACTGACTGCGGAGTCAATGCGATGATCCAATCTCCTCCCTGGTTGCTGGGCTTTACAGTGGCGATAGTGGCATTCACGGCGATGGCCGCATCGCACGAGCGCAAACCGCTGGTGATCGGCCACCGCGGTGCCAGTGCGCTGCGCCCGGAACACACACTGGCCTCTTACGCCAAAGCCATTGCCGACGGCGCAGACTACATCGAACCGGATCTGGTCTCGACCAAAGACGGTGTGCTGGTGGCGCGCCACGAGAACGAGATCGGCGGCACCACCGACGTCGCCACGCATCCAGAGTTCGCCGCGCGCAAGACCGTCAAACAAATCGACGGGCAACGCGTGGAAGGCTGGTTCACCGAGGACTTCACCCTGGCCGAACTGAAGACCCTACGCGCACGCGAGCGCCTGCCGCAGCTGCGCAGCAACGCCTTCGACGACCAATTTCAGCTCCCCACTCTCGAGGAGATCATCGATTTCACCGCAGCCGAGTCGGCCACCCACGGACGCCTGATCGGACTGATTCCGGAAATCAAGCACGGCACCTACTTCCGCACGCATGGCCTGGCAATGGAGGACACACTGCTGAAGACACTGGACGCACACGCCTACACCCGCCGCGCACCGGTGGTGATCCAGTCGTTCGAAATCGGCAACCTGAAAGCCCTGCATCGCGCCCTTGGCCGCACACATCCGAATGTCCGCCTGGTGCAGTTGCTGGGCGACCCGCAAGCGCGCCCCGGCGATCACCTGGACGACGGTCCAACCTACGCGCAGATGAGTACGGCCCAAGGCCTGCGTGCGATCGCCAAATACGCGCAGTTGGTCAGCCCGAACCTGCGCGCGATCGTGCCGGTAGAGGCGAATGGCAGCTTGGCCGCACCAACGGCTTTCGTCGCCGATGCGCATGCGGCCGGCTTGCAAGTGGTGCCCTACACCTTCCGTGCCGAAAATACATTTCTGCCCAAGCAACTGCAGGACACGCGCGGCCCGGCCGCGATGAACGTCGCCGGCAGCATCGCCGAGATGCACGCATTGCTCAGCGCAGGCATCGATGGCTTCTTCACAGACGACCCGGCGGTGGGGCGCGCAGCGGTGGATGGCACCCCGCCACCGACGCGTTGACATCGGCTTAGCGACTATCGCCCTGACGCCCACTCCAACGCCGTGTCCACTCAGCGCTCGGCGACACCGCTCGCGCGGTCCTCGACGAACGCCAGGCCCAAGTGCGCAGCCACATCGCGGATCGACGCACGTGCGGCCTGGATCTCGGCACTGGGGGCGATCAGTTGCGCGCGCCGGTCCAACGTGCAGGCCAGGCCAGCCTCCACCAGCACCGCATGTGCGGCATGCAAGCGTGCCGCCATCGTCGAATCCAAATAGCCGGCGTGCGCCAATGCGCCGATCAACGTCGCGGTGTCACGCGGCTGTAGCAGCGCCGGTTGTTGCGCGGCGCCGAGCAGCACGCCGGCCTGCATCAGGAATTCCAGGTCAATCAATCCACCCGCGCCCTGCTTGAGATCGAAACGCACGGCATCGCTGCGATCCAGTTCGGCCCGCATCCGTGCGCGCATGCTGCGCACATCCTCACGCAAGGCCGCCGCTTCGCGCGTGCGTGCGAGGGTCTGCGCCCGCACCTGTTCGAAACGCTGCAACAGCGTGCGATCGCCGGCAACACCACGCGCGCGCACCAGTGCCTGATGCTCCCACGTCCAGGCACGGTCACGCTGGTAATCACTGTAGCTAGCCAACGACGACACCAACGCGCCCTTGCCACCATCCGGACGCAGACGCACATCGATGTCGTACAGACGCCCGCCAGCGGTGACCGTACCGAGCAGTGCAATCACCTTCTGCGCGAGCCGTGCGAACCAGCGCCCGCTCTCCATTGCGCGAGGTCCATCGGAGACCTCGACGCTGGGCGGGTGGTCGTACAGAAACACCAGATCCAGATCCGAACCGATGCCCATTTCCAGCCCGCCGAGACTGCCGTAGCCGATGATCGCGAAACTGCCGCCAGGTACCTGACCATGCGTCGCGGCAAGCTCGGCGTGCGCCAGACGCAGCACTGTCACCACCACCGCTTCGGCCAATTGTGCGAGCTGACGGTTGCTATGGAGCGCAGGCTGACGTCGATCCAGCGTGGCCAGCGCGATACGGAAACTCAACGCCTGACGCGCTTCGTTGAGACTACGCAGCGCCGCTTCCGGATCGTCGGCGGCAGCGACCACCGCGCTGTCGCATAACTGCTGCATCGCGGTCGGCTCCGGCATCGGCGCGGTCACGCGGCTGTCGAGCAACTCGTCGAGCAGCAACGGATGCGCGGCAAGACGCTCGGACAAGAAGGCGCTACGCGCCAGCACATCGACCAGCCGTTCCAGGGCGCTGGGTTGCTCGTCGAGCAAGGCGATATAACTGGAACGACGCAGCACCGCTTGCAGCAAACCGAGTACCCGGTGCAGCGCGGCATCGGCGTGCGACGAACGCGTGGCGGCATGCAGCAGCGCGGGCACGACACGATCCAGACGCGCGCGTGCGGTGTCGGACAGGCTGCGCACGCCCAGCGATTGCGCAAACCCGCGCAATGCCTGATCGACCGCATCGGCTGCGGCGAAGCCCGCCTCGCCCAGTACCTGCGCACGATCGCCAGCAGCCACATTGCGCCAGTAATCGGCCAGCACATCTGAGCCCCGCGTGCGCCTGCGCGGTGCCAGCAATTGAGCGAATTCAGCAGCGACGCGGTCGCGCTGACATTGCAATGCCGCATGCAATTCGGCCCAATCGACATACCCCAGACCGAAGGCGATGCGCGCGCGATCCAGCGGATCTTCCGGTAACGCATGCGTCTGTGCATCGCGCAGCATTTGCAGGCGATTTTCCACCCGACGCAGAAAACAGTATGCCTGCGCCAATGCAGTGCCATCCGTGGCGGCGATTTGGCCGGCCGCGATCAACGCGTGCAAGGCCGACAACAGGCGCGTTTCGCGCAGTGCCGCTTCGCGACCGCCACGAATCAATTGCAGCGACTGCACCAGAAATTCAATCTCGCGAATACCGCCAGCGCCGCGCTTGATATCGTCCAGGCGGTCGTGACGGGCCACTTCGGCGACGATCGCCGCCTTCATCGCGCGCAGTCCGTCCAGCGCGGTGTAGTCCAGATAGCGTCGGTACACGAACGGGCGTAGCGACTGCAGCCAGTGTTCGCCAGCGACGATGTCGCCAGCCACTGCGCGCGCCTTCAGCCAGGCATAGCGTTCCCAGTCGCGGCCTTCGCGCTGGAAATAGTGGTCCATCCCGGCGAACGACAACGCGACCCGACCCGCAGTGCCGAATGGGCGCAGACGCAAGTCCACGCGATGCACGAATCCATCGATGGTGGTTTCATCGAGGAGCCGCGCCAAGCGCTGACCGAGACGCGCGAAATATTCCTCGGCGGCGAGCGGACGCGCACCATCGGAATCACCTGCCTGCGGATAGGCGTAGACCAGATCCACGTCGGAAGAGAAATTCAATTCGCCGCCGCCGAGCTTACCCAGGCCAAACACCACCAGCCGCTGCACACTGCCATCGGCGGCGCGGACCACGCCATGGCGCGCGGCAAACTCGCTTTCCAGCGCCTGCAACGCGAGGGTCATGCAGTCTTCGGCAAGCTGCGTGCTGCCGGCCAGGGTCGTCTGGATATCGTCCAGTCCGAACACATCGCGCCACACCAGACGCGCCGAGGCAGCAGCACGATAGCGGCGCAGCGACGCAGGCCAGGTTGCAGGCTGTGCTGGGTCCAGCACGGGTAACGGCAGCGGCGCCGGATCCGGTTGTGCAAGATGGAAAAACAACGCTGGCTGCAGACACAGCGTGTCGAGTAGAAAATCGCTGGCGAGCAGGGCACGCGCAAGCTGTGCATCGAACTGTGGACCGGACGGCCATGGCTGTGCCGCCACGGCCTGACGCAACCGCGCCAACTGACGTGCGAGTGTGGGCTGGAGGACGGTGGGGACGGACTGAATAACCGCAGGCATGAGGCGATTCTTGCATTGCCGCGTCCGCGCGGACAGCCTCTACGCCGCAATGCCGGTGAGCCCATGCTCTACACAGCTCACCCGCACGATCAGGGCTGGGGGAGAAGGAGACGAGACAACACTCATAAAAAAGCCCACTGTCAGCGGACTGCCAGTGGGCTTTGCTCCCTCCCCCACGTCGGGATGCACGGTGATCGTGAGTGCTTTTTTTCTTGAATGCACGCTGCAGTGCAAAAAAACTGCACAATTCATTCTTTTTAGAGAGAGCCCATTTTGTCTACTTTCCGGTACACAGCATCCTGATGGTAGATCGCGCTGAAGCACGGAATATACGCATGAGCGCTGGACACTGCTGTATTCGCGTCGCGCGTCGACGTTTCTCCGACATACTCTCAACAATCCGACAGAACGCGCGATGGGAGAAATCTCAGTCGCGCTCGATCAGAAGAGAAAATGTCTGGCGGCTGAGGCCACCGCTATCGGCGATCATGGCGCACTGTCGGCTCCAGCGAGCGGGTCTGACGCACACAGGAACGCCAGCTTGCGTGCGCGTGGCAGCCGTTTGAGCGCCCATTCGGCACGCGCGGCGGCGGCACGGTCGGGGTAGAGCCGGCTCGCCAGTAACCGTAGCGGCGGATTGGCACGGGTGTACTTGGCGCCGCTACCGCGCAGGTGCGCCTGATAGCGCGCCTGCACGTCGGGGGTGATGCCTGCGTAGTAGCTACCGTTGCGGCATTCGAGCAGATACAGGAACCAGGGTGTGGAAATGGCCATGGCGACATTATGCCGACAATGCAGTAACGTTGAACCGCGCGCATCCAGGCTTTAAAGTGCTTAACAAAATGTCGCAAGCGCTGTGGGGTGAGTGCGGACAGCGCGCAGAGCGCAGTGTACAGCGACGATGACAAGCACTGTCAGCGCCCGTCCAACGGCGAGGCCGTCGTTTTGCTAGCTAGTCTTAACGCAAAATCCATCACTTGCCAGCGCATGGCACACGTCGGCATACCGGCATCACCACGCCGACGGATAATGTCACCACCGGCGTGCAGCCGCCGATGCCGAAGCTCTCTCCCTTCGGCATCGGCGGCGCGGCCGGCTCTGTTTTTCAGCGGCAGTACCGGGCATTGCGCGCGATACCGATGCCGCACTCAGGCCGCCTGTGCCGTTCGCGCACGGCGGCGCGCCCGCACGGCCTGCGCTAAGCGTTCCAGCACCTGTACCGAGGTGTCCCAATCGATGCAGCCGTCGGTGATGCTCTGACCGTAAACCAGCGGCTGGCCAGGGCGCAGATCCTGACGACCACCACGCAAATGACTTTCTATCATCGCGCCGACAATACGAGACTGTCCGGCTTCGAGCTGGCTGGCGATGTTCTCGATCACCTTGGGCTGATTCTCCGGATTCTTGGCGCTGTTGGCGTGGCTGGCATCGATCATCAGTCGCGCAGGCAAACCGGCTTTTTCCAATACCTGCGCGGCGGCGGCAACGCTATCGGCATCGTAGTTGGGTTGGGTGCCGCCGCGCAGGATCACATGGCAATCCGGATTCCCCGCGGTGGCCGCGACGGCGGTGTGCCCGTCTTTGGTCACGGCCAGGAAATGATGCGGATGCGAGGCCGCGCCAACTGCATCGACGGCGATCTTGACGTCGCCGCTGGTGCCGTTCTTGAATCCGACCGGACATGACAGCCCGGAAGCCATCTCGCGATGCACCTGACTTTCGGTGGTGCGCGCGCCAATCGCGCCCCAGGCCACCAGGTCGGCGATGTATTGCGGCGAGATGATGTCGAGGAATTCCACCCCAGCAGGCAGGCCCAGGCGGTTGATATCGCGCAGCAGGCCGCGCGCCAGCCGCAGGCCCTTGTTGATATCGAAGCTGCCATCGAGGTCCGGATCGTTGATCAAGCCCTTCCAGCCAACCGTCGTGCGTGGCTTCTCGAAGTACACCCGCATCACGATCTCCAGCGCATCGCCATAGGTGTCGCGCAGCGGACGCAGACGCTGCGCATACTCCAGCGCCGCCACCGGGTCGTGGATCGAGCAGGGACCGATCACCACCGCCAAACGGTCGTCGTCACCGTGCAGGATCGCGTGCAGCGCCGCGCGCGCGGCGACGACGGTCTGCGAGGCGCTCTCATCGCAGGGCAACAACGCCAGCAGTTGCGAGGGCGGGATGAGCGGTTCGATCCTGCGGATGCGCAAATCGTCGGTATGGGGAGCCATGGGCATTCTCATCGGTTGATTGGGTGGTGCCAGGTCCAGCGACATGAAAAAAGCCGCCAGGTTCGCTGGCGGCTTTCGGGATGGCGACTGAAGTGGTCCTCAGCTTGAACGCGATCCTTCCTCCGCCAGCGGCATCGGAAAATCGTAATACCAAAAGTAAAAGCTGCGGCAGGAAGCGTTCATGGTCAACAGTGATAACACAGGGTCGCGAAGAGCGCCACAGTTGCCGATGCAACCGATGCGACTGTGATGCAGGCGCCGAGGGCTCGCCATGCGCGGCATCAAAAAGCATCCCTTGCATCGCGTTGCCAGGCAACGCACCCCATCACGCGGGAAACGCAAGCCAGCGCGAGCGCAACTTGATCGAGCTGCGCGGCATCGCAGTTAAAAATCCAGCACATACTCCACCGCCACTTCGCGACCGACCGCGTCGTACAGCGTGGTGTTGTAGAACTGATAGCCGTAGTAGCGCTCTTTGTTGTCGTAACCGACGGTGTTGAACACATTGTTGACGTACAGGTTGACCTTCATCGTCGGCGTGATGCGATAACCGGCGGTGAGGTTCCAGTACAACGCCGGGCCAACGCGACCGAAGTAGCGCGCGGTGCTCTGGCCGAAGTGGCGATTAGCACTATCGCTAACCCGGCATTCGTCCGAGGGACTGGGCTGATACCCATCGTCGAAGCGCGCGCAGGTGCCCCAGTTCACCGCCTCGGTGGAACCGAAGCGTTTGCCATACACGGTCAGATCCAGCGGGCCGCCATTTTCCCAATGCACGCTGCCGCGTAGTTTGGTGCGGATCCTTTGATCGCGCAGGTTCTTGTCGTCGTCGATGCGGTAGGTCTGTTCGTGATAACCGATCAGGTTGTTGTAATCCAGCGCGAAGCTGAAGTTGCCCCATTGCGCCGTGCTCAATCGGTACTTCAGTGCAGCGTCGATACCGGACACACGCATCTGCGCGATGTTGATCGGCCCTTGTTCGATGCCGGTCACGCGACCAGCGGCATCGCGCGACACGCGCGAGACGATACGCGCGCAGTATTCGGCGCCACCGGGATTGACCCACACGCCACCGGCGGTGGTCAGACCGGTGCGGCACCCTGCCTCGCCGGTGAGAATCTCGTCGCGGTTAAGGTCTTTGATCATGTCTTGCAGGCGGATCTTGTAGTAATCCGTGGTCAACGACAGACCTTCGGCGATATCCCAGACAAAACCAGCGGTCACCGAGCGTCCGTGTTCCGATTCCAGGTCCGGGGTGCCGCGACGATTGACCTGCATCAAGTAGTAGATGTCGCTGTTCTCGGCGTTGCAGGCACCGGTAAGGTAATACCCCTTCTGGATGCAACGGTATTGATCGATCACTGTTTGCTGGGTCGAGCTGGGTTCGCCGAGCACGTATTGCATGTCCGGTGCGCGGAAACTGGTGGCAACACTACCGCGCAACAGCAGCGTGCTGAGCGGCCGCCATTCCAGTCCTGCGCTCCAGGTGGTGTCACGCTGGGTGCCGATGGCGGCGCCGAGATCGCTGCTGTAGGAGCGGTAGTCGCCATAACGGTCGTGACGCGCCGCCAGGCTGGCATTGAGCGAGGACAGCAGCGGCACATCGAATTCGAGACCGCCGGAATAACGCAAGCGTTCGCCACCGCCATGATCGACCACATCCAGTGGATAGCAATCGTTGGCGCACGGATCCGGCACCAGTCGGTAGCCTTGCTTGGCGACTTCGCCGACGGCGGCGAATTTGATCGGCCCAGCCCACCCCTGAATCAACTCGCCGGTGATGTTGGCGCTGGCCTGGTTGACCCACGAATCGGCGCGGTTTTCCGCCTTGACCGCCAACGCGTTGTACTGCGCGCCGGTGAGTGGCTGGTACCAGCGATTTTCGTTGAGCGTGTAGATCGGCGTTCCGTCGGCGGTACTGCCCAGTTGCGGGCCGAGGAAGTAGTCGGTGGCCTTCTGGGTGTCCACCGTGCGCACATACTCATCGACGGTATAGCGCGCACGACCGACCGCGACTTCCCAATCGAATCGGTCAGCAAGACGCCCCTTGAAGCCGGCGCTCAGATCCCAGGAGAATTCATCGGTGATATTGGCCAGGTTCTTCCAGCCGCCGGATTCGTAGCGGGTCAACTGGCGGATCGCGTACAGGTTGCGATCGCTACCGGTGTCGTGGAATGGCCCGAGGTAGACGTAGGGCGGATCATAGGTCCAGTAACCCCGGCTCTTGGTCGTCGATAGCGTGCTCCAGGCCTGCACGCCGTTGTCGAAATCGAACGTGCCGTACAGATACGCCGAGCCGTTGTCGCCGCCCTTGGCCGCCATCCAGTCGGCGTAGTCATGGGCCATCCCGCAATAACCACCGCGATTGCGCACCGTATCGCTGTTGTAGTCATAGCTCAGCCGCTGCGCATCGATGAACTGACCACCGAAGCGCGCGCAGGTGCCGCTGGGCGGAGCCAGACGTCGATTGCTGTCGGCATCGACCAGGCTCAGCCCAGTGAACGGATTAAAGCCGTATTTGCGCGCCTGCGCAGTCCAGTTGCTGTACGACTCGTCGTTTTGAGAGTCCATCTTCGGCCGTTCGCCCACCGACAGCGGATCGCGCCGCGTCCACTGCAACGCGTAGGTGAGATTCCACTTGTCGCCGCCGTGACCACCGACCCAGGACAGGTCGAACACATCGCGCCCACCTTCGGTCGCGGTGCCGCCACGCAAGCGCACCTGGTTGCCCTTGTAACCCTTTTTCAAGATCACGTTGATGACGCCGGCCACGGCATCGGAACCGTAGATCGCCGATGCGCCGCCAGTGAGGATCTCGATCCGTTCCACTGCCGCAGAGGGAATGTTGGCGAAGTTGGCGAAGTTGCTCTCGCCGGCATAGGGCTGAGGATAATCGGCGACGCGATGGCCGTTGACCAACAACAGCGTGCGCCCGGGACCGAGATCGCGCAGGTTGATCGGCGCGGCGTTGGGCGTATGCGAACCGTATTTGGTATCGGCCTCGACGCTGCCCTGCTGGTTCATCGTCTTGAGCACGTCGTAGACGGTCAGAAAACCTTCCTGTTGGATCTGCTGCGCACTGATCACCACCACCGGCTGGACCCCTTCCACCTCGGCGCGTTTGATCCGCGAGCCGGTGACCACGACCTGACCAAGATCGGTGGCATCGGCATCGGTACTGGTGCTTTGCGCCCATGCGTCGGACACGGTGTGCAACGCAAGTACGATGCCCAAGGCAAGCATGGTGAAAGATCGGGTGTGGTGCATGCGCTATCCCCTGCGACAAAGATGGAAGTACCGTCGCAAAGCGGCGGCGTGCAGCGTCCTGTTCACCGCCTCGCGCGCCCACAGCAGCATCGCGCGTGCCACGGGCACGCGCCGCGCTGCGCCAACGACGACGCAAAGAAAAAGGACGAACATGCGGGCACGTGCAGCTCCCCTGGGCACCCGTGCGCCCTAACCTGCATGTCGTCGACAACCCTGTCAACACGCTGCAACGCGATGCCTGTAGACGGTTTCGACGTTATGCGCGATTCGCCGTCGCTCACACCGATTCCCGCCGCATTGCCGCAACGCGCCGATCTCGTTCGGGCAGACGCCCTCACCTGGCGACACCCCCGGAGGATCTGCCCATCGGATTGGCAGAACGGAACAGCCCGATTGCGCCGTGCGTGCTGTAAGAGCACGGCTTATCGCGCATCGGCATCACTCCGATGACCATGCACAACGTGGCCGGCAACGAAAAAGCCCCGCATCGCTGCGGGGCTCTTTCGACTGCGTATGACTGGTCGGCTCGCGCCGGCTGGATCAGAAATCCATGCCGCCCATGCCGCCCATGCCACCGCCCATGCCACCGCCGACGGCCGGCTCTTCCTTCTTCGGCGCTTCGGCCACCATCGCCTCGGTGGTGATCATCAGGCCGGCGATCGAGGACGCATTCAGCAGCGCCAAACGGGTCACCTTGGTCGGATCCAGGATACCGAACGCAACCATGTCGCCGAACTGGCCGGTGGCGGCGTCGTAACCGAAGTTGCCGGTGCCTTCCTTGACTTTGTTGAGAATCACCGACGGCTCTTCGCCGGCGTTGGTGACGATCTCGCGCAGCGGTGCTTCCATCGCACGCAGCGCGATCTGCACACCGTGGGTCTGATCTTCGTTATCGCCCTTGAGCGAACCGATCGCGCTCAACGCACGCACCAGGGCCACGCCGCCGCCGGGGACCACGCCTTCTTCCACCGCCGCACGGGTGGCGTGCAGGGCGTCTTCGACGCGCGCCTTCTTTTCTTTCATTTCGATCTCGGTGGCAGCGCCGACCTTGATCACCGCCACGCCGCCAGCCAGCTTGGCCATGCGCTCTTGCAGCTTCTCTTTGTCGTAGTCCGACGAGGTCTCGGCGATCTGCGATTCGATCTGCTTGATGCGCGACTCGATCCCGGCGGTATCGCCGACGCCATCGATGATGGTGGTGTTTTCTTTGGAAACCTGCACCTTCTTGGCGCGGCCCAGATCCTTGAGGGTCGCCTTCTCCAGCGACAGGCCCACTTCATCGGAGATCACGGTGCCGCCGGTCAGCACGGCCATGTCTTCCAACATCGCCTTGCGACGGTCGCCGAAGCCCGGCGCCTTGACCGCCACGACCTTGACGATGCCACGGATGGTGTTGACCACCAGGGTCGCCAGCGCCTCACCTTCCACTTCCTCGGCGACGATCAGCAGCGGCTTGCCCGCTTTGGCCACGCCTTCCAGCAACGGCAGCAGGTCACGCACGTTGGAGATCTTCTTGTCGTGCAGCAGGATGAACGGATCGTCCAGGTCGGCCGACTGGCTCTGCTGGTTGTTGATGAAGTACGGCGACAGGTAGCCGCGGTCGAACTGCATGCCCTCGACCACGTCCAGCTCGTTGTCCAGGCCCGAGCCTTCCTCGACCGTGATCACGCCCTTCTTGCCGACCTTCTTCATCGCGTCGGCGATGATGTTGCCGATCGCCTTATCGGAGTTGGCCGAAATGGTGCCGACCTGGGCGATGGCGTTGTCGTCGGCGGTGGGCTTGCTGATCTTCTTCAGTTCGGCCACGGCGGCCTCGACGGCCTTGTCGATACCGCGCTTGAGGTCCATCGGGTTCATGCCGGCAGCGACGGCCTTGGAGCCTTCGCGGATCAGCGCCTGCGCCAACACGGTGGCGGTGGTGGTGCCGTCGCCGGCGTTGTCGGAGGTCTTGGAGGCGACTTCCTTCACCATCTGCGCGCCCATGTTCTCGAACTTGTCCGCCAGCTCGATTTCCTTGGCAACGGAGACGCCATCCTTGGTGATGGTCGGGGCACCGAAGCTCTTCTCGAGCACGACGTTGCGGCCCTTCGGGCCAAGGGTCGCCTTGACGGCATTGGCGAGGATGTTGACACCGCGCACCATGCGCGAACGGGCGTCTTCACCGAAACGGATATCTTTGGCAGCCATATGGGTAACTCCAGTAATGCGTGATTTGGGAATTTAGGAATCGACAGGCAGCAGGTCTTAGGACAGCGGGAGCGCACAGCGCATCCAGCTCCTGGCCCGGCGTGAGGGCCTTTAGCCGACGATGGCCAGGATGTCGTCTTCGCGCAGCACCTTGTACTCGACGCCTTCGGACTTGTAGCTGGAGCCGGCGTACTGGCCGTAGATGACCTTGTCGCCAACCTTCAGCGCCGGCGCGCGCACGCTGCCGTTGTCCAGCGGCTTGCCTTGGCCGATGGCCACGACTTCGCCCTTGGTGGACTTTTCTTTGGCCGAATCCGGGATCACGATGCCGCCGGCGGAGATTTCGTCGGCTTCGATCGGCTTGACTACGACGCGGTCGTGAAGCGGCTTGATGCTCATTGAGAGGGGCCTCTTAAATGATTGATTGGTCTAGTGAAATTAGGCGGCATTAGCACTCGCAGATGACGAGTGCCAGCAACGCTGGCGAAAAAACCCGGCACGCCGGGATGCGCAAGATGTAGTGCCAAGCGACAGGCTTTCAAGGGGCGAGAGCAAAAAATTTTCGCACTCACCGTTCTCCACCCACGCCAGGACATCGAACATCGCTCCGGGCGCCACCACAGCCCGATTGGGCGTCCCTATACTGTGGCCTATATGGTCATGCCCGCGCTCCGCCTATTGTTCAGCACCTGCCCCGATCCGGCCTGCGCCGCGCGGATCGCACGAACGCTGGTCGACGAGCGGCTGGCCGCATGCGTGAGCCGCCTACCAGGCCTGCACTCCACTTACCGCTGGCAGGGCACGGTGGAACAGGCCGAGGAAGTACTGCTGCTGATCAAAACCGCTGCCGACCGCCTGCCCGCGCTACGGCAGCGGCTGTGCGAACTGCACCCCTACGATGTGCCTGAGCTGGTCGAAGTCGAGGTCGCCGATGGCCTGCCCGCCTACCTGCAATGGCTGCATGCCGAAACCCGTGAGGAACCATAAGCCGATGACCTTGCTGCAACGTATCGTCGCTGTGTGCCTGCTGGCCATAGCCGCCTTCCCCGCCCTGGCAATCAGCGAAAAAGACCTGCTGCCGGTGGACCAGGCCTTCGCGCTGAGCGCGCAAGCGCCCGAACGCGGCCGCATCGTGCTGCACTGGGACATCGCCAAGGGTTACTACCTGTATCGGCACCGGATCGCAGTCCGGGTGATCGGTGACTTCAAACCCAACCCGACCCTGCAATTGCCAGCCGGACACAAAAAGATCGACCCGTATTTCGGCGAAGTGGAGACCTACCGCGGCGAACTGACCGCCGTGCAGAGCGGCATTGCCGACCCCGGCACCAAGCACCTTCAACTGGAAGTGCGCTACCAGGGCTGCGCCGACGCCGGTGTGTGCTACCCGCCGCAGAAACGCATGCTCGATGTGGCGCTACCGGCGGCCGTTGCTGCGGATGCGGTGCCGCCCAGCAAGTCTGCGCCAGTAGACAACCACTCCGATAACGAGGGAAAACCGCTGCTCGGCACCAGTGCAGCGACCGACATGCTGCAGGGCCTGCCGCTGCCGTCGGATCAGGCATTCGGCTTCGAAGCCATCGTCAGCGACGGCAATACCTTGCTGTTGCGCTTCACGCCCGCACCCGGCTATTACCTGTACCGCGACCGCACCGCGCTGGTACTGGAAGGTGCCCCCGGCATTCG
Organism: Xanthomonas sp. MUS 060; assembly: GCF_000963215.1. Taxonomy (NCBI): domain Bacteria; kingdom Pseudomonadati; phylum Pseudomonadota; class Gammaproteobacteria; order Lysobacterales; family Lysobacteraceae; genus Xanthomonas; species Xanthomonas sp. MUS 060. Next base: position 73,497 of record NZ_JZIM01000004.1, read on the forward strand.
CACCGGCATACCGCGTTGGCCGCCGGGCCGCTCGCACCAGGATGAACACTTCGGCAATGTGGTGGTGTACTTCGACCAAAGCGAAGTGACCGTGCCGCTGCAACGACAACGCACCAATGCCGCCGAGGCGACCTTGGTGACGACCTTCCAGGGCTGTCAGACCAACGGCATCTGCTATCCGCCCATGACCCGGCGGGTGAAGCTGTCGCTGCCCAAGGGCAAGCTCACTTCGCCCGATCAAGCGGCGGTCACCCCGCTCATGGTGACTCCGCTGGACAGCCGCCAGAGTGACGCCAACGACGCGACGAGCGCTGCCAACCAAACGACAGCGCCTGCGCCCAAGCCTGCGCCGGATGCCCCGGCGTACCGTGACGCAAGCCACGCCGCGACGCAGCCCGCACCGCAAAACCTGCTGTGGATCCTACTGCTGGCATTGGGTGGGGGCTTGGTGCTGAACCTGTTGCCCTGCGTGCTGCCGATCCTATCGTTGAAGGTCCTGGGCTTGGCGCAAAGCGGCGAAAGCCGCAGCCGCGCTCGCCGCCATGCGCTCTGGTACACCACGGGCGTCTTGACCTCCTTCGCCGTGGTCGGCGGTATCGCCGTGGCCGCGCGCCTGCTATGGGGGTTCCAATTGCAGCGTCCGGGCTTCGTCGCGGTCCTGGTGTATCTGATGTTCGTGGTCGGGCTCAGCCTGTCCGGCGTCTTCACTCTCAGCACCAATCTCGGCGGCCTGGGCCAGTCGCTCTCGGCGCGCAGCGGACCGGTCGGCGATTTCTTCACTGGCGTACTGGCCTGCGTGGTGTCCAGTGCCTGTATCGGGCCATTCATGGGTCCGGCACTGGGCTATGCACTGACCGCCCCGCCAGCCACAGCCATGCTGGTGTTCCTGACCCTCGGCCTGGGCCTGGCGCTGCCATTCCTGTTGATCGGCTTCGTGCCGTCCCTTGCCACGCGCCTACCCAAGCCGGGTGCATGGATGGAAACGCTCAAGCAGGTGCTGGCGTTCCCGATGTACCTGACCGCGATCTGGCTGCTGTGGGTGCTGGGCAAGCAGCGCGGCGTAGACGCGGTCGCCCTGCTGTTGATCGGCACCACGCTACTGGCCCTGGGGCTGTGGTGGTTCGAACGCGCACGCTGGCACGGCCACACGTGGGGCATGCGCGCGGCCAGCGTATTGCTGCTGCTGGCGCTGCTGCCGGCCTGGGGCGTGACCCGACTGCCCCCCCCCAGTGCCACGGTGGAAGAGGGCAATACCGTGGTCTATTCGCCGGAGATGCTCGACCGTCTGCGCACCGACAATCGCGTGGTGTTCGTCAACATGACCGCGGACTGGTGCGTCACCTGCAAGGCCAATGAGCGCAACGTCTTCCACAGCGACGTGTTCCGCGACACGCTCAAACGCGTGGACGCGGTGTACATGAAGGGCGACTGGACCAACGAGGACCAGCGCATCAGCGCCTTCCTCGCCGAGCACAAGGCGGTCGGTGTGCCGCTGTACGTGGTCTACGGTCCTGGCGCGCCGCCGACCGTGCTGCCGCCAATGCTGACCCAAGCCGTGGTCGAAGACGCGCTGCTACGCGCGGCGCGATGACCACCACGCCGCAACGCCTGCTCGTGGTCGCAGTGGTCGCGGCGGTGCTGGGATTGATCGCCGCACACGCGTTCGACGTGCGACACGGCAAACACGCACCGGCGCTGCAACTCACCACGCTCAATGGCGAGCGCATCAGCTTGGCGCAGTTCCGTGGCAGGCCGCTGCTGGTCAACGTCTGGGCCAGTTGGTGCGAACAATGCGTGCGTGAAATACCGGAACTGGACCGTCTGGCGCGCACGCCAAACGAAGGCGGCCTGCAGGTGCTGGGTATCGCCCTGGACCGGGTCGAGGATGTGCGCGCATTGCTGCAACGGATACCGATCAGCTACCCGACCGCGCTGGAGACCCCCGGCCCGGCCGACGCCAGCGTGCGCCTGGGCGACACTCAGGGCTTATTGCCGTATAGCGTGCTGATCGACGCCGATGGCCGCATTGTGAAACAAAAACTCGGTCCATTCGCCGCAGGCGAGGCCGAGCGCTGGACACGCGACGGCCACTCGCCAGCGCATTGAGCGGCACAACCGCATTGAGCGACACAACGCAGGCGATCCCGCACGGATGGAACCGTGGCGCGTCCACGCTCACGGCATGATCGTGGACGCTGACCTGGCGCAGCGCAGCAGGGAATCGGGGAAATCAAACGGACGCTTAAAACATCTGCAACTTCGCCGAACTGGACAGCAATGCCGGCTTCGCGCAGACTGCCGCCCTTTCCACTGTTGTGCCCTCGATGTCCCGACTGCTGCTGCTGCATGGCCCCAACCTCAACCTGCTCGGCAGCCGCGAGCCGGACGTGTACGGGCACACCACGCTGGCGCAGATCGATGCGGCCCTGCTGGCCCAGGCCGGCGCGGCGGGTTACCAGTTGGACAGCCTGCAGTCCAACGCCGAGCATGTGCTGGTGGAGCGGGTGCAAGCCGCACGCGAGGACGGCACCGCGTTCATCCTGATCAACCCGGCCGCGTTCACCCACACCTCGGTGGCGCTGCGCGATGCACTGGCGGCGGTGGCGATTCCATTCATCGAAATCCACCTGTCCAATCCGCACAGCCGCGAGCCGTTCCGCCACCACAGCTATTTCAGTGATCACGCGGTCGGCGTGGTCTGCGGGTTCGGCGCAGATAGCTACCGCTATGCGATGGACGCGGCGCTGACACGGCTGGAAGCGACCGCATGCGCCATACCAGCACGCCGCATTCCCATTTAAGTCGCCGGGCCGCACGCCCGGTCTTTATTCCGATTCACCTCACGAGGCCGTTATGGATCTGCGCAAAATCAAGAAGCTGATCGACCTGCTGGAAGAATCCAATCTCGCCGAGATCGAGATCAAGGAAGGCGAGGAAAGTGTGCGCCTGGCGCGCACGCCCAAGGGGATGGCCGGCAGCGCGCCGCAGTACGTCGCCGCAGCGCCGGCGGCTGCGCCTGCGCCAACCGCCGCGATGCCGATGCATTCGCCGACCGAAGCCTCCACCGGCGGCAGCGCCAAGCCCGGCAACGCCCTGCCCGAGGGCCACGTGCTGCGTGCGCCGATGGTCGGCACCTTCTACACCTCCCCATCCCCGGACAAGCCCGCGTTCGTCAGCGTCGGCCAGACGGTGAAGATCGGCGAGACCCTGGCGATCATCGAAGCGATGAAGATGTTCAACCCGATCGAAGCCGACGTCGCCGGCACCATCGTGGCGATCCTCGGCGAAAGCGGCCAACCCGTGGAGTTCGATCAGCCACTGTTCGTGATCGGTTGAAGCGCCGGGACGCAGGACCAGGACCTGTGACTCGGAAAAGCAAGCGCCTGCGCGCCAATTTGCTTTTCCGCGTCCAGCGCCTCGCAATCCCGCGTCCAGAACCACATCCCGCGTTCGGAATCCTTTCCCATGCTAGATAAAGTCGTCATCGCCAATCGCGGCGAAATCGCCCTGCGCATCCTGCGCGCGTGCCATACGCTGGGCATCCGCACGGTCGCGGTGCATTCCACCGTGGACCGCAACCTCAAGCACGTGGCCATGGCCGACGAGTCGGTGTGTATCGGCCCGGCCGCGTCGGCGGAGAGCTACCTCAATATCCCGGCACTGATCGCGGCGGCCGAAGTCACCGACGCGCAAGCGATCCATCCCGGCTACGGCTTCCTGTCGGAGAACGCCGACTTCGCCGAACGCGTGGAGCAGTCCGGCTTCATCTTCATCGGCCCCAAGGCCGACACCATCCGTCTGATGGGCGACAAGGTGGAAGCGATCCGCGCGATGAAGGCCGCTGGCGTGCCGTGCGTGCCCGGCTCGGGTGGCCCGCTGGGCGAAGACATCGTCGCCAACACCAAGATTGCGCGCGAAATCGGCTATCCGGTGATCATCAAGGCCGCTGGCGGTGGCGGCGGTCGCGGCATGCGCGTGGTGCATTCGGAAGCGGCGTTGAAGGCCGCGATCGAGACCACCAAATCCGAAGCCAAGGCCGCTTTCAGCAACGACCAGGTGTACATGGAGAAATTCCTGGAGAATCCACGCCATGTGGAAATCCAGGTACTGGCCGACGGCCAGGGCAATGCCATCCACCTGGGCGAGCGCGACTGCTCGATGCAGCGTCGCCATCAAAAAGTGGTCGAGGAAGCGCCAGCGCCGGGCATCACCGAGGAACTGCGCAACGAAATCGGCAAGGTGTGCGTGGACGCCTGCATCCGCATCGGCTATCGCGGTGCCGGCACCTTCGAGTTCCTGTTCGAAAACGGGCGCTTTTACTTCATCGAAATGAACACCCGCATCCAGGTCGAGCACCCGGTCACCGAGCGCATCACCGGCATCGATCTGGTCTGCGAACAGTTGCGTATTGCGGCCGGGCACAAGCTGAGCATCAAGCAAAAAGACATCGTGCTGCGTGGTCATGCGATCGAGTGCCGCATCAACGCCGAGGATCCGGAAACCTTCATGCCCAATCCGGGCCTGATCACCGGCTTCCACCCGCCCGGTGGCCCCGGCGTGCGCGTGGACACGCACATCTACAGCGGCTACAAAGTGCCGCCGAACTACGACTCGATGATCGGCAAGTTGATCGTGCATGGCCCCGACCGCGAGACCGCGATCGCGCGCATGCGCGTGGCGCTGAGCGAGATGGTGGTGGACGGCATCAAGACCAACATTCCGCTACAGCAGCGGATCATGCGCGATAAGGGTTTCCAGGCTGGTGGACAGAACATCCACTACCTGGAAAAACGTCTGGCCGAGCGCAAGAACAAGTCCATCGCGCTGGTGTGATGAAGCCAGTGGCTCCGGACGGCAACATGCGCTCCGGAGCCAAATCGCGCTCCAATACCGTGACGAAAAAAGTGGCAAGGCGTTGCCGCCATCGCACGTAGCAACAGCCGTTGGCCCTGTATGCCGCCGCCATGACAGCACCGCCTGCGGCTTACACCTGGAAAAGGCCAAGTTCCGAGTCCGCGACTCACCCTCACTCCCCTGATCACCCGCCGACCGATGCCGTTCCTCGAACTGACCCTGCGCTGCACCGACGCGACCCAGCCCCGTTACGAAACTGCGCTGGAGGATGTCGGTGCGCTGGCCGTCACCTTGCTCGATGCCGATGCCGACACCAGCAACGAACGCGCGATTCTGGAACCAGGCGTGGGCGAAACACCACTGTGGGGCACATTGGTTCTCAGTGCGCTGTTCCCTGAGGAGCAGGACGCGTTGTTGTTGCTGGCCGCGCTGGATGCGTTCGACCCCGGGCTGGACTGGAGCCAAGCCACTTTCCGCAAAGTCGACGACCAGGACTGGGAACGCGCCTGGCTGGATCAGTTCCAGCCGATGCGCTTCGGCGCACGCACCTTCATCGTGCCGTGGAACCACGCGCTACCGGAGGAGGCCAGCGGCAGCGACGCCGCCGTGGTGCGTCTGGACCCCGGTCTGGCATTCGGTTCCGGCACCCACCCGACCACCGCGCTGTGCCTGCGCTGGCTGGACGCACTGGCCGCAGACGGCGCGTTGACGCAAGCGCGGGTGCTGGATTTCGGCTGCGGCTCGGGCATCCTGGCGCTGGCCGCGCTGAAGCTGGGCGCAGCGGCAGCCGTCGGCGTGGACAACGACCCGCAAGCGCTACTGGCGAGCCACGACAACGCCGAGCGCAACGCCGTCGGTGCGCGGCTGGCGGTGTATCTGCCGCATGACGAACCCACCGCGACCTATCCAGTGGTCGTCGCCAACATACTCGCCTCGGCGCTGGACACACTGGCACCGACCCTGGCCGCCCGCGTCGCGCCGGGCGGACGCATCGCGCTCTCTGGAATCCTGCACGGCCAGGAACAGGACCTGTTGCAGCGTTATGCCGCGTGGTTCGACCAATTGCGCACCGAGCAGGACGGCGACTGGATGCGCATCGACGGCGTGCGCCGCACCTGAACTCCTTGCCATCGCCTCCGAGATGGACGGCGTGGCCGACGATGACCCCATTGCTCCCATCGCGCGCACTGCACAACCACCCCATCGTCGGCAGGTCACTCCAACCCGAGCGATGACATCAGGAATACCTATAGCGCAACGCACCATCCGCGCTAGCCGGTAACCCGATGCCTCGTCTTGTTTGCAAATGAACGTGAGCAACCCACTACACTCGCCACCGCGCCAAGCGCGGGGCGGAAGTGTCTGGCGCTGCACAGCCTCTGCGCGCATGCTTGAATAGCGTCCTTGCCGTCGTCACATTTGCGCATGCCCGATCCCACGCCACCACGTCCCAGCTTCGCGACTCTGTTACGTCAACCGGATCGGTCCCACACAGGTACCGATGCCGCCGCCACGTCCGAGCCCGGCGCTGTAGCGCACGTACCCGCACATGGCGCACCCACCCACCAGACCGAACCCGATACGGCCGACACCACAGCGGACATGCCGGAGGCAATCACCGACGCGGTGGCGCGCACGCGAGAGACAGCCACCAGTGCCGCGCCGAATTTCCTGAAGCGACCGGTGTTGCGCTCCAGACCCTGGCAATGGATCGCCCTGCTCGGGTTGAGCGCCCTGCTGGCGCTGCAGATCCTGATCGCCGACCGCCAACAACTCAGTGCGGACGCGCACTGGCGGCCATGGGTGAGCGGAATCTGCGAAGTGCTGCACTGCAGTGTGCCGGCGTGGCGCGAGCCACGCGCATTCACCATGCTCAGCCGCGAGGTGCGGCCGCTGCCTGGCAAGGACGGCGTACTGCTGGTACGCGCCACATTTCGCAACGACGCACGCTGGGCGCAAGCATGGCCGCTATTGCAACTATCGCTGGCCGACGCCGATGGACGCACCATCGGCAGCCGTGTCTTGAAGCCGCAGGACTACCTGGGCAATCACCATCCAGACAACACGACACTTGCGCCGGGACAGAGCGCACAGATCACCTTCCAAGTACGCGAGTTGGCAGCAGACACAGCAGCATTCAGCTTTGACTTCCACTGAAACCGCACTAATTTCCACTTGTCGCCATGACAGCGGCGCGGGCCACGCGCTAGACTCCTCTCCCCACGCCGACCCTTCAGTCTCCCGGCGTGGTCGTCTTACCGGGATCCATCGAATTTGAACGCCGCCACCACACGTCCTGATTCCAGTCGCGGCGCACCGAAGCCACCGCTGCGCGAACACGTGGCGCAAGCCGTGCGCCGCTACCTGCGCGACCTCGATGGTTGCGACGCAGACGACGTATACGAGATCGTGCTACGCGAGATGGAAATCCCATTGTTCGTGGAAATACTCAACTACTGCGAAGGCAACCAGAGCCGCGCGGCGGCACTGCTGGGCATTCATCGCGCCACGCTGCGAAAGAAACTGAAAGAATACGGGCTGGCCTGAAGGACAAGACGCACGCAACATGCGCTGCGAAGGCACGCCCTCCTCGCCCGATGCGATGCGCGGCGTGGCCCCCAAACACCGCAACATCGGCTCCGGGGGCAATCGCTTTTTGCAACCGCGTTATTAGGCCACGTCCGGGCAATTCATCAGGCCGATGAAGTCTCGATCGCAGGCATCTCGACGGGTTGTAAAGTCGATTCGTAGAGTGATAGTTTTTCGATTGGCCGACGGCCTGGATCGCCGCAAGCCAGCCACATCGCCTGGCCGGCCGCCATAAACAACGCACCATCCATCGATTGGACAACACGCGCGCAGCGCCTGCGCTGTGTTCTTGACCATGCAATGCGTACAAATGCACAAGACCATGTTGCTTTGCCTATTGGCTCTTGCACTTCCTGCATTGGCGAAAAAAGCCAGAACTGCAGATGACTACATCTATCTTTCCACCGGAGATTTCGCCAAGGCCAAGCCGCTTCTAGCGCGCAACGACATCAAGGGCGCTCAGGTTCTTTATCCCTGGCGCATGCTGGAAAAGTCGAAGGGCGTCTACGATTTTACCGCGATCGAACATGACCTGGCCTCTCTGCAATCGGTGCACAAACAGCTCTTCGTGCAACTGCAGGACCGCTTCTTCTCGGCCGACGCCCGCCGCATCCCCGAGTATCTGCTGAAAGATCCCATCTACGGCGGAGGGCTGGCGAAGCAGGGCGATAGCACCAGCGGCGAAGGCTGGGTGGCCATGCAATGGAATCCCCATGTGCGTGAACGCTATCAGGCGCTACTCAAGGCACTGGCCGAGCGCTTCGACGGACGCATTCGCGGCATCAACTTGCCCGAATCGGCGATTGATCTGGACAAACCCAAAGACTCCGCTGGAGGTTTCAGCTGCGACGGCTACTTTCAAGCCACCCTGGAGAATGCCGCCTATGCGCGCGCGGTCTTCAAGCACAGCGCTGTCGTCCAATACATCAACTTCTGGCCCTGCGAATGGAACAACGACCATCGCTACATGCAGCGTGCTTTCGATTTCGCTGTAGCGCATCACATCGGCGTCGGCGGACCAGACGTGCTGCCCTACAAGAAAGCCCAGATGCATAACGCCTATCCATTCTTCCACACATACAAGGGACGGCTGGATCTGGTCGCGATGGCCGTTCAAGAACCCGATCTCGACTATCGTGATCCGCGTACCGGTAACGTCGTGGGCAAGGTTGAACAGTCGACTTTCGCGACGGACTACCTGGGAGCGGACATCATTTTTTGGTCCCTGTCCTCGCCGTGGCTTCAATCCCATTGATCCGTGACACCGACGGGCTCGACATCAATGGCCCGGCGCTGACCTCAGTTGCGGACGCAGGGGGGGTTCATGGCCTAGACAGACCCGGAAAACCCTGCCCAATGCAGGCCCGATGGCGGTGGCACCGGGACAAGATCCACTTCGCCAAGCGCAAACGATCCTGGCAACGACCAATGATCGCGTAGATCCACACCCTGGCGCGGTGCCGAGGTCCATGCCGGCGACGGCGCAGCCTACAATATCGCTCCCTCGCTTCGATGTGTGCCTGACCCTCATGTCCTCCGATTTCCTGCCCGTGCGCCGGGCGCTGCTGTCCGTTTCCGACAAGACCGGCCTGATCGATCTGGCCCATGCGCTGGCCGCACGCAAGGTGGAATTGCTGTCCACCGGCGGCACCGCCAAGGCGCTGCGCGAGGCCGGGCTGACGGTGCAGGACGTCTCCGAACTGACCGGCTTTCCGGAAATGATGGACGGACGGGTCAAGACCCTGCACCCACGCGTCCACGGCGGCCTGCTCGGCCGCGCCGGCACCGACGATGCGGTGATGGCCGAACATGGCATCGCGCCGATCGACCTGCTGGTGCTGAATCTATATCCGTTCGAGCAAGTGACCGCCGATGCGGCCTGCACCCTGGATGTGGCGGTGGAGAACATCGACATCGGCGGCCCGGCGATGCTGCGCTCGGCGGCAAAGAACTTCGCCCGCGTGGCGGTGGCCACCGATCCGGCGCAATACGCCGAGCTGCTGGCCGAGCTGGACGCCCACGATGGCCAGTTGTCGGCCGCCAAGCGTTTCGCCCTGGCGGTGGCCGCGTTCAACCGCGTCGCGCAGTACGATGCGGCGATCAGCAATTATCTATCGGCAGTGGTAGAACACAGCGAGGCCGGCGTGTGCCGCAGCGTGTTCCCCGCGCAGAGCAACGGCAGTTTCGTCAAGGTGATGGACCTGCGCTACGGCGAGAACCCGCATCAGCAGGCCGCGTTCTATCGCGACCTGTATCCGGCCCCGGGTTCGCTGGCGACCTTCACGCAGTTGCAAGGCAAGGAACTGAGTTACAACAACATCGCCGACAGCGACGCGGCCTGGGAATGCGTGCGCCAGTTCGACGCGCCGGCCTGCGTCATCGTCAAACACGCCAATCCCTGCGGCGTAGCGGTGGGTACGGGCTGCGGCGACACCTACGAAATGGCCTATGCGACCGATCCGACCAGCGCCTTCGGCGGCATCCTCGCCTTCAATCGCACGCTGGATGCGGCCACGGCCAAGGTCATCCTAGACCGTCAGTTCGTCGAGGTGCTGATCGCCCCGGACTACGAAGAGGCCGCACTGGAATACGCCAAGAAGAAGGCCAACGTGCGCGTGCTGCGCATCCCGCTGGCACCGGCCAGCACTGGCTTCATCGACACCAAGCGCATCGGTTCGGGCCTGCTGATGCAGACCGCCGACGACCACGTGGTGACCCGCGACGCACTCAAGGTCGTCACCAAACTGGCGCCGAACCAAGCGCAGTTCGCCGACCTGCTGTTCGCCTGGAAAGTGGCCAAGTACGTCAAGTCCAACGCCATCGTCTACGCCAGGGATCACCGCACCATCGGCGTGGGCGCCGGGCAGATGAGCCGGGTGTATTCGGCGCGCATCGCCGGCATCAAGGCCACCGACGCTGGCCTGACGGTGGAAGGCTCGGTGATGGCCTCCGATGCGTTCTTCCCGTTCCGCGACGGTATCGACGCCGCCGCTGCCGCCGGCATCAAGGCGGTGATTCAGCCCGGCGGTTCGATGCGCGACGCCGAGGTCATCGCCGCCGCCGACGAACACGGCATCGCCATGGTGTTCACCGGTGTGCGGCATTTTCGCCATTGAGGCGCGCCAAGGCGCGTTGATCCCGGCACGGTCGCTGCGGGCGGAATGTTGCAACCTCCGCCTGTTGATCGCGCACGCAAGCTGTTGCGTTTGTCTGACCACAACCATGGCGGTAACTGAGCATGACAACACATCGCACGTTGCGTTGTACTGACTATCGTGGCAACCGCACTGAAACGGCCGAGAAGATCCACAGACGCAAAATCTGGCTCGGCGTTATCAAATAGCGGCTCTGTATGGCCTTCCTCCTGATTCGTATGGATAACTCGACCCCATGAAATTGCTCGTCATCGGCGCTGGCGGCCGCGAACACGCCTTGGCCTGGAAACTGGCCCAATCCTCGCGCGTCAGCGAAGTGCTGGTCGCCCCCGGTAACGCCGGCACCGCCAACGAAGCCAAATGCCGCAACGTGGCGATCAAGGTCACCGATCTGGACGGGTTGCTGACACTGGCGCAGACCGAAGGCGTGGCACTGACCGTGGTCGGCCCGGAAGTGCCGCTGGTGCTGGGCGTGGTGGACCGCTTCCGCGCCGCCGGCCTGCGTATCTTCGGCCCCACCGCCGCGGCCGCGCAGCTGGAAGGCAGCAAGGCGTACGCGAAAGACTTCCTGCACCGCCACGGCATTCCGACCGCGTTCTACGCCGTGCACACCGAGGTGGACGCCGCGCTGGACTACGTGCATGCGAAAGGCGCGCCGATCGTCATCAAAGCCGACGGCCTGGCCGCCGGTAAGGGCGTGATCGTGGCCATGACCGTGGCCGAGGCCGAGGCCGCCGTGCGTGACATGCTCTCCGGCAACGCCTTTGGCGACGCTGGCGCACGCGTGGTGATCGAGGAATTCCTCGACGGCGAGGAGGCCAGTTTCATCTCCATGGTCGACGGCGTCAGCGCGTTGCCGATGGCGACCAGCCAGGACCACAAGCGCGTCGGCGACGGCGACACCGGCCCCAACACAGGCGGCATGGGCGCCTACTCGCCAGCGCCGGTGGTCACCGCCGAGGTGCATGCGCGGGTGATGCGGGAAGTGGTCGAACCGACCGTGCGCGGCATGCAGGCCGATGGCGTGCCGTTCACCGGCTTTCTCTACGCGGGCCTGATGATCGACGCCAACGGCGCGCCGAAGGTGATCGAATTCAACGTGCGCTTCGGCGACCCGGAGACGCAGCCGGTGATGCTGCGCCTGCAATCGGATCTACTCGATCTGGTCGAAGCGGCACTGGACGGACGGCTGCATGCAGCCCAAGCGCAGTGGGACCCACGCCCATCGCTCGGCGTGGTGCTGGCCGCCGCGCCGTATCCGGACACGCCGGTCACTGGCGAGCCGATCACCGGCCTGGAGACGGTGCCCGCCGACGCCAAAGTGTTCCATGCCGGCACCGCACTCGATGCGCAGGGGCGCGTGGTCAGCGCTGGCGGCCGCGTGCTGTGCGTGGCCGCGTTGGGCGATAACGTGGCCGATGCGCAGCGTCGCGCCTATGCCGGCGTGGTCCGGATCAAATGGGCCAGCGCTTTCCACCGCCACGATATCGGCTGGCGCGCAATCGCGCGCGAACGCGACGCGTAGCGCGTGTAAGCACGACGTCCCCTCGCGACGGCATCATCGCTAACGCCCGTTGCGAGAGGATGTCGCTGTGCGTACAAACGGCAGCGACTGTGCTGGAAGGCTGCATCAGGTGTGAATTGCGCATCCACGCATCCATCCGATGTCAGCAACCTGCCGTGTAGGCAGCTCAGAAAACCATCAATGCCCTGCGCAACGCGCTGGTGCTGTTCACTGCCGTGTAGGCAGCTCAGAAAGATCCGAGCCAGCGTCGTGACGTTGGGCAGGGCGTTCACTGCCGCACAAGCAGCTCAAAAAATCCGCCGCTGGATCGCCACACCAATGCCTCCCATTCTCTGCCACACCCGGTGACGCTGATCGCGTCGCACGGACAACGGGTACGCTATCGTGTCGCCGTGTCCACGACCTCGCTCGAATCCCGTCTCAGCCGCCTCTGGGCCCACGAAAAGGCCAGCTACGGCCTGCGTGTGTTCATCGCACTGGCCGCGGCCATGGGCCTGTGCTGGCATCGCCAGCAGTTGGACGCGCTACCGGCGATCTTCCTCGGCACCATCGCCAGCGCCATCGCCGAAACCGACGACAACTGGCTGGGCCGGACCAAGTCGGTACTGCTGTCGCTCCTGTGCTTCGCCGCCGCCGCCGCCGCGGTGGTGGTGCTGTTCCCGTATCCGCTCGCGTTCGTGGCCGGCCTGGCGCTGTCCACCTTCGCCCTGACCCTGCTCGGCGCGCTCGGCGAACGCTATGCGTCCATCGCCCAGGGCACGGTGGCGCTGGCGATCTACGCCATGATCGGCATCGACCATGGCAGCCAGAGCGGCCATCTGGACAGCAGCGCCTGGCACGGCGTGGCGCTGCTGCTGCTCGGCGCTGGTTGGTACGGCGTGCTGTCGGTGCTGTGGACGGTGCTGTTCGCCAACCGCCCGGTGCGCGAACGGCTGTCGCGGCTGTTCGTCGAACTCGGCCGCTACCTGCAGCTCAAAGCCGCGCTGTTCGAGCCGATCCGGCAAAGCGACCTGCAGGCGCGGCGGCTGGCACTGGCCGAACAGAACGCACAAGTGGTGGCAGCGCTCAATGCGGCCAAGACCGCAATCATGAGCCGCTTCGGTCGTTCCGGCCGGCCCGGCGTACAGTCCGGCCTGTACTTCCGCCTGTACTACATGGCGCAGGACTTCCACGAGCGCGCCAGTTCCTCGCACTATCCATACGAGGCATTGACCGACGCCTTCTTCCACAGCGACGTGCTGTACCGCTGCCAGCGTCTGCTGGCGCTACAGGGCAAGGCCTGCGCGGCACTGGGCGAGGCGATCCGGCTACGCCAGCCATTCGACTATGGCGAGCAGACCCAGCAGGCCACCACCGACTTGCGTCAGTCGCTGGATTTTCTGCACGCCCACGCCGATCCGCAGCAGGCGCGCCTGCTCGGCTCGCTGGAGTTACTGGTGACCAACCTGCAGAGCATCGAACGGCGCCTGGCCGAGGCGGCACGATCGGATACCAACAGCGACACCATGGATACTCGCCTGCGCGACGCTTCGCCGCATACCTTGCGCGAAATGTTGCTGCGCCTCGGCCAACAATTCACCCCCGGCTCGGTGCTGTTCCGGCACGGGCTACGCATGGCGATTGCGCTGGCAACCGGTTACACCATCATCCAAGCCATGCATACACGCAACGGCTACTGGGTGCTGCTGACCACCGCTTTCGTCTGCCGGCCCAACTACGGCGCCACCCGGCTGCGCCTGGCGCAACGTATCGCCGGCACGCTGATCGGCCTGGGCGCGGCTTGGGCGCTGATGCAACTGTTCACCGGCACCGAAGTGCAGTTACTGTTTGCCTTGCTCGCCACGCTGCTGTTCTTCGTGACCCGCACTGACCGCTACATGCTCGCCACTGCGGGAATCACAGTGATGGCGCTGTTCTGTTTCAACCTGCTCGGCGACGGCTTCGTGCTGATCTGGCCGCGTCTGCTCGATACGCTGATCGGCTGCGCAATTGCCGCCGCCGCCGCGTTCTTGATCCTGCCGGACTGGCAGGGTCGGCGCATCAACCAGGTCATGGCGACGGTGCTGACCAGTTGCGCACGCTACCTGACACAAGTACTGGAGCAATATCGCAGCGGCATGCGCGACGATCTGCCCTATCGCATCGCCCGACGCGACATGCACAACGCCGACGCGGGCCTGTCGGTGGCGTTATCCAACATGCTGCGCGAACCGGGCCGCTATCGCCGCAATCTGGATGCGGGTTTCCGCTTCCTGGCGCTGTCTAACACCCTGCTCGGTTATCTGTCGGCGCTGGGCGCGCACCGCGCCGCGCTGGCCGGCGAAGCCGATCCGGACATCGACCATGCAGGCACCTACCTGCAAGAGACACTGGGCGCGCTAGCCGACGCACTGAACCAGCGACACGCGTTACCCATGACCGACACGGCGGTGGAGATCGCGCTGGCGGACGCACTGGAACGCGAGGATGGCATCGACGACAGCAAGCGCCGACTGGTGCGCAACCAACTCGCACTGACCCTGCGCTTATTGCCCAAACTCCGCGAAGCGGCGCGGGCGGCTGCTGATATGGGGACGTCAACATCAACGTCCGCGCTTGCCGTGCCAAACACACGCTGAGATACGTTATCAGCACGATCCATCTGCTTCGCCGCACGCGACAAGCTCGCCATGCACGAACAGATGCTCCCCGCAACCTTGATCCGCATCGAAGCTGCTAGGCTGCCCACGTCCGCAAAGGAGTCTGCATGTCTGCCCACAACCAGTTCGCCCTGCTGCGGCAACGCCGCTTTCTGCCGTTTTTCGTGGTCCAGGCGCTCGGCGCGTTCAACGACAACGTGTACCGACAAGCGATCATCGGCCTGTTGTTCTATCTCGGCGTGACCCCACAACAGCGCACGCTGTACACCAATCTGGCTCCCGCACTGTTCATCCTGCCGTTCTTCCTGTTTTCCTCGCTCGCCGGACAAATCGCAGAGAAGCTGGAGAAATCGCGTCTGGTGGTCATCACCACCACGATGGAGATCGCGATCATGTCGCTGGCGGCGGTCGGCTTCTTGACCGAGCACATGACGCTGCTGCTGCTGGCGCTATTCTGCAGCGGCCTGCAAGCCACATTGTTCGGTCCGGTGAAGTATTCGATCCTGCCATCGGTGCTCAAGCCGGAAGAGCTGACCGGCGGCAATGGCCTGATCGAGATGGGCACGTCGCTGGCAATCCTGTGCGGCATGATCGTGGGCGGGTTGATCTTTCAGATCGCCGGCCACCACGGTCCAGTCGCCGCCGCCGCCGCGGTGATCGCACTGTCGGTGACCGGCAATCTGGTCGCGCGCCGCATTCCCAAGGTCGATGCCGGCGCACCGCAACTGAACATCCAGTGGAACCCACTGCCGCAGTCGCTGGCGATCATGCGCCTGACCCGTCGCCAACTGGCGGTACGCAACGCGGTGCTGGGCGTGTCGTGGTTCTGGTTCTTCGGCACCGTGCTCACCGCACAGTTGCCGACTTATGCCGAGGTCAATCTCGGTGGTGCGCCGCAACTGTACATCTTCGCGCTGGCACTGTTCTCGGTCGGCACCTGCACCGGCGCGCTGCTATGCGAGAGGCTATCCGGACACACCGTTGAAATCGGCCTGGTGCCGCTGGGCGCGTTCGGCATCAGCGGCTTCATGCTCGACCTGTACTTCGCCCGGCCTGGGTCGGCACTGCACACCAGCCTGGAAATCGGCGCGTTCGTCCACCAGTCTGGAAGCTGGCGGCTCATGCTCGACTTGGTCGGCATCGGCCTGTGTGCCGGCCTGTTCGTGGTGCCGCTGTTCGCTCTGATCCAGAGCCGCACGCCGAAGGCGGAAATATCGCGGGTCATCGCCGGGCTCAATATCCAGAACGCGCTGTTCATTGTCCTGGCCGCAGCGATAGGCATCGCATTACAGTTGCCGCAACTGAGCTTGTTCGGCCTGCGCATCCCGATGCCCGGACTGAGCATCCCGCAGGTCTTCCTGGCGCTGGCCATCGCCAATGCGCTGATCGCGCTGTGGATCTTCAGTATCGTCCCCGAATTCCTGATGCGCTTCCTCAGTTGGTTGATGGTGCGCGCGCTGTACCGGCTGCGCACGCACGGCATCGAACAACACGTGCCCGACGCGGGCCCGGCGCTGATCGTGTGCAACCACGTCAGCTACATGGACGCGCTGGTACTGGCCGCCTCGCTCCCGCGACCGGTGCGTTTCGTCATGTACTACCGCATCTTCAATCTCCCGGTGATGCGTTGGATCTTCCGCACCGCCAGGGCGATTCCGATCGCTGGCGCGCGCGAGGACCCGATACTGTTGGAGCGCGCGTTCGACGCCATCGATGCGGCGCTGGCCGAGGGCGAGCTGGTGTGCATCTTCCCCGAGGGCACGCTGACCAAGGACGGGCAAATCGGTGCGTTCAAGTCAGGAGTGGAGAAAATCCTCGCCCGCCGCGCGGTGCCGGTGGTGCCGATGGCCCTGCGCAACATGTGGAGCAGCATGTGGAGCAGGCGCGATTCACGGCTGGGACGCATGCGTGTACCGCGACGCTTCCGCGCCCCGATCGAGGTGATCGCCGACACACCGATTGCCGGTACCCAGGCCAGCGCCGCGCTGCTGGAAGCACAGGTACGAGGACTGCGCGGCGACGCCGCATGAACAAGACAGGTGCTCGGCGTGTATGCTTCGGCCTAACTTATGTAGGCAAGGACGCTGGGCGCACATCCCCGCTCTGTCCGCATCGGCACCATGGCATCCACGGATGAAGGATCAAAGACAGTGAGCCACGCATCACCGCCACCCGCACCCAACGAGACGGGCCTCTATATTCCCAACCATCTGGTCTGGGCGATCCTGACCACGCTGTTCTGCTGTCTGCCGCTGGGCATCGTGTCGATCGTATACGCCGCCCAGGTCGACGGGCGTCGCAGTGCGGGCGACATCGACGGCGCGCGCGCGGCCTCACGCAAGGCAGGCATGTGGGCACTGTTGTCCGCGCTCGCCGTGCCCATCCTGATCGCCCTATTGTTCGTACTGGGCGGCAGCAGCATCGTATTCGGCAGCCTCCTCGGCCACTGAATAGCTTGCCGCATGCACGCTTCTTCGTAACTCACCGGTCCGGTCCGCCGCCGTCTGCAGCAGCGGCCCCTCCCCAACGCCAAAAGGTGTCGCGGTGGTGCTAACACGCGTCCATTCCCTGCCCCGCTGGCTGCCACTGCTCGCACTGAGCAGTGCCGCCACGGTCGCCACGCTGGTGTTGCGCCACGTCGACCCCAACGCACCGGGTCATCCGCTGCCGACATGTCCCTTCCATCGCCTCACCGGCCTGTACTGTCCCGGCTGTGGCAGTACCCGCTGCCTGCATGCGTTAGTGCATCTGGATCTGGCCCACGCCTGGGCAAGCAATCCACTGTTGGTGGTGGCGCTGCCGCTATTGGCGCTCATGGCACTCAACGCCGCCGGCTTGCGTCTGCGTCCATTGGCACCGCTGCTGAAAATTCTGGCCGATCCACGAGGATGGCTGTGGGTGCTGCTCGGTTACGCACTGCTGCGCAACCTCCCGTGGTTCCCATTCACCTTGCTCGCGCCACACACACTTGCGTAGCGGCGCGCCAGCTCAACCGACCCAGCCAGCGATGACCAGCAATGCCAGCAGCACCAACCACAACAGCAAGATCCGCCACACCTGGCTCATTGCATCGCGCAATTCGGGCAGCGGTCGCAAGGCCGGCACCAACATGCCTGCGTCGCTGTAGTCGTGCGCCTCGGCATCGAGTTCGCCTCGCACGCTGGCGCAAGCCACTGGCCCGATGAAGCTGCTGTCCAGACGCCAACGGCCAGCACCGAGCGCACGCCAGACGCCAAACACCGCCTCGAAATTGCCGACCAACGCAAACGAAAACGTCATCAGATGGGCCACCGGCCATTCCAGCGCGCCCAGCAACACGCGCGCACCGGCCGCGGTGGCAGGCGGTAGCCGCGCCGCATAAGGACCAGCCACCGCCAGCGCGAGCAGACGGTAACCCAGCGCGCCGAACGGCCCGAGCAGCAGAAACCAAAACAGCACCGCGAACCAACGCCGTAGCGCCGCGACCGCCACCGCCTCGACCAGACCGGCCGGGTCCTCGCGCAGCGGCTCGCCAGCAGCCCGTAATTGCGCCACCGCCAAGCGTCGCGCCGCTGCGTCGTCGGCCTCGATCACCGCTTCCACATCGCGGTCCAGGTCACGCGGGCCCCAACTGAAGACCAACACTGCGATCCCGAACAGCAGCGCGAACAGGCCAAGATACGGCACCGCCAACAGCCACTGCACCAAACCCACCAGCAACAAGACCGGCAGCAACGCCAGCAACATGCCATCGCGGCCGCGCCACACACTGCCATCGCCAGCGCGCGCATCCAACCATGACAACCAATCGCCGAACGCGTCGAAGCGACGCAAGGATGCCACCATGCCAGGCGCGACATGGCCCAGCACCAGGGTAACGATCACAGCGACGAGGGTCGTAAACATGCAGGTCCTCCGGGACCGTTCTGAAGCGGATGCGCTTGACCGGCAGCGCTGCGGCTAGCCGCGCCGGCACCAGTCCTCGATCAACGCACGCGCAATGGAAATGCGCGGTGGCAAGCGCAGTCCATGACCGTCGTCGGCGCTGTCGCCCTGTGCCGTTGCGCGCTCCAGAGCAGCGCCGATGGCCTCGCGGTCGAACCAGCGCGCGTCCTCCAGTTCACCATCCACCTGCGGCACGTCCGGCCCCGCCAGCGCGGTGAAACCGAGCATCAGCGCGCCAGGAAAGGGCCATGGCTGCGCGGCATAGTAACGGCAACTGCCCGGCTGCACCCGTACCCGGGTTTCCTCGGCCACTTCGCGGACCACGGTCTGTTCCAGCGACTCGCCTGGTTCGACGAACCCAGCGATCAACGAATAGCGGCGCGCCGGCCAACTGGCCTGGCGCCCAAGCAGCAGACGCCGGCCATCGCTGACCGCGACGATCACCGCCGGGTCCACGCGCGGGTAATGTTCGATGCCGCATTGGGTGCATTGGCCGAGAAAACCACCGCGCAAGAATGCAATCGCGCCACCACATACGCCGCAGAAGCGGTTCCGCGACTGCCAATGGAGCATGGCGCGGGCATAGGCGAACATGCCAGCGGCGGGCGCTGACCACTCGGCAGCGGCACGGCGCAAATCCAGGCGCTGCGCCGGCGCGAGATCGCGCGGCAGCGCAGCGGCGATCAACGCGAACCACGCCTGCCCATCGTCCAGGCCGAGAAACACCGCACGCTCCAGCGCATCGCCCAACGTCGCGCTGGCATAGACGCACAAATGCCCTTGGACGTCCGCATACGCATGGCCATCGGCATCCAGGACCAACACCCGTGCCTGCTCCCAGGCCCGACGCAGCGCAACCGGATCGTTGCGCAGCGCATCGGCACGGTCGAGTGCGCTTGTGGCGAAAGCGAAAGAAACGGGCATGGGCATCGGTTCGGACATGCGCCGCAGGGTGCAGGCAAACCGGGCGTGCCGCAAGCCGCAGCGTGTCTACACGCTGAAACTGCTGCCGCAGCCGCAGGTCGTCTTGGCGTTGGGGTTGCGGATCACGAACTGCGCACCGTGCAACCCTTCGCTGTAGTCCACTTCGGCACCCATCAAGTACTGCAGGCTGAGTGGATCCACCAGCAAGGTGACCGCGTCGGTCTGCACCGCCAGATCGTCCTCGGCACGGTTTTCGTCGAACTCGAAGCCGTACTGAAAGCCTGAGCAACCACCACCCTGGATGTAGACGCGCAATGCCAGCGCGTCATTGCCTTCCTCGCGGATCAACTCACGCACCTTGGCCGCGGCGGCCGAGGTGAAGTTCAGCGGCCGCTCCAGCGACTGGTAATCGGGCGTCGGCGCAGCGCCGGGCAGGGAGACGATGGTGCTCATGTAGACAGCATGGGGATGGCCGGGCGCCGAATCAAGCCTGGTCCGCGGTCAGCGCAGGCGGCGACGACTCCGGGGCACCCAAGGCGACGGCGTTGGGCATCTGCGGCAGCGCCAGCGTGGCGATACTGCCGGCATGGATCAAACACCCGGTGAGTTGTGCGCCGGCGTTCATCTCCACCACCTGGTAATGCACGTTGCCCTGCACCCGCGCCTTCGGCGCTAGCTCCACCCGCTCGGTGGCGTGTACGTCGCCGATCATTTGACCATTGATGACCACCACCGGGGCACGTATTTCGCCTTCGATGCTGCCGTGTTCGGACAGGGTGAGCATCGCCGGCACTCCCTCCTCGGCGATCACCTTGCCAAGAATGCGCCCTTCCACGTAGAGCCCACCGCTGAACATCAGATCGCCACGGATCACCACCTGGGCGCCGATCAGAGTGTCCACCACGGTCTGACCGCTACTGCGGCCGCTCTTGTTTCCGAACATCGCTCTGCTCCACTTTGCCGTTGCTGTTGCCGGCCAATACCCAATCGAAGGTCTGGTTGACCGGTGCCCCACCCCCACCACCGCTCAACCACACGCGCACCCGCTGTGGAGTGAATCCCTTGGGCAGTATTACGCTGCCATCGAGCTGTTGGAAGTATCGGAACGAATAGTCCTGTCCAGGCATGCCTGTCTTCTGGTGCAACTCGTCCCAGCCCACGCTGGCGAGCTTGCCACCACGTACCCCTTCCACGGTCAGGCGCATCTGTCCCTGGCTGATCGCGCCACGGTTGAGGTTCTGGGTCAGCACCACGTTGTAGTGCCAGGTGCCGCCGACCTCGGCAGAGAACTCCGCCGAATGCACACTCAAGCCCTTGCGCTGGCTGGTCGCACCGACCAGACGCTCGTAGAACGCGACATCCGCGCGCAGGCTGGCGATCTCTTCCTCGCGCTCGGCAAGGGAACTCTGCACTTCATTGTTGGCGGCACGGCTGATCTGGTCGGAACGGGCCAGGGTGGCCTGATGCTGATGGAGGGCCTGGATCTGCTGCTGCTGTGCCAGCAACTGGTGTTGGGCTTGGCGCAATTGCGCGCTGACCACGCCCAGCCGAGGCGCTGCCTGACGGCTGGCGAACCACCAAGTCAGGCCCATCGACAGCGGCCATAGCAGCGCGAACAACAACCAGACTGCACGGGCACGGCGTGGCGCGACGCCATTGAGCACGATCTGGAAACGGGGAACGGGTCGGTTCATGCATACAACGGCGCCACCGGAGCGGCGCCGACGTCGATCCTGGCGAGTCGGCCTGCTTGGTTTTCCAAATTGTAATCCAGAGCCAACCCATGATCGACGGCGAATTGCCGCCGGTATCGCCCACGCCAGGCTGACCATGGCCACAGGCGTAGACGGTAGGATTGACCCAGCCACCGATGCTGCAGACACGCCAATCCCGGTCCGGACTCGGCAGCGCCAGCGCATCGGCCTTGGCCGAGCGCCTCGCCGACAGACTGGCGGCCGGACCTGGATTCGGCCTGGGACCGCGCCCCAGCACCCGGATACCCGCGCCGGGCCCCTCCTGGAAGCCAGAAGCCAGCCTTTATCGCCAGTCCTGGCCGCGAACGTGGTCGGCACACTGCGGACGTGGCGCTTGCGACGAGGTCGCATGCGCTGGCTCCATCACGGCCACAGCATGCAGCCTCGTCGCTGAGCCAAATGAGACCGTTTCCCTGCCATCGCTCACTTCAACGCATAATGGGGAGCGCACCAGGAACAAGACGCGATGGCAACCAGAGACACCACTCCACTTCCAGATCACGAGCAACCGGGCACGCACAATGTCCGTGCCGAGACCCCGCCGCCCGACCATTGGCAGCGCTGGGCCACCGATGCCGTGACCGAATCGCCAGCGGCGGACGCAGCGCCCGGGCCGCTCGCCGGCCACAGCACTGCAGACAGCCTGAGCGGGTCGGCAGCCAACACGCCCGAAGCCCAGGCCGTGGAGGCTGATGCGGTAAATGACAGCTCACCACAACTGCAAGAAAACGCCTACCGTGTCCTGATCGTCGAGGACGACCGCTCGCAGGCGCTGTTCGCACAGAGCATTCTCCACGGTGCCGGCATGGACGCACAGGTGCAGTTGCAAGCAGAAGAAGTGCAGCAGACGATCGCCGAGTACCGACCAGACCTGATCCTGATGGACCTGCACATGCCAGGACTCGACGGCATGCGCCTGACCACGCTGATCCGTCAGCAACCGCAACATCAGTTACTGCCGATTGTGTTCGTCGAACTCGAAGCCGTACTGAAAGCCTGAGCAACCACCACCCTGGATGTAGACGCGCAATGCCAGCGCGTCATTGCCTTCCTCGCGGATCAACTCACGCACCTTGGCCGCGGCGGCCGAGGTGAAGTTCAGCGGCCGCTCCAGCGACTGGTAATCGGGCGTCGGCGCAGCGCCGGGCAGGGAGACGATGGTGCTCATGTAGACAGCATGGGGATGGCCGGGCGCCGAATCAAGCCTGGTCCGCGGTCAGCGCAGGCGGCGACGACTCCGGGGCACCCAAGGCGACGGCGTTGGGCATCTGCGGCAGCGCCAGCGTGGCGATACTGCCGGCATGGATCAAACACCCGGTGAGTTGTGCGCCGGCGTTCATCTCCACCACCTGGTAATGCACGTTGCCCTGCACCCGCGCCTTCGGCGCTAGCTCCACCCGCTCGGTGGCGTGTACGTCGCCGATCATTTGACCATTGATGACCACCACCGGGGCACGTATTTCGCCTTCGATGCTGCCGTGTTCGGACAGGGTGAGCATCGCCGGCACTCCCTCCTCGGCGATCACCTTGCCAAGAATGCGCCCTTCCACGTAGAGCCCACCGCTGAACATCAGATCGCCACGGATCACCACCTGGGCGCCGATCAGAGTGTCCACCACGGTCTGACCGCTACTGCGGCCGCTCTTGTTTCCGAACATCGCTCTGCTCCACTTTGCCGTTGCTGTTGCCGGCCAATACCCAATCGAAGGTCTGGTTGACCGGTGCCCCACCCCCACCACCGCTCAACCACACGCGCACCCGCTGTGGAGTGAATCCCTTGGGCAGTATTACGCTGCCATCGAGCTGTTGGAAGTATCGGAACGAATAGTCCTGTCCAGGCATGCCTGTCTTCTGGTGCAACTCGTCCCAGCCCACGCTGGCGAGCTTGCCACCACGTACCCCTTCCACGGTCAGGCGCATCTGTCCCTGGCTGATCGCGCCACGGTTGAGGTTCTGGGTCAGCACCACGTTGTAGTGCCAGGTGCCGCCGACCTCGGCAGAGAACTCCGCCGAATGCACACTCAAGCCCTTGCGCTGGCTGGTCGCACCGACCAGACGCTCGTAGAACGCGACATCCGCGCGCAGGCTGGCGATCTCTTCCTCGCGCTCGGCAAGGGAACTCTGCACTTCATTGTTGGCGGCACGGCTGATCTGGTCGGAACGGGCCAGGGTGGCCTGATGCTGATGGAGGGCCTGGATCTGCTGCTGCTGTGCCAGCAACTGGTGTTGGGCTTGGCGCAATTGCGCGCTGACCACGCCCAGCCGAGGCGCTGCCTGACGGCTGGCGAACCACCAAGTCAGGCCCATCGACAGCGGCCATAGCAGCGCGAACAACAACCAGACTGCACGGGCACGGCGTGGCGCGACGCCATTGAGCACGATCTGGAAACGGGGAACGGGTCGGTTCATGCATACAACGGCGCCACCGGAGCGGCGCCGACGTCGATCCTGGCGAGTCGGCCTGCTTGGTTTTCCAAATTGTAATCCAGAGCCAACCCATGATCGACGGCGAATTGCCGCCGGTATCGCCCACGCCAGGCTGACCATGGCCACAGGCGTAGACGGTAGGATTGACCCAGCCACCGATGCTGCAGACACGCCAATCCCGGTCCGGACTCGGCAGCGCCAGCGCATCGGCCTTGGCCGAGCGCCTCGCCGACAGACTGGCGGCCGGACCTGGATTCGGCCTGGGACCGCGCCCCAGCACCCGGATACCCGCGCCGGGCCCCTCCTGGAAGCCAGAAGCCAGCCTTTATCGCCAGTCCTGGCCGCGAACGTGGTCGGCACACTGCGGACGTGGCGCTTGCGACGAGGTCGCATGCGCTGGCTCCATCACGGCCACAGCATGCAGCCTCGTCGCTGAGCCAAATGAGACCGTTTCCCTGCCATCGCTCACTTCAACGCATAATGGGGAGCGCACCAGGAACAAGACGCGATGGCAACCAGAGACACCACTCCACTTCCAGATCACGAGCAACCGGGCACGCACAATGTCCGTGCCGAGACCCCGCCGCCCGACCATTGGCAGCGCTGGGCCACCGATGCCGTGACCGAATCGCCAGCGGCGGACGCAGCGCCCGGGCCGCTCGCCGGCCACAGCACTGCAGACAGCCTGAGCGGGTCGGCAGCCAACACGCCCGAAGCCCAGGCCGTGGAGGCTGATGCGGTAAATGACAGCTCACCACAACTGCAAGAAAACGCCTACCGTGTCCTGATCGTCGAGGACGACCGCTCGCAGGCGCTGTTCGCACAGAGCATTCTCCACGGTGCCGGCATGGACGCACAGGTGCAGTTGCAAGCAGAAGAAGTGCAGCAGACGATCGCCGAGTACCGACCAGACCTGATCCTGATGGACCTGCACATGCCAGGACTCGACGGCATGCGCCTGACCACGCTGATCCGTCAGCAACCGCAACATCAGTTACTGCCGATTGTGTTCCTTGTCCGGCGATGCAAATCCGGAATTACCCTACGAAGTACTCGACAGTGGCGCCGACGATTTCCTGACCAAACCGATCCGGCCGCGGCATCTGATCGCCGCCGTGTCCAACCGCATCCGCCGCGCGCGTCAGCAAGCCCAACAGAGTCAGCAGGGCAGCGCCGAGCAGGTACCGTTGAACAATCCCGAGACCGGCTTGCCGACCAGCGCGCACCTGCTGCAACTGCTTGAAACAGCGTTACACGCACGCCGCCCCGGCAGCCTGTTTTTCATCGAGATCGCCAGTGCGCTTGGCTTGCGCGAGCGCTACGGCTACGCTGCGTTCGAACGTCTGGTCACCCAAGCCGGACAACGCCTGGCAGGGGCCAACGCACCACTGCCACTGGCGCGACTGAACGACAACAGCTTCCTGCTGTTGACCGAGGACAGCGACGCCGAGACACAACTACAGCGCGCGCAAGCGCTGCGCGACACCCTGACAGGCCACGGCTTCCCGTTGCGCGATGACGAAACCTTGCATCTGCGCTGCGCAGTCGGATATGCCGATCTGATGCAGGGCTTCGAAGACGCCGGCGCCGCATTGGAAGCGGTGGAGCGCACTGCGCTGCAGGCCCGGCTGCATCCGCAAAGCGTCGTCGCATACACCCCACCCCGCACGGAGGAGGACCTGGCTCGCATTGCGATGCTGGAAGGCCAACTGGAACCCTCCTACCAGCCGATCGTCGCCGTCGCCGGCGGCGACATCGCGCAGTACCAGGTACTGCTGCGCGTGCGCCAACGCGACGGCACCCTGATCTCCGCCGGCCAGCTATTGCCGGCGGCCGAAGCCGGTGGACTCATCGCCGATCTCGACCAGCAGGTGTTGGACCACGCACTTGGCCTACTGCAGCTTCACCAGAACGCCACGCCGCCGCTGCGCCTATTCGTCTCGCAATCCAGCCGCACCCTGGCGCGCACCGCCTTCACCGACTGGCTGATCGACGCCATCGAGCGACGTGGTGTCACCGGCACCTCGCTGGTGATCGACCTGCGTCTGGACGATGCGCTGATTCACACTGCGACGCTGCAGCAGTTCTGCGCACGCCTGATGCCGGTGGGCGTGCAGTTCTGCATCAGCCAGTTCGAACCAGGCCCCGAAGCCGAAGCACTGATCGCCCAGTTACCGCTGGGGTATCTGCGACTATCCGCGCGCTTCGCCAACGCCCACGGCAACCCTCAATTGCGCGACCAACTACGCATCGCGATCGACTTGGCGCACCGCGCCGGGCTGCTCATCATCGGCCAGCAAATCGAGCAGGCACAGGCAGCTGCGGCAATGTGGATGGGCGGAGTCGACTTCATCCAGGGCAATCTGGTGCAATCAGCCGGCGATCAATTGAACTTCGACTTCCAGAACGCGGTGCTGTAGCTCATGTCCGCACAAAAACGCCAGCCCCTACCATGGCTGGCCGTGCTAGGCACCGGCAGCGCCATCGGCGGTGCGATCCTGGCGCTACCACCGATGGCCCTGCCGGCACCATGGTCCTGGCTGGCGCCAGCGTGCATGATCGCCGCTGCCATACTGACTGCAACCGTCGGCTGGCGCGCACAGCAACAGGTCAGCGATCTTGACACGGCCCTGACCCGCGCCGACCTAGCCGAATCCGAACGTAACGCACTGCAGCACGATGTACACCTGCGCGAGCGGCTGGAATGCGAGCTGGTCCAGGCCAAGCAAGCGGCAGAGGCCGCTGTGCTGGCCAAGGGCGAGTTCCTGGCCACGATGAGCCACGAGATCCGCACGCCACTCAACGGCATCATCCCGATGCTGGAACTGATCGCACAAGGTCCGCTGGACCTGGATCAGAGCGAGATGCTGCGTGCGGCCAACAACTCATCGCTGCAATTGCTGCGAATCGTCGACGACATCCTGGACTACTCCAAGCTCGAAGCGAACCGACTGGAGTTGGAAACCACCGCCTTCAACCTGCGCGAACTGCTCGACGACGTATTGCAACTGATGCAGCGTGCGGCGGAAGCCAAAGGCCTGCGCATGACACTGCAACTGGACCGCGCGGTGCGCTTGCAGGTACGCGGCGATCCGGTGCGACTACGCCAGGTGCTGAGCAACCTGCTGGGGAACGCGATCAAATTCACCGCACGCGGGGGCATCGACCTGCACGTGCGTCGCCTCGGCGAGAGTCCGGCGCAACACGTGCTGCGCTTCGAAGTGCGCGATACCGGGATCGGCATCAGCGCCGAACGCCAGGAACGGCTGTTCCAGGCCTTCACCCAGGCCGACGCATCCACGACCCGTCTTTACGGCGGCACCGGCTTGGGTCTGGCGATCTGCAAGCGTATCGTCGAGCTGATGGGCGGACGCATCGGCCTGGAATCCAAGCTCGATCACGGCGCTACTTTCTGGTTCGAGATTGCACTGCTCAAGGTGATCGGTGACATATCGCATGCAGACAGTCACATGCCGCGTCTACATGCCCTGCTGGTCAGTGCGGACCAGCGCTTGTACCAACGGCTGAATCGACTGCTGACGAACTGGGGAGTGCAGGTCAGCAAGGTCGATTCCACCCAGGAAGCGCTGGAGCGGCTACGCACTGGCAACAGCACGCGTTCGACCTACGATTTGGTGATCGGCGATCTTGACGGCATGCGCCACAGCGCCCGCGCGCTGCAGCGTGCGGTCGCGCGGTTGCCAGCGCCGCAGACCACACGCCTGATCTGGCTCTACGGTGACACGGAGATTCCGGAAGAAATCCGCGCGCACGGCGCATTGCTGTCGCGGCAGGCGGCCGACCTGGACCTGCGCAGCATGCTCGCCCTTGACCCACCTGCGACGGAGGTCAGCGCGGGAAGTCCGAAAGAAGACACCTATGTCAATGCACTGAAAGCCCTGGACACAAACGCGCAGATCGAAAGCGAGCGCACCAAGGAGCGCAGCACGCCCCCCACGCACACCATGGCCAACGACTCGAACGCGAAGACCACGCCCAGCCAATACCGTCTGCTGCTGGTTGAAGACAACCCGGTCAATATGATGGTGGCGCAACGATTGCTCGAAGCCCTGGGGTATCGTGCCGACACTGTCGAAAACGGGGCATTGGCGTTGACGCAATTGGCTCAACAGCCTTACGACCTGGTATTGATGGATTGCCAGATGCCGGTACTGGATGGCTACGCCGCCACCCGCCAATGGCGTCAGTCAGAAGCCAACGGGACGCGCGCGCGTCTGCCGATCGTGGCGATGACCGCCAACGCCATGGCCGGCGACCGCCAACGCTGCCTGGATGCCGGCATGGACGATTACCTCTCCAAGCCAATCGATCAAACTCGGCTAGCAGCCTGCCTGCAACGCTGGCTGCCAAGCCGTCCCTCCATGCGCACGCAGGCGCATGTGCCTGCATCAGCGGTCACTGGCATGGACGCGGCCATGGCGAATGCGAGTGCCGTTCACGACGCTGGCAGCAGCAGGCCGTTTCTTCCCACGAAAGACGCGGCTGCCGCCATCGCAGCCACGCCGACGCCAGCATCGGCAGCGACCGAGAGCACCGGACACGTGGCGGTGGCAAAGCAAGTGTTGGACATCGAAGTGCTGGACGAGCTGCGCGAGGTCATCGGCAACGCCAACACTGCGCAGATCGTCGACACCTTTCTGGGCGATGCGCCACTGTTGATCCAGCGCATGGAACAAGCCGTCGCGACCGCCGAGGACGCGCTGCTACGCGATGCCGCGCATACCCTTAAATCATCCGCCGCCAACGTCGGTGCGCAGACCCTGTCGGCCGCAGCGCTGCGCATCGAAGCCGGCGTACGCGCGGGAACGCTGGAACATCCCGCTGTCGAGGTCGGCCAGGCCATCGCCGAGTTCGCACAAGCGCGATTGGCCTTGAATGGTTACCTCGCCATTTTGCGCAACGCTTAAAGCTCCGCACTCTGAGCTGGTGGATGTTTCGTCCCAGCGGGGCAAGCCGACCATTGTGCGACAGCTCAGCGCCCCCGGCCATGCAGATCACTACAGATCAGCGGATGTCACGAAAGAAAAACCGCGCGCTTGCTCGGAACATCGACCGCCACGCAAGCGCAGGACGCGACTCAGTCTTCGAGCTTGGTCAACAGGTAGTTCGGCTCGCCGATCCGCGCGATCAAATCCAACTGGGTTTCCAGCCAGTCGATGTGCTCTTCCTCCGACTCAAGGATATCGGCCAGCAACTGACGGCTGACATAGTCCTGGATCGACTCGGCGTAGGCGATGCCCTCGCGCAAGGTGGCGGTGCCGTCCTGCTCTAGAGCCAGATCGCATTCGAGAATTTCCTTCGGGTTTTCACCGATGCGCAGCTTACCCAACGCCTGGAAGTTGGGCAGGCCCTCAAGGAACAGAATACGGTCCGCAAGCTTGTCGGCGTGCTTCATCTCGTCGATGGATTCCTTGTACTCGTGCTCGGCCAGTTCCTTCAGGCCCCAGTTCTTCAGCATCTTGGCATGCAGAAAATACTGATTGATCGCGGTCAGTTCGTTGTAGAGGACCTTGTTGAGGAACTCGATGACCTTGCTGTCGCCCTTCATCGCATCGCTCGCGGAAGATGGAAAGCGCAGACTCTAGCGAATCGAGCGCTAACGTGAGGGAACGCGAATCGTGATCATCCCGCCGCGCGGCGGCATGCACTCAGGCAGCACAGGCCAGACCGACCAACACCGGAAGTGGCAGTTCACGCGTGAGCGCGCGTTGCAGCAGATCGGCGGCCATGTCCAGGCAGGAGCCGCAGGTAGCGCCGCAGCCCGTGCGCATGGTCAATTCGGACACGCTGCGACAGCCGGCCTCGGCCGCTTCGCGGATCTGGCGATCAGTGACCCCGTTGCAGATGCAGACGTACACGGCAAGCTTGGTAGTGAACAGCGCGGACTGCGCCCTGGACCATTCAACCCGAAGTGAGAATGGTTGTCAATTCCACCCCTCAATCATGATTCGCCCGCACCCCCAATGACCCGCCGCGCTTACGCGGCCGCTTACGTGGGCGCTCGTGGCCAGCGTTATTGCCCGGCAACCAGGCCTCCTGCGCCAGCGCCGGCATGGCGCGGATGCCGCTGCCGGCGATGTTCTGCGCCAACGGCGCCAGATGCCGCAGTGCGCGGGCGTACACACCGCGCTTGAACAGCACCACATGCTCCACTGGATACCAAAAATCGACCCAGCGCCAATGGTCGAACTCCGGCGTCTCGGTCAACTCCAGATTCAACTGGCTTTCGTCGCATTGCATGCGTAGCAGGAACCAGACCTGTTTCTGGCCGATACAGACCTGCCGCTCATTGCGGCGAATGGCTCGGCTGGGCAAGCGATAGCGCAGCCAACCGGGCGTGGCGCCGAGCACTTCCACATGCTCGGGCATCAAGCCGGTTTCTTCGCGCAACTCGCGGTACATGGCTTCGACCGGGGTTTCGTCGGTATTCATGCCACCTTGCGGGAACTGCCAGCCATCCCGGCGCACACGACGTGCCCAGAACACCTGACCATCCGGTCGCATCAGCACGATGCCTACGTTCGGTCGATAGCCGTCCGGATCGATCACGATGCGGACTCCTGAAAAATCTACTGGCTCCGACTCTGCCATGGTGGCGCTCAAGCCACAAGCAGGGCAGAAATGCGTTGACAGCCGCCCGATTCTCCATAAGAATTGACGGTTCACCGAGGCTATGTAGCTCAGCCGGTTAGAGCACAGCACTCATAATGCTGGGGTCGGTGGTTCGAGTCCACCCATAGCCACCATGGTATCCACGCTGAAGGCGTGCAATAATTTTGTTACACATTGCCCCGTCGCCAAGCGGTAAGGCACCTGACTCTGACTCAGGCATTCGGTGGTTCGAATCCATCCGGGGCAGCCAAATAAAAAAAGCCGATCGACAGATCGGCTTTTTATTTGACTCGCTTTTGGTTCGCGCAAGTCCATCGCACCCGCGCTGCACGCCGCGTACAAGGCGGCAGACCCAACACCTCCTCTATCCAGCCAAACCCCTTGAACTCCGGGGGAATTTTCAGCAGCGCTGGATACAAAGCGGGTACAGCGCTTCGCCTCGGAGCAACAGGCACAAGTCAAGCGCGGCACTGTGCCAAACGCGCGCAACGCCAAAAACCGCCGGGATCACGCGGATTGGCAACCTTCCATCGTTATCGGTCGGCAAAACACAGAAAAAACCTCAAAACGACAAAAGCCCGGCCGACCGAAACCGGGCTTTTGTACACCCCAGTGGAATCCCGCGGGATTCCACACTAGGCGCGATGAATCAGCGCTTGGAGAACTGGGTGGCGCGACGCGCCTTGTGTAGACCGACCTTCTTACGCTCGACCTCACGGGCGTCGCGGGTCATGAAACCAGCCTTGCGCAGCTCGGACTTCAACGTTTCGTCGTACTCGACCAGCGCACGCGCAATCCCCAAGCGGATCGCGCCGGCCTGACCAGTGGTGCCGCCGCCAGAGGCGGTGACCACGATGTCGAAGCTCTCGGTGTTCTTGGTCAGTTCCAACGGCTGACGCACGATCATGCGTGCGGTCTCGCGGCCAAAGAACTCGTCCAGCGGACGGCCATTGACAGAGATATTGCCGGTACCCTTGCGCAGGAACACGCGAGCGGTGGAGGACTTGCGGCGGCCAGTGCCGTAGTTTTGCGTGATAGCCATGATTTAGATATCCAGAACCTGCGGCTGCTGAGCGGCGTGCGGATGTTGCGCACCGGAATAGACCTTGAGCTTGCGATACATCGCGCGACCCAGCGGCCCCTTGGGCAACATGCCCTTGACCGCGATCTCGATCACTCGCTCAGGATGGCGCTCCAACGCCTGCTCCAGGCTCTCGGTCTTCAGATTACCGATGTAGCCGGTGAAGCGGTGATACTTCTTGTCCTTGAGCTTGTTACCGGTGACGACGATCTTCTCGGCGTTGATCACCACCAGATAATCGCCAGTATCGACGTGGGGGGTATAGACCGGCTTGTGCTTGCCGCGCAGACGGCGAGCAAGTTCGGTAGAAAGCCGACCCAGCGTTTTGCCGGCGGCGTCGACGAGATACCAGTCGCGCTGGACGGTCTCGGACTTAGCAGTGAAGGTGCTCATTGAAAGACTCGGTTGGTCGGGCGGATTCCCGCAGCAAACTGCCGGAACTTTGCCACGCGTTGTGAATTGCAAAAACGCAAGAGGCGAAATTCTACGCGCGACGACGGTTGCGTGCAAGTTCTTCCTGGCACAACGGCCAGAATGACCCTTCACGCTTGGCAGTGCGCCAGCCCGGGGGGAGAATCGACACTCCCACCGCTTCCGGGCCTCCCGCATGACGGACAGCCGCCAGTATTCTCCACTTGATCGCATCCTGGTCGAGGCCCAACGGGCCCTGGAGACCGTGTTCGGCGATCCGCCAGCGCAACGGGCCTACCCCGCCGCCAGCGCCGATGTGGTGCTGGCGCCGGACGAGCGCCGCCACGCGGCCGGGCTGATGCGCATCAACCATGTGGGCGAAGTCTGCGCACAAGGGCTGTACTTCGGCCAAGCGGCGGTCGCCCGCGACCCGGCCACGCGCGCGCAGCTGCTGGAGGCGGCACAGGAAGAGACCGATCACCTGGCCTGGTGCGCGAAGCGGCTACACGAACTGGACAGCCGCCCGAGCCTGTTCAATCCGCTCTGGTACGCGGGCAGCTACGCGATCGGCACGCTTGCCGGGCTGCGTGGCGATGGCTGGAACCTGGGCTTCGTCGTGGAGACCGAACGCCAGGTCGAGGCGCACCTGGACGAACACCTGCAGACGCTGCCACCAGCCGACCTGCGCAGCCGCGACATTTTGACAGTGATGAAAGTCGACGAGGCGCGCCATGCCGAGCACGCCGAACACGCCGGCGCGCGACACCTGCCCGTACCGATCCCTACCGTGATGGCCGCCGCGTCGCGCGTAATGAAAGCGGTCGCCTATCGACTGTGACCATGGCTGGCGGCGGCGAGCAGCCGGGCCGGCTGGCATTGCCCGCGGATTCGGGCTAAAGTGAACAAATGCTGACTGATTCCACGCACACGCACGACATTCCCGCGATGGGCAATCTGCTGTGTCGTTTGTCATTTGCGGCATCGTTCGCTTCTAGCACCTTCGGCGCGGGTTGCGCACGTCGACCACCATGCCCGCAGCCACGCTCCACTCACCATCACCGCTGATCCGCAGGCTCTCACGCCTGCTGTGCGCGGCCCTGTTCGCGCTTTGCAGTGGTGCCGTGCTTTATCATTTGCTCGGCGACTACGCCCACGCCAGCGCAATCCTGCGCGACCACTCGGTGACCACGGTCCCGGTGATCGCCGATGGCACCTTCAGCATGCAGGCCCGGCCATTGACGCGCTATCGCTTTCATTATGCGTTCCAGAGCAAGGGGCGGCTGCACAACGGCGCGTTCGAAGCCAGCGGCGCCGAAGCGGCACCGTTGCTGCTGGACGGCGCCACCGTGGTGATCGCCTATGCCAACGCAGATCCATCGCAGTTCGGCCGACTCGACCAACTGGAGCACGCCGGCAATCTGGGCGGCATGTTTACCCGCGTCATCATCGCGCTGTCGATCACTGCGCTGCTGGCGATGGTCGCACACCGCTTGCTGATCGGTCGCCTACTCGTCAGACGCAAACGGATGGCCATCGCCTGAGGCCGGCATCCGGCATCCGGCATCCGGCATCGTCCGCACCGCAGGCTGATTCCGCGAGCCGCGCATCCGGCAGACGCAAGCTCCCAGCGCACCGCAGAACAAGGCGCTGTCGCCAAGTGCGCTCCACAGCAACGCACCTCCTGCCGCCAGAGACTGCCCGACTAGATCGCACGGCAGCCTCAAGACCGGAGGCGCCAAGCGCCCCGGCCTCACCGGGTCAACAGCTAAAGCAAAACCGCCGCAGCCCTTCGGTCGGATGGCTGCGCCGATCCAGCACGTGCCGGCAAAAAGAATTGCCGCATCGTCTCCGCATGTAGACAAAATGCAGAGAGATCGCACACTTTTGTAGCACCTCGGAGCCCTGTCGGGAGCGCGTAGCGCGCGGCGGCGACCTTGCCGCGCACCCCTGACTAGAGACTTATTCGACCAAATTGCGGCCGTGAAACAACTCCTCGATCTCGCGCTTGAGCAGCGCTTCGATACGCATGCGCTCCTTGAACGACAGGTTCTTGGCTTTCTCCTCGAACAAGTACTGATCTAGATCGAAGTCCTTCAGGTGCATCTTGGTGTGGAAAATGTTTTCCTGATACACGTTGACATCGAACATCTCGTAGCGCGATTTGATGTTCTTCGCCAGGAAATTCTGGATCGAATTGATCTTGTGATCGATATAGTGCTTCTTGCCCTTCACGTCGCGGGTGAAGCCGCGCACGCGGTAATCCATGATCACGATGTCCGATTCCAGACTCTCGATGAGATAGTTGAGCGCCTTCAGCGGCGAAATCACTCCGCAGGTCGCGACATCGATGTCAGCACGGAACGTAGCGATACCGTGCTGCGAATAGGTTTCGGGGTAGGTATGGACGGTGATGTGGCTCTTGTCCATGTGCGCAACCACGGCATCGGAGATGATTTCCTTGCCCGCCGCCTTCTTGTCGATAACCGGCTCTTCGGAGATCAGCATCGTCACCGACGCGCCCTGCGGATCGTAATCCTGGCGCGCAATGTTCAGAATGTTGGCGCCGATGATTTCGGCCACATCGGTAAGAATCTGGGTCAGACGATCGGCGTCGTACTGCTCGTCGATATATTCGATGTAACGCTGACGTTCATCTTCGGAGATCGCGTAACAGACATCGTAAATGTTGAAGCTCAACGCCTTGGTGAGGTTGTTGAAACCTTGCAGCCTCAAGCGAGGCAACGGCTTGACCACGGTGTGGGTCCTCTGCAGACGTGGGAATACACAAGAGTATGAGCTAAACGCGCGCAACGCGAAATGTGTCGTCCGTCCTAATGTTTGCCGCCACGAACGCGGCCCGTTAAGCTTCACGAATCACGCCGTAGCTGAAACCAACATGAGTCCCGGAAACGCCACCACCGCAGCACCCGTGCGTATCGCCCCAAGTCCTCTGACGTTGGACGCCGCCACCATTGACCGCTTTCTAGCGCACAGCCATCGCCGTCGTTATCCGGCGCGGACCGACGTGTTCAGACCTGGCGACCCTGCCGGGACCCTGTACTACGTGGTCAGCGGCTCGGTCAGCATTATCGCCGAGGAAGATGACGACCGTGAGCTGGTTCTCGGCTACTTCGGCAACGGCGAGTTCGTCGGCGAGATGGGGCTGTTCATCGAATCGGACCAGCGCGAGGTGATCCTGCGCACGCGCACGCCGTGCGAGCTGGCCGAGATCAGCTACGAACGTTTGCACCAGTTGTTCTTAGGTTCGCTGTCGGCCGATGCGCCGCGGGTGCTGTACGCAATCGGCGTGCAGCTGTCCAAGCGCCTGCTCGATACCTCGCGCAAAGCCAGCCGCCTTGCCTTCCTGGATGTCAGCGACCGCATTGTGCGCACCCTGCACGACCTAGCCCAGGAGCCGGAGGCGATGAGCCACCCGCAGGGTATGCAGTTGCGGGTGTCGCGGCAGGAGTTGGCACGACTTGTCGGCTGCTCGCGCGAGATGGCCGGCCGGGTGCTGAAGAAGCTCCAGGTCGACGGCCTTCTGCACGCACGCGGCAAGACCGTGGTGCTGTACGGCGCACGCTGATCGGCATGCCGCGATAGCGCTGAACCAGGCCTGCTCGCCGCGGTGCTCGGTGTGCGGGCGCTGGGCGCCCACCTGTCTCAGATGGACAGCCGCGCTGCGTTGTGTGAGACAACCGCCAGTCCACACGGCGGAGGCTGCGGCAGCGAGTACGTCTGCGATGCCATGGTCCCGCTTGGCCCGGTCAGTTCGCCTGCATTCGCTTTTCTCAGACCATGGGGCACGATGATAGTGCGCCAGATCCTGGCGCAGTGAGTGCAGTGGCGGCTCCGCTGCCAGCCGACTGCGCCTCGGCGCGTCTCGCCTCCTGCCACTGCCTAGGAGCTAGCAGCAATGCACCGCAACCGTGGTATCCCCATCGTTCTGGCGCTGTTGTGTCTGGCACTGCCAATGCGCTGGGCACAGGCCGACGCCTCTGCCCAGCTCGGCCGTGGGGTCAACATCCTGAGCGATGACCCAATGTGGACGGACCCGGCCAAGGCGCATTTCCGCCCGCCACTGTTCCGCACCATCCGCGATGGCGGCTTCCACACCGTTCGGGTGAACCTGCAAGCCTTCGCGCACATGGACGCAGCCAACCGGCTCGACCCGGTTTGGCTCAACACACTGGACACGGTGGTCAGCCAGGCTACGGCAGCAGGATTGAACGTGATCCTGGACGAACACGACTTCCATGCCTGCGCCAACGACGCCGCTGTTTGCCGCACGAAACTGTTGGCATTTTGGGGCCAGATCGCCCCACGCTACCGCAACGCACCGCCTTCGGTACTGTTCGAAATCCTCAACGAGCCCGGCGGCGAAGTGACCAGTACGGTGTGGAATGGCCTGCTCCGGGACGCACTGCACGTCATCCGCCGCGACAACCCGATCCGGACCGTGGTCGTCGGCCCGGCCAACGGCAATAATTTCAACGCCCTCGACGAACTGCGCCTGCCCGAGAACGACCCCCATCTTCTGGTCACGGTGCATTACTACAACCCGTTCCGCTTCACCCATCAGGGCGCACCCTGGGTTCGTCGTGACATCCGCGACAACACAGGCGTGCACTGGGGCAGCGACGTAGACCGGGCCAAGCTTTATCGCGAGTTCGACACGATCGCGGCCTGGGCCGCAGTGCATCGCCGGCACGTGCTGCTAGGTGAATTCGGCACCTACGAGAAGGCGCCGCCGGCCGACCGCATCGCCTGGACGATCGCCGTGGTCAACGCCGCAGAGAAACGCCATTTCGCCTGGGCCTACTGGGAATTCGAAGGCGGCTTCGGCACCTACGACATCGACCAGGGGCAGTGGATCGCGCCGATCCACCGAGCCCTGGTCGCGAGCGACAGCGCCTATTCGGCACCTGGGCGTTGAGCAACAGCGTCGCGCGCTGGGCTGCCGTTTCGCGGCAATCACGCGCCCACCGCGTCGCCAGCGCGATCACGGCATCCCCAGTTCAGGATCGGCGTACCGGACGGCAGGGCCTGCCGAAACACCGCCACCGCCGACGCCTTGGGATTGACCACGACTGGCGCCGCCGCCGCTTGCAGCAGCGGCAGGTCGGCGATGCTGTCCGAATAGGCCTTGGCGATGGCGCCATAGCCGAGCTCGCGCAGCATGCGCATCTTTTCCTGATTGTGGCAGTGACGGGTCGCCGTGACCGCGCCCAGCCGCGGACCGATCAGGCTGCCGA
This sequence comes from Xanthomonas sp. MUS 060, assembly GCF_000963215.1. Classification (NCBI taxonomy): domain Bacteria; kingdom Pseudomonadati; phylum Pseudomonadota; class Gammaproteobacteria; order Lysobacterales; family Lysobacteraceae; genus Xanthomonas; species Xanthomonas sp. MUS 060. The sequence continues at coordinate 110,668 of NZ_JZIM01000004.1, forward strand.
TCACCGGCACGTCCTGGTGCGCGACAAAACCGAGAATCGCCCGTGCCAACTCCGGCGGCGCACCGGTGGCCACCACCACCCGGTCGCCTGCGACACGGTGCCGGGCGAACACCTCCAGCGCTGATCGATATAGTGCTTCTTGCCCTTCACGTCGCGGGTGAAGCCGCGCACGCGGTAATCCATGATCACGATGTCCGATTCCAGACTCTCGATGAGATAGTTGAGCGCCTTCAGCGGCGAAATCACTCCGCAGGTCGCGACATCGATGTCAGCACGGAACGTAGCGATACCGTGCTGCGAATAGGTTTCGGGGTAGGTATGGACGGTGATGTGGCTCTTGTCCATGTGCGCAACCACGGCATCGGAGATGATTTCCTTGCCCGCCGCCTTCTTGTCGATAACCGGCTCTTCGGAGATCAGCATCGTCACCGACGCGCCCTGCGGATCGTAATCCTGGCGCGCAATGTTCAGAATGTTGGCGCCGATGATTTCGGCCACATCGGTAAGAATCTGGGTCAGACGATCGGCGTCGTACTGCTCGTCGATATATTCGATGTAACGCTGACGTTCATCTTCGGAGATCGCGTAACAGACATCGTAAATGTTGAAGCTCAACGCCTTGGTGAGGTTGTTGAAACCTTGCAGCCTCAAGCGAGGCAACGGCTTGACCACGGTGTGGGTCCTCTGCAGACGTGGGAATACACAAGAGTATGAGCTAAACGCGCGCAACGCGAAATGTGTCGTCCGTCCTAATGTTTGCCGCCACGAACGCGGCCCGTTAAGCTTCACGAATCACGCCGTAGCTGAAACCAACATGAGTCCCGGAAACGCCACCACCGCAGCACCCGTGCGTATCGCCCCAAGTCCTCTGACGTTGGACGCCGCCACCATTGACCGCTTTCTAGCGCACAGCCATCGCCGTCGTTATCCGGCGCGGACCGACGTGTTCAGACCTGGCGACCCTGCCGGGACCCTGTACTACGTGGTCAGCGGCTCGGTCAGCATTATCGCCGAGGAAGATGACGACCGTGAGCTGGTTCTCGGCTACTTCGGCAACGGCGAGTTCGTCGGCGAGATGGGGCTGTTCATCGAATCGGACCAGCGCGAGGTGATCCTGCGCACGCGCACGCCGTGCGAGCTGGCCGAGATCAGCTACGAACGTTTGCACCAGTTGTTCTTAGGTTCGCTGTCGGCCGATGCGCCGCGGGTGCTGTACGCAATCGGCGTGCAGCTGTCCAAGCGCCTGCTCGATACCTCGCGCAAAGCCAGCCGCCTTGCCTTCCTGGATGTCAGCGACCGCATTGTGCGCACCCTGCACGACCTAGCCCAGGAGCCGGAGGCGATGAGCCACCCGCAGGGTATGCAGTTGCGGGTGTCGCGGCAGGAGTTGGCACGACTTGTCGGCTGCTCGCGCGAGATGGCCGGCCGGGTGCTGAAGAAGCTCCAGGTCGACGGCCTTCTGCACGCACGCGGCAAGACCGTGGTGCTGTACGGCGCACGCTGATCGGCATGCCGCGATAGCGCTGAACCAGGCCTGCTCGCCGCGGTGCTCGGTGTGCGGGCGCTGGGCGCCCACCTGTCTCAGATGGACAGCCGCGCTGCGTTGTGTGAGACAACCGCCAGTCCACACGGCGGAGGCTGCGGCAGCGAGTACGTCTGCGATGCCATGGTCCCGCTTGGCCCGGTCAGTTCGCCTGCATTCGCTTTTCTCAGACCATGGGGCACGATGATAGTGCGCCAGATCCTGGCGCAGTGAGTGCAGTGGCGGCTCCGCTGCCAGCCGACTGCGCCTCGGCGCGTCTCGCCTCCTGCCACTGCCTAGGAGCTAGCAGCAATGCACCGCAACCGTGGTATCCCCATCGTTCTGGCGCTGTTGTGTCTGGCACTGCCAATGCGCTGGGCACAGGCCGACGCCTCTGCCCAGCTCGGCCGTGGGGTCAACATCCTGAGCGATGACCCAATGTGGACGGACCCGGCCAAGGCGCATTTCCGCCCGCCACTGTTCCGCACCATCCGCGATGGCGGCTTCCACACCGTTCGGGTGAACCTGCAAGCCTTCGCGCACATGGACGCAGCCAACCGGCTCGACCCGGTTTGGCTCAACACACTGGACACGGTGGTCAGCCAGGCTACGGCAGCAGGATTGAACGTGATCCTGGACGAACACGACTTCCATGCCTGCGCCAACGACGCCGCTGTTTGCCGCACGAAACTGTTGGCATTTTGGGGCCAGATCGCCCCACGCTACCGCAACGCACCGCCTTCGGTACTGTTCGAAATCCTCAACGAGCCCGGCGGCGAAGTGACCAGTACGGTGTGGAATGGCCTGCTCCGGGACGCACTGCACGTCATCCGCCGCGACAACCCGATCCGGACCGTGGTCGTCGGCCCGGCCAACGGCAATAATTTCAACGCCCTCGACGAACTGCGCCTGCCCGAGAACGACCCCCATCTTCTGGTCACGGTGCATTACTACAACCCGTTCCGCTTCACCCATCAGGGCGCACCCTGGGTTCGTCGTGACATCCGCGACAACACAGGCGTGCACTGGGGCAGCGACGTAGACCGGGCCAAGCTTTATCGCGAGTTCGACACGATCGCGGCCTGGGCCGCAGTGCATCGCCGGCACGTGCTGCTAGGTGAATTCGGCACCTACGAGAAGGCGCCGCCGGCCGACCGCATCGCCTGGACGATCGCCGTGGTCAACGCCGCAGAGAAACGCCATTTCGCCTGGGCCTACTGGGAATTCGAAGGCGGCTTCGGCACCTACGACATCGACCAGGGGCAGTGGATCGCGCCGATCCACCGAGCCCTGGTCGCGAGCGACAGCGCCTATTCGGCACCTGGGCGTTGAGCAACAGCGTCGCGCGCTGGGCTGCCGTTTCGCGGCAATCACGCGCCCACCGCGTCGCCAGCGCGATCACGGCATCCCCAGTTCAGGATCGGCGTACCGGACGGCAGGGCCTGCCGAAACACCGCCACCGCCGACGCCTTGGGATTGACCACGACTGGCGCCGCCGCCGCTTGCAGCAGCGGCAGGTCGGCGATGCTGTCCGAATAGGCCTTGGCGATGGCGCCATAGCCGAGCTCGCGCAGCATGCGCATCTTTTCCTGATTGTGGCAGTGACGGGTCGCCGTGACCGCGCCCAGCCGCGGACCGATCAGGCTGCCGATCACCGGCACGTCCTGGTGCGCGACAAAACCGAGAATCGCCCGTGCCAACTCCGGCGGCGCACCGGTGGCCACCACCACCCGGTCGCCTGCGACACGGTGCCGGGCGAACACCTCCAGCGCTTGCGGCAGCAGCCGCTGCCGAATCTGCGCCTGATGATGCAGGACGTATTGATCGATGATCCCGTTGAACTCGCGTGCGCGATGCAAACCGAAGCTGGCGATCCACACATAGCCAGAGATGCCGGTGCGTCGTGTCGACAGCATCGCCACCAGCGGCCCTAACAACGGCGTCGCCAACAGCGCGGCGATCAGGCGCAACGGATTGCGCCGGATCAACCAAGCGAACAGGTGGCTGCCGGAGTCGCCGTCGTACAGCGTGTGGTCGAAATCGAACACCACCACCGGCGCATCGGCGTGCGGAACTGGATACGTTACGCTCATGCGGAAAAGAACAACTGCCGCAGTGCTTCTCCAGGCTCCTCGGCACGCATGAACGCCTCGCCGACCAGGAAAGCATGCACGTCGGCAGCGCGCATCGTCGCCACGTCGGCCTGACTGAGGATGCCACTCTCGGTCACCAACAGGCGATCGCGCGGGACGGCGTCCTTCATCGACAAGGTGGTCTGCAGCGACACCTCGAAGGTCCGCAGGTTGCGGTTGTTGATGCCGATCAATGGCGCGGGTACTTGCAGGGCGCGCTCCAGTTCGTCGATGTCGTGCACTTCCACCAGGACGTCCATGCCCAGGTGCAGCGCCAACGACGACAATTCGGCCAGTTGCAGGTCGTCCAGGGCGGCGACGATCAGCAGAATGCAGTCGGCACCGAGCACACGGGCCTCGTAGACCTGATACGGGTCGATGGTGAAGTCTTTTCGCAACACCGGCAGGGTGCATGCCTCGCGCGCCTGCTGCAGATAGCGATCGTGCCCCTGGAAGAAATCCTCATCGGTCAGCACCGACAAGCAGGCGGCACCACCGAATTGGTAGCTGACTGCGATATCGGCCGGATGGAAGTCGGGCCGGATCACGCCCTTGGACGGGCTGGCCTTCTTGACCTCGGCGATCACCGCCGGGTCGCCGTTGGCGATGGCGGCCTGCAGCGCGCGCGCGAACCCACGCGTGGACGGCATCGCCTCCGCGCGCGCGACCAGCTCGGTCAACGGCACGCGCGCGCTGCGTTCGGCGATCTCTTCGGTCTTGCGCGCGAGGATGGTACGGAGAATGTCGCTCATGCGTTGGGATCCTGTGGAGGGGGCATTATCGGCAATGCTGAAGGTAACGGTAGGTCAATGAACGCGGATCAGACACAGCCGAGGCGGGCGGGCGCTGGCTATCGTGCGTGCTGCAAGGATCCCAAACGGTTGCGAACGCCGTGCATATCGACGCAAGCCGCGCGCATCCGGTCACGGCTCGCGGATCGCCAGGATTGTGCGCGTGCACGCCACATACGCCTGCAGCTTGGCCCGCGCACGACCATCGGCGATGGCGGCACGGGCCAGCGCGATACCGCTGGCGATATCGGCGGCCACACCAGCCACGTACAACGCCGCCCCGGCATTGAAGACGACGATGTCCAGCGCCGGGCCGGGCACGTTATCGAGCACGCCACGCAGCATCGCCATCGATTCGGCGGCATCGGCCACCTTGAGGTTACGGCTGGCCGACATGGCGATACCGAAATCCTCCGGATGCAGTTCGTATTCGCACACCTGACCATCGCGCAACTCGCCGACCAGCGTGCCGGCTCCCAACGATAGTTCGTCCATGCCATCTCGGCCCCACACCACCAGCGCGCGCTCGGCCCCCAGTTCGTGCAGCACACGCGCCTGGATGCCGACCAGATCCGCATGAAACACCCCCATCAGGATGTTCGGCGCACCGGCCGGATTGGTCAGCGGGCCGAGGATGTTGAAGATGGTACGCACGCCCATCTCGCGGCGTACCGGCGCCACCACCTTCATCGCCGGATGATGCACCGGCGCATACATGAAACCGATGCCGGTGGCCTGCAACGCCTGCGCCACCTGGTCCGGTTGCAGCTCGATCGCCGCGCCCAGCGCTTCCAGCACATCGGCACTGCCGGATTTGGAAGAGACGCTGCGATTGCCGTGCTTGGCCACTTTGGCCCCGGCCGCGGCGGCGACGAACATCGCGCAAGTGGAGATGTTGAAGGTGTGCGAACCGTCACCGCCCGTGCCGACAATGTCGACCATGTGGCGGCGGTCGGCGACGCTCACCGTGCGCGAGAACTCGCGCATCACCTGTGCCGCACCGGCAATCTCGCCAACCGTCTCCTTCTTCACCCGCAGCCCGGTCAGGATGGCCGCCGTGATCGCCGGCGACACCTCGCCCCGCATGATCTGCCGCATCAGCCCGACCATCTCGTCATGGAAGATTTCGCGGTGCTCGATGGTCCGTTGCAGCGCTTGTTGAGGGGTGATGGTCATAGAAGAAAGATCTGTCGCTGTCCTAAAGAGGGAAAAGGGCCGCCAATGGGGTCAAGCCGGGCGAGCGGGTCGCTCCAGGCGCAACCGCCCTTGCGCGAGCACCTCGAAGTAATCGGCCGGTCCACCGGCACGCAGCAGGGTCGCCACTGCGGCCGGATCGTAAAGCCCATCGTGCAATGCGCTGCGCGCGATGTGCACGCCGACCACTTCGCCGAGCACCAGCCACGTTTGAATCGGTTCGCCACGCGCAGTCTGCAGCGGCAGCAACTGGCTGAGCCGGCATTCGAAACTCACCGGACTTGCAGCGACCCGTGGCGCGCCGACCAAGCGCGACGGCGCGACGGCCAGCCCCGCCAGAGCGAATTCATCGACCTCCGGCGCGACCGCCGCGGAACTGGCGTTCATCGCCTCGGCCAACGGGCGCGTGACCAGGTTCCAGGTGAATTCACCGCTGGCCTCGATGTTGCGGACACTGTCCTTCCAGCCGATGCTGGCGAAGCCGACAATCGGCGGAACGTAGTTGAAGGCATTGAAAAAACTGTAAGGCGCCAGATTGGCGACGCCGTCAGCGCTGCGCGAACCGATCCAACCGATCGGCCGTGGTCCGACAATCGCGTTGAACGGATCGTGCGGCAGCCCATGGCCATGGGCCGGTTCGTAGAAATGGAAGGTTTCGGCGGGATCTTGCATCGTTAGGCATCCGGCGGTGACGAAAAGGAACGCGATGCCGGCGCGGCGACTCAACGCTCCAGGAAATTCTTCAACAAGGCGTGACCATGCTCGGTGAGGATGGACTCGGGATGGAACTGCACGCCCTCGACCGGGAACTGACGATGACGCAGGCCCATGATTTCTTCCATGCTGCCATCGGCGTGTTCGGTCCAGGCGGTGATTTCCAGGCACTGCGGCAACGTGGTCTTCTCCACCACCAGCGAGTGGTAGCGGGTGGCCTCGTAGCCATCGGGCAGACCGGCGAACACGCCCAGCCCCTGGTGGCGGATGCGCGAGGTCTTGCCGTGCATGATGGTGCCGGCGCGCACCACCTGCCCGCCGTAGACCTGACCGATGCTCTGGTGCCCCAGGCACACGCCCAGGATCGGCGTGTGCTGGCCGAGCCGTTCGATCAATTGCAGCGACACCCCGGCCTCGTTCGGCGTGCATGGACCGGGCGAGATGACGATGCGCTCGGGCGCCAAGCGCTCGATCTCGTCCACGCTGAGCGCATCGTTGCGCACCACCTTGACCTCGGCACCGAGCGCCTGCAAGTACTGCACGAGGTTGTAGGTGAAGCTGTCGTAGTTGTCGAGCATCAACAGCATCAGCTGGCCTTCTTTGTCTTAAGTAAATTCACGAATGCACTGCATGTCATCAGAAAATAGCGGGCGTCGGCTTGCGTGATGTTGGATTCACCCATCAAGGCATGGCGAATGCCGTCGGCATCGCTCGTATATCCGTAGAGCTGCGAAAATGCGCCTTTGAGAGCAGCATGTAGCGCCCCAGATCGCTCCAAATGCTTGAGTGCATCACCAAGCGTCGCATCAGGCTTCCCAGAAACGATCCGAGCCGCGGCTTCGACAGCGCAAATGGATTCCTTGATCGAGTTCCGATAGTCCGGATTGTTTCGATCCGCCATCAACTGAAGTGCGGAGGCAATGTGTTTTTGAGACTCGGAAAATGAATCTGACAGCGCCTTGTTGACTTCATCGAGTTCGTGAGGATCAACGATTGGAACGAAGATGTCACCGAGAAGACGATATCCAGAGCACTCCGTTTCAAGCACGTACTTCAGCATTTTGATGAAGCGGGATGGGTCTTTTGTCAGACCAAGTTTTCTACTCAGGCCAACCATGAACTCGACGAAATCATAGACTTCATTCCATTCCCAACCAAAGAAACACGCCCTAACCTCATCAAAATCAGCCCGATATTGACCATCAAACATACCTCTTTCACTCGGACGCGAGTCGATTGGCTTCTTGAAATAGAGTTGCCAAATAAGTCTCGACACATGTTCGTGGCCATCATTATGCGCTGTATCAAAAAAAGTCGAATAGAGAACATTCCAAAGCCCATTCCGAAGGGCAGCGTCCATCTCTTCGACCTGAGCCAAGGTTCTCGGTTCCTTGAAACCCAGTCGCTCACTGAATGTCCTGTCCATTAGAGCCCCTTCGCCGCCTCGGCCACCGCGCGGAACAACGCGCGGCCCTTGCTCATCGTCTCGTCCCATTCGGCTTGCGGATCGGAGTCGTAGACGATGCCGGCACCGGCCTGCACGTGCAGGCGGCCATGCTTGATCACCGCCGTGCGGATGGCGATGGCGGTGTCGGCATCGCCATGCCAGCCAAGGTAGCCGATGCTGCCGGCGTACACGTTGCGCTTGATCGGCTCCAATTCACGGATGACCTCCAGCGCACGGATCTTCGGCGCGCCGCTGACGGTGCCGGCGGGGAAGGTCGCGCGTAGCACGTCGGCGTAACTGAGCCCCGGCAACAGCGTGCCGGTGACTTCGCTGACGATGTGCATGACGTGGCTGTAGCGCTCGATCACGAAGCGCTCGCCGACCGCCACGCTCCCCGCCTGCGAGACGCGACCGGCGTCGTTGCGGCCCAGGTCGATCAACATCAGATGCTCGGCGCGCTCCTTGGGGTCGGCGAGCAGTTCCGCTTCCAGCGCGAGGTCTTCTTCCACGGTCTTGCCGCGCCGACGCGTGCCGGCGATCGGGCGCACGGTGACCTGCCCGGCCTCCAGACGCACCAGAATCTCCGGCGAGGAACCGACCACCTGGGTATCGCCAACATCGATGAAATACATGTAGGGCGACGGGTTCAACGCGCGCAGCGCGCGGTACACGTCCAACGGACGCGTCTTGAACGGCACGCTCAGGCGCTGGCTCAGCACGACCTGGAAGATGTCGCCGGCACGAATGTAGTCCTTGGACTTCTCCACCGCGGCGATGAAGCCTTCGCGGGTGAAGCCGGAGACGAAATCGCTCTCGTCGAGGACGTCGCGCGCCAACGGTGCGGGATAGCCCGCACCGGGCTGACGCAGCGTGGCGGTGAGCGTGTCCAGCCGCGTTTGCGCCTGCTCCCAGGCATCGGCAGCGGATGGATCGACGTGCACGATCAGGTACAGGCGGCCCTTGAGGTTGTCGAAAACCGCGACCTCTTCGGACAGCATGAGCAGAATATCCGGCGTGTCCAATTCGTCGTGAGCAACGTCGCCCGCCAGGCGCGGCTCGATATAGCCAATGCATTCGAAACCGAACCACCCCACCAGGCCGCCGGTGAAGCCCGGCACGCCGTCGATCCTGGGCACCATGTGTTGGGCGCGCAGCGCCTCGACCTCGGCGAGCGGATCGGCGACCTCGCGTTGCTCGACCAGGCTGCCGTGGTCGCGCACCTCCAACGTGTGGCCACGGAAGGTGTAGACGCGGCGCGCCGGCAGGCCGATGATCGAATAACGGCCAAAACGCTCGCCACCTTCGACCGATTCGAACAGATAGGTATGCGGGGCGTCGGCGAGCTTGAGGTAGACCGACAATGGCGTGTCCAGATCGGACAGCACTTCGCGGACGACGGGGATACGGGTGTGGCCTTCAGCGGCGTAGTGCTGGAACTGCTCGCGGGTGATCAAGACGGCTTTCCTTCCGGGACGCGATAACGGGACGGACGACGGCTGCAGGCCACCATCGCCACGCACGGCGAGCCGAAGTGAAGGAACGCGGGGTCGTCAGGCTGAACACGGTCACTACTTTACCGCAACTGCGGCGACTGGCAACGGTTGCAGACGGCACAGTCGATTGTGCGACGGCAGGCACATCTGGCGGTTTAGCCACAGCGACGCAGGCGGATCGGGTGCAGGGAACCGCGTCCGCAGTCCGTTCGCGGACATCGGCGCGGTGCGCAAAGCTGGCTTCGCCGCCTGAAAACCAGGACCGATGCGCTGCCGCCATGCACAGCCTGCGCGGACCATCGCGCGTGCTTCGCCGACACGGCATGACACGGATCGCGAATCGATACGACACCGCGCCGCGCACTGTCATACCCGCGTCACCGACGATCCGGAACATAGAAGGCCATAGCAGGGACGACGGATGGAGGCAGGATCAGCCTCCAAATATTTCCAGAGGAACCGCACAGGCAACTGTGCGGTTCCTGCTTTTTCTACCTCGCTGCTTTTTGCAGCTCGCACAGCAACGGCGCTTAACCGGCGGCGAACTTGCTCAGTGCCTCGCCCTGCAAGCGGTACACCGTCCATTCGTCCTGCGCCTGCGCGCCTGCTGCTGCGTAGAAGTCGATTGCCGGTTGGTTCCAGTCCAGCACCGACCACTCGAAACGACCGCAACCTTCGGCCACCGCCTGCCGCGCCAAATGCCGCAACAACGCCTTGCCGGCACCTAGACCACGGTGCGCGGGATCCACGTACAGATCTTCCAGATACAGGCCGTTGCGTCCGAGCCAGGTGGAATAATTGTAGAAATACACCGCATAACCGACCGGCTGGGTATCGACTTCGCAGATCAACGCATGCGCACGCGCACCGGGACCGAACAAACTGGCGCGCAGGCCGGCCTCGTCGGTTTGCACCGCGTCCTCGGCCCGCTCGTAGCGGGCCAGGTCGCGAATCATCCGCAGCATCAGCGCGGCATCGGCGGCCAGCGCCGGGCGGATCTGCATCACCGCCATCTCAGCGCGCCGCCACCGCCGCGCGCATGCGCGCGATGACCTCGGCGTAATCCGGCGCGTTGAAGATCGCCGACCCTGCGACGAAGGTATCGGCACCGGCGGCCGCGGCCGCGGCGATGTTGTCCGGCTTGATCCCACCATCGACTTGCAGCCGGATCGGCTTGCGACTGGCGTCGATGCAGGTGCGGATGGAGCGCAGCTTGTCCAGCGCCGAGGGGATGAATGCCTGCCCGCCAAAGCCCGGGTTGACCGACATCACCAGCACCAGATCCACATCGTCCAACACCCAGTCGAGAATCTCCAACGGGGTGGCGGGGTTGATTGCCAACCCGACTTGGCAGCCGTGCGACTTGATCAGTTGGATGCTGCGATGGACATGACGGCTGGCCTCGGGATGGAAGCTGATGAGGCTGGCACCGGCCTCGGCGAAATCGGGAATCAGCCGATCCACCGGCTCCACCATCAGATGCACGTCGATCGGTGCGCTCACCCCGTGCTTGCGCAGCGCCCGGCATACCATCGGGCCGATGGTCAGATTCGGCACGTAGTGGTTATCCATCACATCGAAATGGATCCAGTCGGCGCCGGCGCGCAGCACCGCATCCACTTCCTCGCCAAGACGGGCGAAATCGGCGGACAGGATGGACGGGGCAATGATGCAATCGGACATGGCGGGATCTCAGCGTTTGCGCAGGAGGCGAATACGGTCGTAAGCCGTGTTGAGCTGGCTGGCCTTTTTCTCGGCGCGCGCGCGCAACTCTGGGCTGGCGTTAGCGACTTTGTCGGGATGGTATTGAGACATCAGCCGGCGATAGGCAAGTTCGATTTCCGCGTCGGTCGCATCGCGTGTGAGGCCCAGTTCGCGATACGGATCTTCGCGCTGGGATAGCTTGAACCAGTCCGCGTCGAAAGCATGTCCGATCAGCAGCCCGATGAACGCGCCAAGCACGGGCGTTGGCCGCAGCAGCAAGGCGGCGGCGATGGCGCCGAGCAATTTTCCGTACCAGGGCTTGGACAAGGGCGGGCTCGGCGGATAGGGACGTATATTTTACGGCACAGTAGGGCTTTCCAGCCGTACACTACGCGGCCCGCCGTCCGCCGCGGGCCCGCCGGGTCCCTGGGACGGTCGCCATTGCGAAGTCCGTAGGAGCGCCTGTGTCCACCACGCTGTTGCAATCCGATCTGCCTGGCCTGCCGTTGCGTCACCGCGGCAAGGTCCGCGACGTGTTCGATCTGCCGCGCGAACGCCTGCCCGCCAACGTCCCGGCCGGCGACTACCTGCTGATGGTCGCCACCGACCGCTTGTCCGCCTTCGACGTGGTGCTGCCCGACCCGATTCCCGGCAAGGGCGAGATGCTCTGCCAGGTGTCCAACTTCTGGTTCAAGAAGACCGAACACCTGATGCCCAACCATCTCACCGGCATCGATGTCGCCGCGGTGCTGCCCGAGGGCGTGGACACCGCGCTGTACGCCAAACGCGCGGTGGTGACCCGCAAGCTCAAGCCGGTGCCGGTGGAAGCCATCGCCCGCGGCTATCTGATCGGCAGCGGCTGGAAGGACTACCAGCGCACCGGCAAGGTCAGCGGGATCGAGCTACCCGATGGCCTGCGCCAGGCCGAGAAACTGGCCGAACCGATCTTCACCCCCTCGACCAAGGCCGCCGTCGGCGACCACGACGAAAACATCGACTTCGATGCCATGGTCAAGACCGTGGGCGCCGAGCTGGCCGAGCGCGTGCGTGACGCCACGTTGCGCATCTACCGCTTCGCCGCCGACTTCGCCGCCGAGCGCGGCATCCTGCTGGCGGACACCAAGTTCGAATTCGGCACCGACCTCGATGGCCGCCTGTACATCATGGACGAGATGCTGACTCCGGACTCCTCGCGTTATTGGCCCGCCGACGAATACGACGTTGGCAGTAGCCCGCCGAGCTACGACAAACAGTTCGTGCGCGATTACCTGGAAACGCTGGACTGGGGCAAGACCGCGCCCGGCCCGCGCCTGCCGCAGGAAGTGATCGAGCGCACCCGAAGCAAATACGCCGAGGCACTGCAGCGGCTGGCCGGCATTTCGGTCGATTGAAACGCATCGCCCTGCGCCAGATGCCGGCGCTTGGACGAGGCGGCATGCGGATGCGGCAATGCGGCGTATCCTCCACCGCATGAGCGGATCGACCCGAAACCGACGATGATTTCGCTATCGCCTGCGCTTCTTCGTTCCCGAGCTTTGCAACCACCGGATCGGCGCTGGCTCCAACACACTGCTGCGGACAACACGCCGCTCTGCGACACTTCGCCAACCCACGCAGCGTTCTCATCGCTCGCACGCAGCCACGCCACAGGGAGCTGTCTGCGCATCGCGGCGTCGATGACGCTATGCTGATTCGGTGACTCGGAGGAAAGATGGAAACCACCGTCTACGCGCGCCCGATCGACCGATACTTCGCCCACTATTCCGACGCTCACCGCAACACCGTCAACCAGCGTATCCACGTGATCGCGGTGCCGGCGATCCTGTGGTCGGTCGTGGCGCTGCTGTGGTGCATCCCGGTCGGCGCTAGCTGGTTCCAAAGCGGCGTGTGGGCGGCGCTGGGCATGTTCGCCGCGTGGATGTACTACAACCGGCTGTCGCGACCACTGGGCTACGGCATGCTCGCCGTCTTCTTTTTCTGTGGCTGTCTGTGCCGGCTGCTGGAAGCACACCTGGGGCTGCAGGGATTGCGTTGGGTGGCACTGGCGGTCTTCGTGCTCGCGTGGATCGCGCAGTACTTCGGCCACACACTGGAAGGCCAGCGGCCCAGTTTTTTCACCGATCTCGTGTATCTGCTGATCGGCCCGGCCTGGGTGCTGGCCAAGCTGTACCGGCACATGCACTGGCGCTACTGAGGCACGGCGTCTGCGGGCGTCACGCCGAGCATGGCCGCATCCGGGGCGAACACGCGCGGCGCGTAGCCGAAATCGCGCAGCGCAGGCGCCAGATCGAAGACCAGATCCTCGCGCATGCGCTGCAAGGCCGCGCGATTCATGCCACGCAAGCGACCGCAGGCATGCGCCAACGCCAACAGCAGCGCGAACACGGCATGCGGCAACAGCAGCAACCGTGCCGGTGGCTGCAACACGGCCAGCACGCGGCGCACCATGTCGCGATAACGCAGTGTCTCGCCGCCGCCCAGCGCATAGCTTTTGCCATGTGTGGCCGCAGACGCCAGTACCGCCAGCGCCGCATCGGCCAGATCCTGCACATGCACCGGCTGCCGCAGGCCACAGGCACTGCGCGGCAGTACGAAGCAACCGCTGCGCCGCGCCAGCGCCGCAATCGCGCTCAAGGTACGGTCGCGACCAGCACCGTAGACCAGGGTCGGTCGTAACACTGTCGCAGCGGCGCCGCGTTCGGCGGCCACCGCAAACAGCGTCGCTTCGGCCTCGCGCAAGCGTCGGGCAACATCGCGTTCGGCGGTATCCAGCGAATCGCGCTTGACCTCCAGGCTGGTGGAGCCGAACGCGACCACGCGCGGCGCCTGCATCGGCACGCGCCGATACCAATCCGCGAACGCATCCAGCGGCCCGCAACTGAAGACGACATCGACCGGCGACGGTGGCATCGACAACGTCCCCAGCTCGCCAGAATGCCAATGCAGGCCGGGCCGGGCCGGCTGGGCGGTGCGCGAGTAGGCATGCACCTGCCAACCGGCGGCGAGCAACCCTTGCAACAGCGGTTCGCCGATTTGACCACTCCCGCCGAACAGCAGCGCGATACCCGGCGACGTGGCAGGGTGTTGCATGGGGACAGCGGAAACAGGCGCATCGATCATCGCCACAGCATAACCAGCGCACGCCACCATGCCCAATTTCCTGTGGCGCAGCACGCGCAGACGCATCGCCTGCTGCGGGTCAGAGCGTCGATGTGCGTGCATGCGCGCCACGCCACCCTCGGCCAGCGCCACAACCTGCCTGTTACACTCGGATCTCTGCACGCGAATCGCGTATTCCCTGCATGATGCCCATCCTCATCCTCCTGTTGGCCTTGCCGTTCCTGATGGCGGTCAGCGTGGCCGCCCTGCGCCATCGGACACGCGCTGTGCTGGCCTGGGTCGCGGCGATCGCGCCACTGGCCGGCCTGGTGTTGCTGGGCACGTTGAGCGCGACCGTCCTGCAAGGCGGCATCGTCCGCAGCGATCACGCCTGGCTGCCGCAGATCGGGCTGCAGTTTTCACTGCGGCTCGATGGCCTGGCCTGGATGTTCGCTGGCTTGGTGCTGGCGATCGGCGCACTGGTGGTGATGTATGCGCACTACTACCTGAGTGCGCGCGAGAACGCGGCGCGTTTCTATGCCTGCCTGCTGTTCTTCATGGGTGCGATGCTGGGCATGGTGCTGGCCGGCAATTTGTTGCTGCTGATGGTGTTCTGGGAACTGACCAGCATCAGTTCGTTCTTGCTGATCGGCTTCTGGTCGCAGCGCAAGGACGCGCGCGACGGCGCGCGCATGGCCCTGGTGATCACCGGCGGCGGTGGCCTGGCGTTGCTCGGCGGCGTGCTGCTGCTCGGTCGCATCGTCGGCAGTTATCAGCTCGACGCGGTGCTCGCCGCTGGCGAGACGATCCGCGCCAGCGCGCTGTATCCGTGGGCGCTGGGGTTGATCCTGCTCGGCATCTTCAGCAAGAGCGCGCAGTTCCCGCTGCATTTTTGGCTGCCGCAGGCGATGGCCGCACCAACGCCGGTGTCGGCGTATCTGCATTCGGCGACGATGGTCAAGGCCGGCGTCTTCCTGCTGGCGCGACTGCATCCGGCGCTGGCCGGCAGCCCGTTGTTCTTCTACACGGTCAGCGGCATCGGCGCGATCACCCTGCTGACCGGAGCCTGGTTAGCGATCTTCCAGCACGATCTGAAAGGCGTGCTGGCGTATTCGACAATCTCGCATCTGGGCTTGATCACCATGTTGTTCGGGCTATCCACGCCGATGGCGGTGGTCGCTGGCGTCTTCCACATGCTCAATCACGCCGTCTTCAAAGCCTCGTTGTTCATGGCCGCCGGCATCATCGACCACGAGACCCACACCCGCGACATGCGTCGGCTCGGCGGGTTGCGCCGCTGGATGCCGATCACCAGCACGCTGGCGATCATCGCCGCGCTGGCGATGGCCGGTATCCCGCTGCTCAACGGGTTTTTGTCCAAGGAAATGTTCTTCGCCGAGGCGCTGGGCACCAACGGACCGACGGCGATGCGTGTGTTCATCGCCAGCGCAGCACTGCTGGCCGGCGTGTTCGGCGTGGCCTACAGCCTGCGCTTCGTCTACGAGACGTTCTTCGGCGAAGGGCCACGCGAGCTGCAGACGATGCCGCACGAGCCGCCGCGCTGGATGAAGATTCCGGTGGAAATCCTGGTGTTGGTCTGCGTGGCGGTCGGCACCGTGCCAACGCTGACCGTGGCACCGGTGTTGCGCAGCGCCGCCAGCGCGATCCTCGGCGACGCCCTGCCCGACTACAGCCTGGCGCTGTGGCACGGCTGGAACGCGCCGCTGGCGATGAGCCTGACCGGCGTGATCGGCGGGGTGGCACTGTACTTCAGCCTGCGCCGGCTGACGGCGCTATACACCGAGGTGCGCCGTTCGCTGGGCAAACGCCTGTTCCATTGGCATGTGCAGACATTGTTCGGCCTGGCCGCGCGGGCGACCCGGCTGCTCGTCAATGGCCGCCTGCAACGCAGCCTGCGTTGCTTGCTGTTGGCCGCCGTGGTGGTCGCGGCGGCGCCGTTCGTCGCGACGGCGCCGTCATGGCCGTCGTGGCCGCCACCGCAGCCGATGCCGCCGCTGGGCTGGGCGCTGTGGTTGTTGATCGTCGGCAGCGCATTCACCACGCTGCGCCTGTACCGCCAGCGCCTGCTGGCCGTGGTGGCCATCGGTGGCAGCGGACTGGGCGTGAGCCTGGTCTTCGTGTTCCTGTCCGCACCGGATCTGGCGCTGACCCAATTGCTGGTGGAAATGGTCACGCTAGTGTTGATGCTGCTGGGGCTGCACTACTTGCCTACTGTGTCGCCTGCGGAACCACGGCGCTGGCCGCGGCGACGCGATGCGGCATTGGCAATCGCCGCCGGTGTCGGCATGGCCTTGCTGGCGTATGCGGCGATGACCCGCCCAACGTCGAGCATGGCCGGCGAACTACTGCAACGCGCGCTGCCACAGGCGTATGGACGCAACGTGGTCAACGTGATTCTGGTGGATTTCCGCGGTTTGGATACCTTCGGCGAAATCAGCGTGTTCGCGATTGCCGCGCTGGTGGTGCACGCGCTGTTGCGAGGTGTGCGGATGATGCCCGAAACGATCATGCCCGGCCCACCGATCACGCTGCCGGTGCCAGCGGATCTGACCCAATTGCTGTTCCCGCTCACCCTCACCGTGTCGATCTTTTTGTTTCTGCGCGGACACAATGCGCCCGGTGGCGGGTTTATCGCCGGGCTGGTGCTGGCGGTGCCGCTGCTGATGCAGTACGTGATCCAGGGCGCCGCTTCGGTGGAGTCGCGCTTCGGCTTGGACTACATCCGCTGCATCGCGCTGGGTTTGTTGCTGGCCGCGCTCAGCGGCATGGGCGCACTGTTGTTCGGCGCGCCATTGTTGACCAGCGGCCACCTCGACCTGACGCTGCCATTGATCGGCGAGGTGTCGTTGACCAGTGCGCTGGGGTTCGACACCGGCGTCTTCCTGGTGGTGTTCGGCGGCACCATGCTGACCCTGTCGATGCTGGGCACGATCATGCCCTCACGCACACGCGAGGCGCAGCGCGGGCGCATCGACCCGACCCGACGCTCGGCCATCACCGGGGAAATGCACTGATGGAACTGGCCTTGGCGAGCGCGATCGGCGTGCTGACGGCGGTAGGCGTGTATCTGCTACTGCGCGCGCGCAGCTTCGATGTGATCCTGGGCATGACCGTGCTGTCCTACGCCACCAACCTGCTGATCTTCGCTGGTGGACGGCTGGTGCAGGGCAAAGCGCCGCTGCTGCGCGACGGCATCGCGCCGACCCTGGCCGAGCATGCCGATCCGCTGCCGCAGGCATTGGTGTTGACCGCGATCGTGATCGCCTTCGCGATGACGGCCGTGAGTATCGTGCTGGCACTGCGCAATCGCAGCGACAACCACAGCGACCATGTCGATGCGCGCGCGGATCATGACGCGGAGGATGCGCCATGAGCCATGTGCTGATTCTGCCGATCCTGATTCCATTGCTCGGTGCCGGGTTGTCGTTGTTGCTGGAGCAACGTCGCGCAGCTCGCAGGTTGCAGCGCCTGCTGGCGTGGACGGCGATGGCGGCACTGGCCGCAGCCGTGACCGCGCTGTGCGCGCAGGTGGGCGATGGTCACGTCCACGCCTATCTGCTGGGCGACTGGCCCGCGCGGCTGGGCATCGTGCTGATGGCCGACCGGCTATCGGCATGGATGCTGGCGACCACCACCTTGCTCGCCGCCGCTTGCCTGCTGCACGCCTGCGCGGGTTGGGATCGGCGTGCGCCGCATTTCCATGCGCTGTTCCAGTTCCAGTTGGTCGGCCTGAACGGCGCATTCCTGACCGGCGATGTCTTCAATCTGTTCGTATTCTTCGAGGTGATGTTGATCGCTTCCTACGGGCTGCTGCTCAGTGGCGGTCGCGGCCTGCGCCTGCGTGCGGGGTTTCATTACGTGGTGTTCAACGTCACCTGCTCCACCGTGTTCCTGATCGCGCTGGGCTTGCTGTACGCACTGCTCGGCTCGCTGAACATGGCCGAGTTGTCGCAGCGCGTGGCGCAGGCGCCACCGCAGAACCTGGCGCTGATCAAGGCCGCACTCGGCCTGTTGCTGCTGGTGTTCTGCGCCAAGGCCGCGTTGCTACCGTTATATCTGTGGTTGCCGGAAACCTATGCGCGAGCGCCGACCGCCGTCGCGGCGCTATGCGTGATCATGACCAAGGTCGGCCTGTATACGATGTTGCGCGTCAGTACGCTGATGCTCGGCAGCCAGTCGTCGACGCTGCATGGCTACGGCGGCGACTGGCTACTGTGGCTGGGCCTGACCACGCTGCTGCTGGGTGCTCTCGGCGTGCTGGCGGCGGTGCGCCTGCGGGTGCTGATCGGCTACCTGGTGATCGTGTCGGCGGCGACGTTGTTTGTCGCCTTCGCGTTGCAGCGGCCCGGCATGCTCAGCGCGGGCCTGTATTACCTGGCGCACAGCAGTTTCGTGGCCGCCGCACTGTTCATGATCGCCGAACTGATCCCGGGCCGACGCGGCGGTGCAGGCGAGCGCAACAACCACATCGCCCCGCTGCCGCAGAAAACGCTGTCAGGACTGCTGTTTCTGATCGCGGCGATCTCGGTGGCTGGGCTGCCGCCACTGTCCGGTTTCCTGGCCAAGGTCGCGCTGCTCGGCGACACGCCAGCGGCGCTCACTGGCCCGGTGTGGAGCACGGTGTTGCTCAGCAGCCTGATGGTCATCATCGGGCTGACCCGCAGCGGCGTGCGACTGTTCTGGCACGTACCCGGTCACCAGAACACGGTCGATCACGACACTGCCGCATTGCCACCGCCGGTCACGCACACGGTAGCGGCACGGCGGCTGGAAGTCGCCGCCACCCTGTTGCTGCTCGGCTACGGCATGACCATGACGTTGGCAGCCGAACCACTGCTGCGCTACACCGATGCCATCGCCGCGCAGGTGTTGTATCCATCCGCGTATGTCACCCAGTTGCGCGCCACGGCGCCAGTGCTGCGGGAGCCCTGAGATGGTCCGTTCCTCCTGGTCGCGCCGGCTGTTCCCCTCCTGGCCGCTGAGTCTCACCATCACCGCGTTCTGGCTGCTGATGAGCGACAGTCTCAGCCCAGGCCAACTCTTGCTTGGCGGTGGACTCGGCGTGGCGGTGCCGCTGTTCGCCGCGCGCCTGGACCGCGAGTTCGCCCGCATCGGCACGCTGCGTCCGCTGCCGAAGATGCTGTGCGTGGCGGCCTGGGACATCGTGCGCTCCAACGTGATGGTCGCGCTGCAAGTGCTAGGACCGCAGACACGAATCCGCCCCGGCTTCGTCTGGGTGCCGCTGGATATCGCCAACATCCATGGTATCGCCGCACTGACCAGCATGATCACCCTGACCCCAGGTACGGTCTCGGCAGCGTTGTCGCAGGACCGCAAATATTTGCTGGTGCATGTGCTGCACCTGGACGATGCCGAGCGCCTGATCCAGCAAATCAAGACACGTTACGAAGCGCCATTGATGGAGATCTTCCCATGACCCACGACATCTTCATCGACACCACCATCGTGGTGTGCATGCACATGGTCGCCCTGGCGATGCTGCTGGCGTTGTGGCGGCTGCTGCGCGGCCCGACCCTGCCCGACCGCATCCTGGCGCTGGATACGCTCTCGATCAGCGCAATCGCCGAAGTGATGTTATGGGGCATGTACCTGGATTCGCCGGTGTATTTCGAGGCGGCGTTGATCATCGCCATGCTCGGCTTCGGCAGTACCGTGGTGTTGAGCAAATACGTGCTGCGTCGGGACATCGTCGAATGAACGCATTGCTGCATCTCACCCTGGCGTTGCTGCTGATCGTCGGCTGCTCTTTCATCCTGCTCGGTGCGCTGGGACTGGTGAGACTATCGGACTTCTTCAAGCGCCTGCACGCGCCGACCATGGCCAGCACGCTGGGCGTGGGCTGCATTCTGCTGGCCTCGGTGGGCTATCACCTGTTCCTGGGGCAAGACCCGCAGCCACGCGAATTGTTGATTACCGTGTTCTTGTTCATCACCGCACCGATCAGCGCGCACATGATGGCAAAGGCCGCGCTCTCGCTAATGCTGGCAGAACACCCACCGACGCCCGACAGTAGGGACGTCGACCAGAAACGACGACCGATGCCGACTCGAACGAAGCAACCGCCACCGTTGCTCTAGCCTGCTGCTGAGGATGACATCCAACCCGACGCCGCGCTGATGCCGATCCGCACAGCGGCGTGAACAGGCCGCCACGTCACCAGCAAGACAATGACTCGGGCGATATGCGCCAAGCGCGTTGTGTCGGCGTACCGCAACACGATGGCAGGGAATCCATCATGCGGCGAATACAGGCCTCGGCATGGATGCGGCAATTGTCGCCATGCACCCGTTCGAATCGGTGTAAAACAGAGCGCGAATGCCGCCTCGCCGCTGGTATGACCTTGTCACCGGCACCACTGCGACACAACGTCGTTGCGCCATCCAGCCACGTCACACCCCATCGCCACAGGAGCTGCACATGTCCCAGCCCGATCCGACCTCGTCACCGCCACGTCCCTGGCTGGCACTGGCCGGCATCGCCGCAATCGCCGTTGCTCTGGCCGCCGCCTTCGCCTGGAGCGCGGGCTGGCTCGGCGGGCCGCAACGGCTGACCGCCCAGCACATGACCGACGCCCTCCAAGCCGGTGGTCCAGCGCATCCCGGCTTCCGCCGCGCGCACAGCAAGGGGGTCTGCGTCAGCGGCCACTTCGAGAGTAACGGCCAAGGTCAGGCATTGTCCGAAGCTCGGGTGTTCGCCCAGGCCTCGGTGCCGGTGCTGGGCCGCCTGTCGATCGGCGGCAGCGATCCGCACGGCGCCGACGGCCAGGCACGCGTGCGCAGCATGGCCCTGCAGTTGCGCAGCGACGACGGCCAGGAATGGCGCATGGCGATGAACAACTTTCCATTCTTCGTGGTCGCCACGCCAGAAGGCTTCATGGCGCAGCTCCAGGCGTCAACGCCAGATCCGGCGACCGGCAAACCGGATCCAGCGAAGATGGCCGCGTTCCTGCAGCGCTATCCGGAAGCACATATGTTCCAGGAATGGGCCAGGACCGCGCCATGGTCGAACAGTTGGGCCAATACCGAGTACAACGGCGTCAACGCGTTCCGTTTCACCGCCGCCGATGGCAGCAGCCGCTACGTGCGCTGGTCGATGCGCCCGCACACGCCGTTCATGCCGTTGTCGGCGGCGCAGCGCGCGCAGGCCGATGCGAATTTTCTCAGCGAGGATCTACAGACGCGGCTGGAGCGCGGCCCGCTGCGCTGGGACTTGGTACTTACCGTGGCCGCGCCCGGCGATCCAATCGAGGATCCGTCCCGCCCCTGGCCACCGACGCGGCAACATGTGGTCGCTGGCACCCTGGTGCTCGACCATGCCGAACCACAGGCCAGCGGCCCATGCCGCGACCTCAACTACGACCCGCTGATCCTGCCGCACGGCATCGCCGGCTCCGACGACCCGATTCTGGCCGCACGTTCGGCGGTCTATGCACAATCGTTCAACCGCCGCGAGCGCGAGATCGCACGCGGCCAGGCGCCGGATGCCATCGGCCAACAAGGAACTGCACAATGAATCCGAGCAACCGATCCGGGCACTTCAACCTGACCGCGCGCGTGCTGCATTGGCTGATGGCGGCGATGATCCTGACCATGCTGTTCGTCGGCGTCGGCATGGTTGCCTCGGTGTCGCAACGCCCCTGGCTGCTGGACCTGCACCGTCCACTGGGCATCGCCATCGGACTGCTGGCGCTGGTGCGCCTGGGCAACCGTCTGCGGCACCGCCCGCCGCCGCTACCGGCCGACCTGCCGCACTGGCAAAAAATCGCCGCGCATGCCTCGCACGGCTTGCTGTATGCGCTGATGCTGGCGATGCCGCTGTTGGGCTGGGCGATGCTCTCGGCTGGCGGCTATCCAATCGTGCTGTGGGCGGGCGTACACCTGCCCGCGATCACCTCGCACAACCCGGTGCTGTACGCGGAGCTACGTTGCGCGCATGGCTGGCTGGGTTATCTGTTGTTCGCCACGGTGTTGGGACATCTGTGCGCGGCACTGTTCCATGCCTGGATACGCCGGGACGATGTATTGGCGAGCATGGTGCGCGGCGCGGCAGCGGCCAAGCCAACGGCAACACCCGAGCGGACATAGCCGGACAACGCGGGATAACGCCTTACGATGACGCGAGTTGGCAATCGTCGTTCACGCTCAGCTCGGTCACAGCCGAAGCGACTCGATTGCGGCCATTACGCTTGCCAGCGTAAAGCGCAGCGTCGGCGCAGCGCAGCAATTCCTCGCCGGTACTGCCATGGTCCGGATAAGCCGCTACGCCAATCGACACCGTGATCGGTGGCAGCGTTTGCCCCTGATGCTGTACCTGCAGCTGCTCGACCGCCACGCGAATTTGCTCGGCGCGGCGTTGCGCAACGTCTGCCGAGGCACCCGGGAGAATCACCGTGAACTCCTCGCCACCATAACGGCAGGCGATATCTTCCGGTCGCACCATTCCCGCAAGCAACTGGCCGAAAGCAGCCAGCAACGCGTCGCCGCCAGCATGGCCCAAACGGTCGTTGAGCGCCTTGAAATGGTCCAGATCCAACATCATCAGTGCCAACGGCAAATCGCGGCGCGCACAGCGCGATAGTTCGCGCAGCAGCGACTCCTCCAGATAGCGTCGGTTATACAGCCCGGTCAGCGGATCACGAATCGACTGCGTGCGCAGGCGCTGACGCAAATGCAGATTATGCAGCGCCATCGCCAGTTGCTCGGCCACCACCTCGACCAGGTTCAGCCGCTCCAGCACGGCAAGGTCGGGACTGGAGAGATGGATCATCCCCAGCCGTTCGTCCTGCACGATCATCGGCACACAGGCGCCGTAAAGCGCTTGTGCGGGTTCGCAAATGGCATCGGTGGTTTGTGCGCACAGCGACGCTGCACCGGGCTGCATCACCTGGGTCGCGTGCCGACATAGACTCTCGCAACGCTCCAGCGACATCGATGGCGCACATGCCGTCTCCATCCCCCAGTGGGCGACGCACACCACCTGCTCGCCAGCAGCATCGGTGCAGTACACGCCGCACCCAGCCGAACCGAGCAGGCGCTCAAGCGCCTGGCGTGCGACCTCGACCGCTTCATCTTGCTGCACGCAACTCTGTAGCCCGCGACTGCAGCGGTTGAGCGTGCGCAGGTCCTGTTCTGTACGCTGCATTTGCTGGACTGTGCCCACCAGCAGCGCATTGGCATGATGCCCAAGGCGCTCGGCCTGAGTCCGGCGACCGATGATTTCGCGACGCAGCAGCATATACAAGCAGAGCGTAAGCACGCACACGCCTGGGATACCACCGAAGGCCAAAAGACGCAGGATGCCGGCGCTATCGGCAGTGGCCCGCATGCGTTTGGCGAGCAAGTCGCGCTCGCTGTGCAGCATTGCATCGGCATTGCGACCTGCGGCCTGGGACAGCGCGTAGGCCTGGCGAATGCGCTCCATCTCCGGCCGCATCGTCGCGTCATTGAGCTGAAGGCGCGCGATCGCATGCTCACTGATCTGCATGCGTTCGCGGATCTGCGCCTGAATCAAACGCAGTCGCGACGATTGCGCCGGATTATCCCGCAGCAAGGTGGAGAGTTGTTGTAGATGCGACGGCAGGGACTGCTCGCAACGCTGAAAATCGACCACATCCTTGTTGTCACCCGGCAGCAGGAAACCGCGCAACTTGGCGTCGCAATCGCTGAGATTGAATTGCAGCACATTGATCCCGGCAACGACCTGGTTGCTGTGCTCTACAGAAGCGGCATCGGCAAGCAAGCACTGACTCCCAAACAGCAGCGCGGCACTGATCCCGATCAACAACAGCAACGCCAGCGGCACGCCATAGCGATTGATGGTCGCGAAGGACATGATGTCAAAGCGCGCAGAGACAGAAGTACCGTCGTCCTCCGGACCAAAACCGAGATGCGGAATCATGCGCAAACCACCAGACGAGCTCCAAGAGCAAACCCACATGGGATCGTAGTATCCCCTTCAGAAGCGCCAGCCGCGCCGCTTCCATGCAAGGCAGTAACCATGGACACACGTACCGGTAACTGCTGACGCTCAATGCGCCGGGCCATTTTCAGGGAGCTGAACTGGGGTATGTCGATGTCGATGACCGGCAGGTCAGCCCACAGCCCACAGCACGCGGCCTCGCCATCGGCCACTCTGGCGACGGCGTCGATATCCGCCTCCAGGTCCAGTAGGGTTCCCAATGCGCTACGCACCATTACCTGGTCCTCCGCTAACACCAATCGAACACGGCACCCACCCCTGTGGGGGTATTGTAGGGCCGTCGTGACATCAGCGCTCAGCCAAACGCAGCAATCCGATCAACGGCCATGCTGCCACGGACCAACCTGAATACCCACTGGGCATTGACCCGGTCGGCGACCCGTTTCCCGGCCCTGTGCGCCGCGCGGCTGCCGATCACCACTTCCCTGGATGTGCTGCGACCCGGCGCAGATTCCAAGAGCGCGCTCGCAGCCTGGCCCAATGGGGACTGACGCGTCATCTTTTGGTCATGAAAACACGGTAGAGCAGCGCCCCTCCCAGGGAGTAGCCTGCGCGACCATTTGTTTCCATCTCCGTTACCGCCATGTCCTCGCGCCTGTGCCTGTTGCTTGTCCTGTGCGCCAGCGTGTGCCTGGGCGCCTGCTCCTCCACCTCGTTGAGCGACCGTCTGGTCGCACCCGGTGGCGTATCACCATTGATGGACGAGGAGCGGATCCAAAGCCTGCTGGCGACCCTGCCCAACCGCAGTGGACACGTGGTGGTGCCGGGCGGTATCCCGATCTTCTGGCGCGCGATCGACCCAGGCGATTACCGTATGCGCTACCGCTACGAACACGCCGCTCGCGACGCCAACGGCCACGAACACGCCGACTTCGCGATGGACGTCGCCACACCGCCGCCCGGGATTCATCCGGTACCGCGCGGCACCGTGGTGCTGTTGCACGGCTGGATGATGGACGGCGATTCGCTGCTGCCGTGGTCGCTGGACCTGGCTCAGGCCGGCTATCGCAGCATCAGCATCGACCTGCGCAACCACGGTCGTTCCGGCGGCGGGCCGGCTGGCTACGGCACCCGCGAATCCGATGACGTGGTCGCGGTGATCCGCGCACTACGCGTGCGCGGCGAAGTACAGGGGCCGGTCTACCTGTTCGGCGTGTCCTACGGCGCGGCCACCGCATTGTTCGCCGCGCAAAAGCTCGGCAACGCGGTCGACGGCGTGGTGGCGCTGGAATCCTTCGCCAATGCCGGACGCGGTATCCGCGACATGATCCCGCACATGCTCGCCAGCCACCCGCGTGGCTGGATGGCGAGCGCCGCGATGGATCTGGCACGGTGGCGCTATGGCGATCAAAACTTGGACGCGGTGATCGCCAGCGCCAATCAACGCCTGGCGCTGAACCTGGATCAAGTCGATGTCACCACCGCAGCACGCAGCACAACCGCTTGCGTGCTGCTGCTGCACGGCAGCGCCGACCAACATATCCCGGTGGCGCACGGCCGATTGCTGGCGCTGGACGCGCCACGCGCGCACTACCTGGAGATGCACGGGGAGAATCACCTGAGCCTGCCGATGCGGCTGGATCTGCTGGCACCCACCGTAGAAGACTGGTTCGCCGAACTACCGGCGCCACGCCACGACGGTCACTGCCCGCAGCCGCTGCCGCCACGCCTGGACGCTAGCCAACAATTCACCCTCATCCCGACAGTGAACACCACCCGAGGCTGAGTGCTGTATCGCCCCGCTATGCCGCGCCGCGGCGGCGCCCGATCCCCGAACGCCACACACTCTCGCCAGCGAACAGCAGCAGCCCGATCCAGATCGCGGCAAAACCCAGTGCCCTGCCGGCATCGAACGGCTCACCGAAGAAGCAAACACCCAGCAGCAACTGCAAACTTGGCGAGATGTACTGCAGCAATCCAACCAACGACAACGGAATCCGCCGCACCCCGTAAGCGAAACCGATCAACGGCGCCGCGGTGACCGCGCCACCGCACATCAGCAGCACGTCGTCACGCCAGCCCCAGGCGCCCAAAAACCCGCCGCCGTGACCCGCCTCGCCCCAGAGCACGAAGCCCAGCGCCGGCAGAAACAGATACACGCTTTCCACGCCCAATCCAGCCACCGCATCCACGTGCACCAACTTGCGCAGCAGGCCGTACAGTGCGAACGAGCTGGCCAAACCCAGCGCGACCCACGGCGGCGCGCCTGCATCGATCGTGAGCCAGGCCACACCGAGCGCTGCACACGCGACCGCGAGCCATTGCAGCCGACGCAAGCGTTCATGCAGCACCACCACGCCGAGTAGCACGTTGAACAGCGGATTGATGAAATATCCCAGGCTGGCCTCGATCACATACCCGGCATTGATCGCCCAGATGTACAAGCCCCAATTAAAGGCGATCGCCACACTGCTCAACGCCAGCGTGACCAACGCGTGCGGCTGCGCGGCGATGCGCCGCCACCACTGCAGGCGTGCGCTGTACAGCAACCAGGCCACCACCAGCACGGCGCTCCACACGATGCGGTGAGCGATGATGTGCGCAGACGGCACCGCCTTGAGCAGATGCCAGTACAACGGCGCGACGCCCCATAGCGCAAAGGCCCCAGCAGTCATCCATAAACCGCGCCGCAGGTCGTGCTCGGCAACGCTCATCGGCCAGTCCCCGCCACCGCGATCACCACCGCAGCGGCCAGAACGTGCACCACAGACCAACCGCCACGCAACACCGCGCGCGGGCAGGGGCAATCGAAACGAACAAAAAAGATGACATACGCGCACGACATGGACGAGGAGGATGACCTCGGATTCTAGGGCGTGTGCCGACGCACGTTGACACGAGATGCGTTGGTCACCGGCAATGGCTGGGACGATGTCGCGTGATGCTGTCCTGGCCATCGCCAAGTCAAGCCGCACGACGCATCTGACGTAGCGCTGACGGCCAACCCGACCCCGACGGCACGCCATATTGGCGCGCGCCGAACTTGCGTGACTGACCTTGTCTCAACACACCTCGGATAACTTCGCAGTCGACTTCTTGAAGTCCATCACAGGCCGCAGGCCAGCGTCACAAGAGCGCTGGACCGGGCTGACGACGATGCCAGACCGGCACCTTCCTCACCCCAGCCCTCGCCCTCGCCGTGTCGACCGACCCACCGGCCTTAAATTAATAATCTATTCATTATCACAGGCGTATTCCAGCACTACACCCTTCATTTTGGAACTACCATGACCAGCATTGATGCTTCACTGCAGTCGATCGGTAGCGCACCAAACCCATTCGCCATCCCGACAACGAACCCGTTCGGCAACACTGTCCAAGCAAGCAATGACACTTCTGCAGTGCAACAGGCCGTCTCGCTGTCATCGGATGCGGCGTTGATCCTTAGCCTCGGCACTTCCTCGCCTGCCGACCAGGGCCTCACCTATACGGCGGCCGGTCTGTTCAATACCATCGTCCGTGCTGGTTCGGCCGACGGCACCTCGCCCAACATCGATCAGAATCAGGCGGATCAGTCCTATTCCCAGGGCATTCTGGATGGTATCGGCAACCCCCCGTCGACACCCGGCATCTATAACGCATCCGGCGTCTTCACCGCCGACAACACGTTGCCCCCGGCACTGTCGTCCGCGCTCAAAGAAAATCCAAACCTGACCGGCCCCATCGTCGGCGATCTGCTCAACCAGGGCATCGTGGGCGGTCTGATTTCCACCACCGCCTGAGCCGGTGACGCGGCTCTTCGGCGAGGGCGAGGATCCTAGTCAGTCCGGTTCTCGCCAGGGGTGAAGTGATGCCGTGCCGAGCGGCAAGCAGCAGGGAAGCCACCTACAACGAAGATCGCCAGAGGCGATGGCTCTCTAACCTAGCGGGACGGGTCCGTCGCACTTCTCCGACTCATAAGCCAATGGCACTCCATACCTTTCCGAAGCATCTGTTTCACTGCCGCCCTCTGCAACAGATGCATCGTTGGCTGCCTGTGCGGCACCTCCCATGAACAGAGCGGCGGACAGCAGCAACATGCGCATCGGGTTCACGATCACGACCTGACGACGAGTAGGCAGCACAGTGTAAAACGTGACGGCGCCAACAGACAGAGCGCGGTGAAATCCTCGTCCGCACAGCGCGCATGGCGCCACTCAACCTGCGGAACGATCCAACCAACAAGCCAAGCCCTGCGCATTGAGTTCGATGTCCATGTGCAGCACGCGCTCCACCCCGGCATCGTCCAGCGCGCAACCGTGCAAGCGTGCGCGCTCCAGGTATAACGCGGTCAACGCGGCAACCAGACAACGATGACGATCGGAACGGCCATCGCAGACGCGCGCAATCGCGACCATCGCATCGAGTTGCTCGAACAGCTCCGCCGCCAACGTCGCCGCACCTTCCACCGGGCCGTAGTGCGTCAGATACAGGGTCTGCGGCGCGTAGTCGAGCATGCGCTGGATCGAGGCGCGCATGGCGTCCGGCTCGAACTGTACCGGCGAGGACGTCGGAATCGCGAACGCGCCGCGCGCACTGTCCAGCTCTCGGTAGGACAGCCCGAAGGTATCGCCGGTGAACCAACTGCGGCTGCGCGCATCCCACACACACAGATGATGGCGGGCATGGCCAGGAGTATCGATACACAGCAATTCGCGCGCACCCAACCGCAACCGATGGCCCTCTTCGGCAACGACCACGCGCTCGGCTGGCACCGGCACGATGCGGCCATAACTGCGCGCCATCTCCTCTTCGCCATACACCGCCGTGGCGCCCGCGATCAGCCGCGCCGGATTGACCATGTGCGAGGCGCCGCGCGGATGTACAAGCAGGCGCGCATTCGGCAGTTGCTGCAGCAGCGCGCCAGCGCCACCGGCATGATCCAGATGCACATGGGTGAGAATCAGCCAGTCCACCGCGTCCGGCGCCAGGCCCGCGCACTCCAGCGCGTGCAGCAACACCGGCACGGCATGACTGGTGCCGCAATCGACGAAAGCTCCACGCCCCTGCTCCACCATCAGATAAGCCGCATCGAACTGCGCGCGCTGAAAACCGGTATCGACGAGATGAATGCTGGGATCGCTTGGCATGGCATCAGGCAGCGGCTGTGCGAAAGACGCATTTTAGGCCGTATGGAAGGCATTGGCAGCTCAAGCCAACGCAGCACAAACACGCCTGAAGGCGCAGCTTCAGCCCCGATCCGATTTCCGCATCGGGACCGACTCCGCTACCAGACAGCCGCCGCGCTCAGTCCGCCTCACGCAGACGCTGCAACGCACTCATGACCGTTTCTGCGGGTGCCCCCAGGACCAGCGGCATCGCCTGCAACGCAGCGGCCTGGGTGACCTGCTTGAGTGCGGCGATGGTCTGCCCCGCATCGCGCGGCGAAGCAAAGCCGGTACTGTGCAACAACAACGCACCCTCGCCATCGAGCAACTTGAAATAGAACTGGCCGTCGCCTTCGCGGTACTGCTTGAAACTCGGTAGCGTCTGTTTTGTGGCAGTCGCGTTCGATACGGCGTCGCGCTGGGATAAATCGCGCAATCCCACCGCATGCCGCAATTCGGCCAGGAACGGCGTGGCGTAACGCTCGCGCAAGCGCTGCGCGTTGTCGCGCAATGTCGCTTCGATCACCTCCGGACGCGCCATCAGCGCGTCATAGCGCTCGCGCATTGGTGCGATCTCGCCATCAATGCGCTCGAACAGTTGCTGCTTGGCCTCGCCCCAGCCGATACCGTCGGCGAAGGCCTGCGCGAACGCCGCAGTCTCCTCAACCGTGGCAAAAGCCTGATACAACTGGAACAACGCCGAACCCTCGGTGTCTTTCCGCACGCCAGGCGCACGGGAATCGGTCACGATGGCGAACACGCGCTTCTTCAGTTCCTCGCGCGGCGCGAACAACGCGATGGTGTTGTCGTAGCTCTTGCTCATCTTGCGCCCGTCCAGTCCCGGCAACGTCGCCACCTGCTCGTCGATCAGGGCCTCGGGCAAGATGAAATGGTCGCGACCATAAACATGGTTGAAGCGCTGGGCAAAATCGCGCGCCATCTCGATGTGCTGGATCTGGTCGCGGCCCACCGGGACTTGCTGCGCCTTGAACAGCAGGATGTCGGCGGCCATCAACACCGGATACATGAACAAGCCCGCCGTCACGCCGGCATCCTCGTCCTCGCCATCGGCGCGGTTCTTGTCGACCGCGGCCTTGTAGGCATGCGCACGGTTGAGGATGCCCTTGCCGGCAACGCACGTCAGGAACCAGGTCAGCTCATTGGTCTCCGGCACGTCCGACTGGCGATAGAACCATACCTGGGCCGGATCCAGGCCCGCGGCCAGCCAGGTGGCGGCGATCTCCAGCGTCGAACGCTGGGTACGCATCGGGTCCTGCGCCTTGATGAGACTGTGCAGGTCGGCAAGAAAAAAGAAACTCTCGATGCCAGGACGCCGACTAGCCTGCAGCGCAGGACGGATCGCGCCGACGTAGTTGCCCAAATGCGGCGTGCCGGAAGTGGTGATGCCGGTGAGAACGCGGGTGGTCATGCGGAATGAAAGGCCGAGGAAAACCCGACGAGTTTAACCGCAGCGCACGCCTACGTTCCGGCACATGGCCGATTCAATCGCAACGCCATCACGACATGCGCATCGCGTGTGGCCGTGGTCGCCACGCCGGTGGATGGGTCATGACAAAAAAACGGGCCGGCAAGCCGGCCCGTTTTCATGGTTGAGCAAGTCGCTCAGTTCTTCTTGGAAGCAGCGTCTTCTACTTTCTCGCCAGCCTTCTGCACGTCCTTGCCGGCACCGGCAACGGTGTTGCAAGCCGACAGCAGGCCCGCCGAGAAGATCGCCAACATCATCAACGCAAACATACGCTTCATAAAATTCACCCCTTTACTTGATCATGGGAAGCGGCATGGTAACCGCACGGAATCGCATGCCGGTCGTGCGCGACAGTCTGCCGCCGCGCATGACCGAGGCACTCAGCACTTGCCCGCACTGCAATCCTGAGCCTTGTCCTCCACCTTCTCGCCCGCCTTCTGCATATCCTTACCGGCACCGGCGACAGTGTTGCAGCCGCTCAGCAGGCCCGCACAGAACAGGGTCAGCATCATCAAGGTAGTCAGTCGCTTCATCAGGAATTCCTCTGGCAATCTAAAGATGGTCTGGACCATGACGATAGGCGCCGCCGCGCTACCGCCTGTGCGTGAATGTGCGGTCACGACTGTGGATTTCACGTGAATGAACCCTCGCGCCATTCAGTTTCGACCTGCTGCACTGCATCAATCGCGCATCGGGGCCGCTTTGCCGAACAGGCTCTCGACCCAGTCCACGGCCAGTTCCGCTGTCAGGTTGTCGCGGTCCAACACTCGGCGCAGTGCGAGGATGTCGAGCGAGCAAGGGCCTGGATCCGGGGACGATGGCCAACACCGCACTTGCGCGCATGCCAGCCCTTGAGCTGGAAGATCCGCTATACCCTGTTCTTGCTCATCCCAAGCAATCCAGCCACCGTTCGTTCACCGAACGATGGCTCGACCTCGATCAGTGCATGGATCGGCTCGGCCAGTTCCGGCCTCACCTGCGCCGAGCTGTCCAACGCTTGATCTGCTCCTCGTCCATCGCTTCGCTGATCGGTGTCTTCTTCGAGAAGTAACACCGGTGCAGGATTTCATCGGGTCTTTACACCTGTGCGAACGCGTCGAACTTCAGTGCACTGCCTGGTGTGATCATGGCAATACAAGATAAGGACCATGCCTTCTCGGTCACATAGGGAGTGGCTGGGTTTGAGAGGCTCCCAACTGGTTCGGGCAGAAAATCTGCCTGGCAGTCGTGTCAGCACATTTAAACAGCATTGTGAATATGCCGTGCAATCCCAGTCACAGTGTTGCGACCGGCCAAAGCGTGAATGTCGATATCGATATCTAAAGCATTCGAGATCTCCACAAAGAAGATGGCCAGTCTCAGTGACGATGCCCCCATAGCAAAAAGATCATCGTCTACCGATTTCAGTGGATAATCCGGCATGATTTTGTGCCAAATTTCCCATAATTTTTTCTTCATAGGATCTTGCGGCAACTCTACCGATTGTATTTGCGTGGCAAAGATCGGAAGAGCATGAAGCTTTGCACGATCAATTTTACCGTTAGCATTAAGAGGAAACTCATCAATCAAGGTATAATGGCGCGGGACCATTGCTGGCTGCAAATGCTCCTTCAGATACGACGTAATGCGTTCAAGCGCGGCAGGTTCATGCCTATGGGGGCTTTCTCGCATCAGTAGATGCATCACAAGAACCCCATCGGTCCCGTTCATGCTGTTCCACGTCACGACAGCCTGGCGTACATCCTCGCAAGCGCTCAGGCACATCTCGATCTCGTTCAGACCGATCCGGACGCCATTAATCTTGATTTGGTCGTCATGACGTCCTACAAAGACGAAATTGCCATCATCGTCGGAAAACGCCAAGTCACCCGTTCTGTATATCCGCTCATCCTCGACTATTCCTGGCAGATTAAGAATTGAAAAGCGAGTCGTATTGAGATCCTCCCTGCCTATATAGCCAGGCGACACGATTGGCCCACCGATGCAAAGCTCACCAACGATACCAGCAGCAACTGGCATCATCATTTTGTCGAGCAAATAGGTCCGGACATTGGGCAGGGAGCGGCCTATGGGTACATGTCGCTTCGCACGGTCGTTGAAATCGCAAGCATAGGCTGACATTAAAATTGTCGTTTCTGTCGTACCATATATATTAAAGAGGCGCAAAGATTCTACAGACCCGCCTGGATAGAATTGGCTGGCATTTGCTGCTTCTCCACCAACAATAGCGGTGTGCAACGTGCTTGGCAGGCAATTCGGTGCAGCTGCGATTTTCGGCGCCCATTCATGCCAAACTGCTGTCGGCAGACAAATAACATTCATCTGATGCCTATCCAGCATTGCGAAATACTCGACCATCGAAAGTAATTCAGATCGCGGATGAATATAAATAGCGCCACCATGACATAGGCTCATGAAGATTTCGAGCAAGGAAAAATCGAAGGCTGCTTCGGTAAATTGTCCTATCCTTGGTGCACATTGCTGCAGTCCGAATGCCTCCCGAGCAGCAAAAATATGCTCCGACAGCGAGCCATGGGTAATGCGAACACCTTTGGGATGACCTGTACTTCCTGACGTATAAATAACGTAGGCATCGTCATCAAGGCAGACTTCCGGCAGGGTGATATTCTCGATGCCAGTCGAGACCGTCATTTGATGGAGGTTGACGACAGGACAATGGATATTGTCCAGACATGCATGATTTGAGCTTTCGTACAGAACGACTGTTACTGAACAATCGGCAACGATATAAGCATTGCGTGCGGGTGGATTGCGCATACTTAAAGGTACATAGACCATGTTTGCCCGAAAAATACCGATGATCACGGCAACCCAGTCTGGTGAGCGCTCCATCAACACACCAACGCGGCTGCCTGCAGGCAATCCTAATCCTATCAGGCTGTGTGCTATTGCACCTGCTCTGCTCCACAAGGTGCCGTATGTCAGCTGCGTTTGGTCGTCCTGCACGGCCACTGCCCGAGATGTCTCATCTGCTGCATGACGCGCAATGAGGTCAATGACAGGCACGATGGGATACAACCGACATGGACCGAAACCCGATTCAACGAGCACTTTCAGGTCCGTGTCTGGAACATAATAGAGCTCGTCAATCGTGCGATGCGGCTGCTCCACAATCATTTCAAGCAAGTGTGATAAATGAGCGGCAAAACGATCTGCCACTGCGCGCGGCAAATAATCATTACGATAACAAAGACGCATCACACTTGACTTGGATGTGTCGGAAAAGATGATTTTGAGAAAGCAGCTCGCCATGTCGAGCGATGCCACCTCAAAACTATCGAACACATGTGTAATGACGGGTGTGAGTGCATCCTGGGCTGTATATCTGCCATTGGTGGCACTCAGATGTTCAAGCAGAACAGAAAAGTGTTGCTGGCCAGGTTGCTCTATTTGATAGACCAACAAAGCCGGAACGATGGGCTTGTCGGGATCTTTCGCCGAGATTTCCACCTGAATTTCCAAACGTTCAACGTGAGTATAACGATATAGAAGTGCAGTCGTCGCTGCCGTCAATACATCTTTGGAGCTTACGGCAAATGCAGCAGACAAGCGATGTGCCGCCATGACAGCATCCTCGCTCAACGAGTGTTCCACGATCCGCATGCAACCATCGCGCCCTGTATCGATAGATGCGCGTTTCAATGCGTCAATAATTTCAGTCATGTCATTGCCTCGGTTAACGGCTTTTCTGCCTGTAACCGCAGGAAATTATCCATTGTGATAAGGGCCGGGGTGCCTGGACGGCACGGCAAATAATGGTCTTCGCCATCGAGAATGAGCTTTTCGGCCTGACTGAGAAATGCAAGAGGCAAGTCGGAACTTTGCGGAGAAGCGATCTTATCTTCAGCGCTGGCGATCAAGAGCGTTGGCGTATCTACGGAATTACACAAGCCCGACAAACCTTCGGCATAGACAGCATGCACGCACATTACATATTTGTAGAATGTTTCAGCATCACGTAACGCGATGCTCGTGTGCTGATAAAACTCTTGATTAACATCGACTTTCGCAGCGAGGATATCTCTTACGGTCGAGGCAACTCGGGGTCGTCCCGCACAGCTTTTGATGAGATCATCGAATTCGCGTTCGTAGTCCGTGCGACGACTGGTCTCGAAGGCCCCGTTGCAGCACACTAGCGCAGAAAATCGATTTTCCAGCAACAAGGCAGCACGTACCGCGATCAAAGCACCAGTGCAGTATCCGAGCAGCCCGGCACGAGATAGAGCAAAGTGCTCCATAAGCGTAATGATATCGCGCGCATGAGAGGATGCGTCGATAGCCTCGCCAGTCAGAGTGCTCGTCGCACTATCCAAAACGAATCGGCTGTATATTACATACACGGATGACCATCGACGCAGTTGCCGGATCATCGGCAATAAGGGATCTGCTGTAACGCCGATTGGTAGTACTATAACATTAGCATAAGAGCTTTCAGGGTTGAGGCATACATCGACCCGGAACCGGTGGCCGCCCGCAGTTACGAGCCACTCACTAGTTAGATGGCATGGCATCTCAAATTTGCTCAAAATTAGTTCAGATGGATTTATCATGGGAATTTTCCGTTTTTTGCTCGGAGGAAGAAGCGAAGAAGTTTTTCACTGCGGTCACAACGTTTGGTACCTTCAAAATATTGGCATGTGAAGTTCCTGGAATTTCCATATAATCCGCTTCCCGCCAGGCGGCCGCATAGGCTTGCCCCTCAGCAAAACCAACCACTCTGTCATCTCGGCCATGAATGATTAGGCCACGCTTTGGTCGTGGCATCTGCGTGATAATGAATGACGGATCCTGCATCGTCAGAACATCACCACCTTCATGAGCATTCAGCATAACCTTGAGAGTGTTCATCTCTTTATCGCTCAAGCGATTCATGCGCTGAAAATACTCAAATACCATAGAAGCACGAAAGACACCCGATATTGCAACAAAATGATTGATGCGCAATCCGCGAGCTATCGCATACCAAATCCAAAGATTTCCAAGCGAATGGGCCACAACACCATGCAGCGCCCCCTCTCTGCGGATGATTTCTGCGAAAGCAGCAACGACATCGTTTATCGAAATCTTGTAACTTTCGTCATTACCCTCATCGGAAAAATCGATCATTAAGGTGCGCCACCCTGATTCCGCAAGCGCACGAGCAATCGAGGCAAATTGGCTACCCCTGCCACTTATGCCATGGACCAGCAAAATATTCGGCCCCTCTCCCATGCTGCGCAAGCCGACCCGTATAGAATTCAGTATAAAGCCACGGTCAGGAAGCGCTGACCAGAATTGATCCTCTTCCGGCGGACGTTTCGAGCGATGAAAGAGATACCATCGCTCGAAATATCTATCCATCGCCATGACGGAATCTGGTTCCAATTCGCATTTCAATCGGGT
The DNA here is from genome assembly GCF_000963215.1 of Xanthomonas sp. MUS 060. Classification (NCBI taxonomy): domain Bacteria; kingdom Pseudomonadati; phylum Pseudomonadota; class Gammaproteobacteria; order Lysobacterales; family Lysobacteraceae; genus Xanthomonas; species Xanthomonas sp. MUS 060. The sequence continues at coordinate 146,760 of NZ_JZIM01000004.1, forward strand.
GGACTCTTTCATGATGCCGCCAGCTCGATTGGGAGTGGACAGGCGGGAGAAGGAATAATGTCATCAACACAAATCATCTTGATCGGCAACTTTGAAAAGCCGCGCAAAACGCTATTGAGTTGTCGCTCAGGAGTTCCCGATAAGACTATTCGCTTTGCCTGCCTCACCAATGCAGCGATCACCGCACGACCTAACCGTCTCGCCAGTCTTTGACCGATGCAGGCATGGACGCCGCTGCCGAAACTGAGCGTGCGTGACATGGGACGGTCGATACGAAAATCTCGACTGTTATTGAAAACGGTTTCATCATGGTTCGCGGACCCAAAGAGTATCGCGACCTTCGCGTCGGCTGGAAGGCTATAGCCATCTACCACAAAGGCCCGTTTCGTAGTACGCGTTATGATCTGCGACGGAGAATCGAAGCGAAGTGCCTCATTGTAGGCAGCCGGGACTAGTGAAGGGTTGGCACGTAACATTTCCCATTGGTCATCATGCGTTGCCAAGCAATAAATTGCGTTACCGATCGAATGTACCGTAGGTAGTATCGACGCTTGCAATGATAAGCGTCGAAAGTAGTTTATCGGCCTCGAAATCGGTAATAATACCTTGAGTGGCATTATTTTTTATCGCCGCGCCGACGCTGCCCGATTCGAGCCTGCTGATGAAATAGCCGAGGAGGGATTGCCCTTTTTGCATCGCCGCCAATCCGTTATTGACTCGCTCCCTGGCGGCCGTCTCGATCGTATCGTTGAGCGGACCATAGGCATTGAAGTGCGCATCTGTGAAACCTGCCAGCCTATGTCTACCGGTTTGCGGAAGGCCGAGAAGATCATAGATCGCATTCTGGGTAACGGCTCGCGCCAGATCCGGAATGGCATCGAACTGTTCTTGTTGGACAAGGCTTTTGACTGTCTGATCGGCAATCACATCGATTTTTGCCTCTAATATTGCCAGCCTCTCCGTCATAAGTGCCGAATGCAGGACCTTTCGTAACCGATCATGCTCTGGCGGGTCACTGGCCTGTATGGTGACGCCGATCTGGTGGGAATCCATCAGGGCATTGAGTGTCACCCCTTTCGCTGTTGAAAATACGTCATGATCCTCAAGGGCCTGCTTTGCCACTTGGTAACGGGTGAGCGCAAAGGCATTACAGCAAGACAAGAACACGACAGGCCCGAGGGCTCGCAATATTTCATAGCTGTTATAAGGTTCGGACAGACAAGCTTCTGAAAACAAGTCAATATCCGAGATGGGAGGTGTTTCTAACACGGAAGGCATCCCGGCTGTAAGAGTGGAATGAATTTTTTAAATATTTCTCTTTATGGAGAAATCCCTGTCGTTTCACGGATTTTGCTTGCGCCTTTTTATAACGATCCGCATGAAGATCTTGTGTTGGGCAAGCTCACGTAGTCTGTCCATAGAATGTTCGCAGTAGCAAAATTAGCCGACCACAGTAGCAGCTCAAGCAACTTGAGCTCAAGTAAAAAATGCAATTACTTTCTGAGGAGCACGGCATCCTGCAGATTGAAGTAAGCAACGGCGTCAGCATCAGAGGGGCTGTCAAACCAACTGTGTAACTGGGTTTTTCATAGCCCCCTCATTGGTACGCGGTCTTCGCCGAACATCACCTGGAAGCTTTGCAGAGCCGGTTTCCAGTGATGGATCGATCTCCAGTTCTTCGAGGCCTCGCGCACGGCCAAAAACAACGATTTGAGCGCGGCATCGTCGTTGGGAAAAATACGCCGGTTGCGGGTAAGTTTGCGCATGACCATGTTCAACGATTCGATGGCATTGGTGGTGTAGACCACCTTGCGGATCTGTGGCACGCCGCGATGACGTAGTTCGGTCAACACGGACAGCCAGAATTTGGCCCCCTTGTGCTCAGCCAACCACAGACCAAGCACCTCCTTCTCCCCCCGCAAGTTGACCCCCAGCACCACGTGCGCGGCCTTGTTGATGACCTGCTTGTTGTGCTGCACCTTCACCACGATCCCGTCCAACCACACGATCGGATAGATCGTCTCCAGCGGTCGCGATTGCCAGGCCCGCGCCTCCTCCAGCACCGCGTCGGTCATCTGCGCGATCAAGGCATGCGATATCTCCACCCCATACAAGTCCACCAGCGCCGACTCGATGTCGCGTGTGGTCATGCCGCGCGCATACAACGCCAGAATCTTCTCCTCCTGCACCTTCACCACGATCCCGTCCAACCACACGATCGGATAGATCGTCTCCAGCGGTCGCGATTGCCAGGCCCGCGCCTCCTCCAGCACCGCGTCGGTCATCTGCGCGATCAAGGCATGCGATATCTCCACCCCATACAAGTCCACCAGCGCCGACTCGATGTCGCGTGTGGTCATGCCGCGCGCATACAACGCCAGAATCTTCTCCTCTATCCCCGCCAGTCGCACTTGGCGCTTCTTCACCCACTGTGGAGCGAACGTGCACGAGCGGTCGCGCGGGGTCTCAATCTGCAAGTCGCCCACCGCGCTTTGCACCGTCTTGCGGCTTTTGCCATTGCGCACGTTGCCGCCTGCACGTTCATGCGGCGCATGGCCCACATGCGCCTGCATCTGTGCCTCCAGCGAGCGGTTGATCATGTGTTGCAATATCTGCGAAAACAGCTTCTCCCTCAAGAGCAGCGAGACAATATCGTCTCCGTGCTTAAGGGAAACGGATTCGACGCATCTGCCGAGTATCTTTCAATCAATGTGGCGCTTAATAGAAATAAAGATGTATCGCCAGCGCTCATGGCCGATAATCTTTATGCATTACTTCAGTTGATCGAGGGCGAGAGCATTCTTGGTGGCAATAAACCACTGATTTATTGTCCACCAGCATTTTTGGACGAACATGTAGCTGGAGACAAGCATGATTTTAGTCAATATTCATCATGGGTTGCCCACTGGAATGTGGATCAATCTAGAATCCCGAAGGCGTGGAAAGATGCTGGTAAAACCTGGTCGGGTTGGCATTACAGCAGCAAGGGAAATGTTCCTGGAATTAGTGGCGATGTAGATTTGGATTATTTCCAACTCCAGTACGTGGACTTGAACAGTCCACTGGACTAATCCAAGATCAGCGGCGTGAATGCGGATCGCTTACGCTCAATTTTCAAGTGCAAAGCTCCGCAATCACGTCGTGTGGACACATGGGGAAGCAGTCGCGTCATTTGATTTCTGAGACGCAAGATACTGCAAATGGAAGTCTGGCAACGGTGTCAGCATCCGTTGCCAAACCGACGTCCATCCATCACATCGGTGCTGTGTAGCAGCCGGATTTGTAGATGCTACTTTCTAGCGAGACGAAAGCTTGGACGTGAAGAAGCATTTTTCTGAAACAAGCGCTTTTCGGAAGAACAGAGCATCGGCTTCCTGCACGAGGCGGAGGCAGAGTTTCACGTCATCGGCAGACCGGAACGTCACCAATCGGTCGGCGCGTAGTCCTTGAGAAACTGGCCCCACACGTGCTCGCCGGTGTTGAAGCCGTGGATGATCGGATCGACGATGCGCGCCGCACCATCGACGATGTCCAATGGGGGATGGAAGCGCTCCTCGCGTACTTTGCGCGCGGCAATTTCTGCCGGATCCTCGTCGGTGACCCAGCCGGTGTCCACGCTGTTCATGTGGATGCCGTCGTTGTGATAGTCCGCCGCCGACGTGCGGGTCATCATGTTCAACGCAGCCTTGGCCATGTTGGTGTGCGGATGCCGGGTGGTCTTGAAGTTGCGATAGAACTGCCCCTCCATCGCCGACACGTTGACAATGTGCTTATCGTGCTCGGGCGTGCGCAGCAGCAGTGGCTTGAGCCGCGCATTGATCACGAACGGTGCAATCGCGTTGACCAACTGTGTCTCCAGCAGTTCTACCGACGACACCTCGGCCAAGAGCAGACGCCAGGAATTACGTCCACGCAAATCCACCTGCTGCAAATCCTGGTCCAGCCGCCCTTCCGGAAACACATGCTGTTGGCCGAGCAGATCGTCGGCAAGCAGTGGCATCTGCGATAACGCTGCGGCATGCAATAAACCATCAGTCCCACCGAGACGCTGCCCTGCACCGGCCGGCAGCGTGGTCGCTGACGCCGCCGGCAGCAGTTCCGGGCCACGCAAACCTTCGTAACTGCCGATCAACCGACGCACCTGCTCGGGCAATTCGTGCAGCGCGGCGGTTTCGCCCGCCATCATGTGCGCATAGAACTGTGGCGGTCGACGCACCGTCTGGCACGCATTGTTGATGATGAAATCCAGACGCGTACGGGTGGCGAGCAAGTGGCTACAAAACGCTTCCACGCTGGGCGTGTGGCGCAAGTCCAAGCCAAACACCTGCAGCCGATGTCCCCACTCGGCGAAATCCGGCTCTTGCGCATAACGCGTAGCCGAATCGCGCGGGAAACGCGTGGTCACGATCAACTCGGCACCGGCACGCAGCAGTTTCAATCCGGCCTGATAACCGATCTTGACCCGTCCACCGGTCAACAGTGCCACGCGTCCGCGCAGATCGGCCGTTTCGGTGCGCTTGAAGTAATTCATCTCGGCGCAGGGCGGACACATCTGGTCGTAGAAATGATGCAATTGGGTGAACTTCTGCTTGCACACGTAGCAGTGACGCAATTCGGGTGACTGCGTCGCCGACTCTTCGGCACCAACCTGCACGCAACTCAGCGCAGCGGGCGATTGCGGTGGGAAATAGTTGGGCGTACTGAACACGGGCTTGCGGCGCAATGCACGGATACCGGTTTGGTCCAGTAACGCCTCGGCCTTGCGCACTTTTTCCTGGTGGCGTTCGCGCGCCTGTTGTTTGAGCAATTTGCGCCGCGTCTTGGGTTCGGGATGGAAGACCTTGGCCACCGCCTGATGCAGGCGCACGCGCTCGGCTTCGGGCAGTGAGTCGAGGAGCGTGCGGTCGGCCTCGATGGCGTCGAGCAATTCCAGGGTGATGCGCAAGCGCTCGGACAAGGGCAGGTCGTCGGTGGAAACAGGGGCGGTGGTGTTCAAGACAGATCCGGGGTGGGCGACGGCGAACCGTGGCAAAGGCCAGCACAATACTGGCATGGACAACGCACCGCGGCGCTGTACACACCCCAGCATGGCATGCGGAGGCGAGCGACAGCGCAGACAGCGACGACGCGGGCCGTTGGAACCGGCCACGCCGGTATTTTCGCCGATCCGGGAGGGGCGATGCCACGTCGCAACAGTGCTCAAGGGCCAAGGGCAACGCCGGCCACCTGCGCATCGTGTGCGCCGGCGATAGCGTGCTTTCGCTCAGCGTGCCGGTAACGGTGCGAATTGGCCGCGTTGCAGTTTGGCCACATCGTTGCCTTGCGCGTCCTTTGCCTGTAGGTCGGCGCCCTTGGCGGCGAGTTCCTTCAGCACCTCGGTGCGCTGGAACAACGCTGCGTACATCGCCGCGGTCTGTCCAGCGTTGTTGCGCTGGTCGGGCGCACAGTCGGCTTGCATCAGGCGCTTGGCAATCGTCAGTTCGCCCTTGAAGATCGCGCCCATCAGTGCGGTGTTGCCGCGCTTGTCTTGTGCGCACGGGTCGGCACCAGCGCGCAGCAACTGCTCCACCGCCGCCTGATGGCCGTGGTAGGCGGCCAGAATCAGCGCGGTATACCCCTTGTCGTCGCGGGTATTGAGGTCGTAGTGGGCATGGATGAATTCGGCCAGCATGTCCTGGCGGCCTTCGCGTGCGGCATCGAAGAAATAATCACGCAGTTGCGCCTGGATCTTGGCGGGATCCTTCGACACAGGCGCAGCAGGTGCGGCGGTGGCGGTCGCCACGGCGATCATGCTGGCGAGAAAAACAGCAAAACGGCGCATATTCTGTCTCCATCTCGGTGAAAATACGCAGCGCGCAGACCAGCAGGACCCGCCGCGCTGCGTGGTGAATGCTCAATCCTGCAACTGCGCGGCCAGCTGCTTGACCCGCGCCAGATCGCCCTTGGCAACACGCGCCACTCCCGTGCCATAGGCCGGGTCGGCCTTGTACAGGAACGACAGCATGATGTGCTTGCTGGCATCGTCGGTTGCGGCCAGCGATTCGCCGAAGCTCTGGATCAGATCCTGTTGCTCTTTCTTGCTATAGCTGCGGAACAGGTCGCCGGCCTGCTTGAAATTCTGTTCGCGGGTAATCTTGGCCTGTTGTGTCGTGCCGGAGAGGGGCAGTTGGCTGTAGCGGGCATTGGGATCCTGCGGGCGCGGAGCGAGCCGGCTCGGCTCGTAGTTCACAGCGCCGACGGTGCTGCCGCCGTTCATCGCGCCATCCTGATTGCCGTTGTTCACCGGCACGCGCGGCCGGTTCACCGGCAGGCTCAAACCATTGGTGCCGATCCGGTACAACTGGGTATCGGCATAGGAAAACAAGCGCCCTTGTAGCAACCGATCTTCAGAAGGTTCGATACCGGGCACCAGATTGGCCGGCGCCATCGCAACCTGCTCGGTTTCCTGGAAGAAATTCTCCACGTTCTTGTTCAAGACCAACTGGCCGATCTTGCGCTCGGGCACACCGGGCCAGATCTTGGTCGCATCCAGCGGGTCGAAATCGAAATTAGCCAGGTCTTCCGGCTTGAGCACCTGGATGTACAGATCCCACTTTGGATAATCGCCATGCGCAATCGCGTTCACCAGATCGTGAGTCAAATGGCTGTAGTCCTTGCCCTGCATCGCGACGACCTGCTTGGGATCGAGATTGCGGATGCCCTGCAGCGATTTCCAATGGAACTTGACGTAATGCACCTGGCCTTGTGCATTGACAAGTTTGTAGGCATGCACGCTGTTGCCATCCATGAAACGGTAACCGGCAGGCGTGCCTTCGTTGGAGTACAGCAGCGTCAGCGTGCGCGTGGCCTCGGGTACGTGCGAGAAGAAATCGAAACGGCGCGCGTCGTCGTCAAGATTGGTGCGTGGATCGGGTTTGAATGCATGCACCATGTCCGGGAACTTGATCGCATCGCGGATGAAAAATGTCGGGAAATTGTTCCCCACCAGGTCCCAGTTACCCTCGCGGGTGTAGAACTTGGTGGCGAAACCGTGCGGATCGCGCATGGTTTCCGGCGAATGATTGCCATGCACCACCGAGGAAAAACGCACGAACACGGGGGTGATTTCGCCCGGTACGAAGACCTTGGCCTTGCTCAGGTCGGAGATATCGGCTGTGGAAGTAAAAATGCCACGCACGCCGGTGCCACGCGCATGCACCACACGTTCGGGGATGCGCTCGCGGTCGAAGCGCTGCAATTTCTGAATCAGTTGCACATCCTGTAGCAAGGTCGGGCCATTGGGACCGGCGGTCTGCGAATTCTGGTTGTCGCCCACCGGCGCGCCGTTATCGCGAGTGAGCGTGGACTGCGCAGCTCCCGTCGGAACGATCAGGGATTGCGACAGCAAGACGAACATCAGCAAAGGGACAGTGCGCATGGCATCGGCTCGCGTTGAGGGAACTGCAGCATCCCAGCGGCATCGCATGCAGAGAATTCGTTCGTTGCAATCGCTGCTATCAACACGTTCAATCCATACGCCACAACGTGATGAAAATCGTCCTCGAAATGCGTAATGCGCCGTGGATTGCAGCAAGAAGCGCTCCATGACGACCACTGCGACGACGCGCATTGACATCAAAATGTAGACGCCGCGGCGCCACCTACCGCACGGTCAAACAACTCGGGGCAACTCGAACAACCTTGCGCGAAGCGGCAACACACTCGGCTGCAACACCGGATGTCGATTTGATCTGGTGCCGGAAGCTGTCGCCAGATTCCTGCCGACCTGCCGACGCTACCTGGAGCCGCCACCGATGCCGGTCCCGGCGTTATCTGCCGATCACCCGCTTGAATGGCGGCAGTGCATCGATGATGCGTTTGCCATAGCGTTTGGTCAGTAGCCGCGAATCGAGAATGATGACGCGACCATGGTCGCTGGAGGTACGGATCAGGCGGCCGGCGAACTGGGTGAGGGTGCGCAGCGCATGCGGCACCGCGATCAGGTTGAAGGCGTTGAGACCACGGCTTTCGAACCATTCGCCGAGGGTGGCGGTTTGCGGATCGGTCGGCACGGCGAACGGCACCTGAGTGATGACCACGGTGGTGCACGCTTCGCCAGGCAGGTCCAGGCCCTCGCCGAAGGAATGCAGCCCGAACAGCACCGACCCTTCGCCGGCACCGATACGGCGCAGGTGCTCGGCAATCATCTGCGATTTGGAGCCTTCGCCCTGCACCAGCACGCGATTGCGCTGGGCGATGGGCAACAGGTCGGCGACCTTGAGCATCTTCCAGCGCGAGGTGAACAACACGATGGAGCCTTTACCCCAATCCAATTCACGCACCAGGTAGCGCGCCACTTCGCGCGGATGGCCATCGCGATCGTCCGGCGCCACGGGAAACGCGGGCACGATCAATTCGGCCTGATTGGGCAAGTCGAACGGTGAGGACAGCGACACCATTTCGGCGTGGTCGGGCAGGCCGTTATCGATCGCCAGGGCCTGAAAATCCCCGCCGCCGGTGAGCGTGGCCGAGGTCAGTACCGCCGCATCCACTTCGCTCCACAACAGCGAGCGCAACACCTGCGCGGCCGACACCGGCGAGCAATGACAAATCAGGTCGGCATCGCGCGAGGCGGTGATCCAGCGCGCCATCGGCGGCTGGCCTTCCTGGTCCTCGCGGCGCCAGCCCAGCCATAAGGCGTACTGCTGCTCGACCATCTCCAGGGCCATGCCCAGATTCCGCTGCAGGCGTTCCTTGGCCGCGTCCTCCTGCTTGGACTTGACCGCCATCTGGTGCGCGGCCTGCACCCAGTTCAACAACGCGGCGGTGTCCTGCGCCTGCGCGTCGATCAACTGCATCCAGTCCTGTGGCAGGCGTCCGTTGGGCGCGCGCCACATCGGCGCGTCTTCGCCAGGCTCCGGCACCCACACGCGTTCGATCTCGGCACGGAACGCCTTCAGCCCCTTGACCACTTGCGCCGCCAGCTCGATCGCCTCATTCGGCAACTGCTTGCCAATGGTGTCCTTGTCGGCAAGCCGATACGCCGCGGCGATCAACGCCTGCAAACGCCCGGTGCGCTGCGTCATCTCGTCCAGCGGCAGACTGGCGGCCCCTTGATCGATGGCGACACTGCCGATGTGATGGCCTTCGTCCAACACCAACAACATGTCCGACGGCGGCGCGATCAACGGCTGGCCGTTGTCGCTGTCACCCAGCGCCAGCGCCGACAACAACAGCGCATGGTTGGTTACCACGATCTGCGCGTCGCGTACCTCGCTGCGCGCCTTCAGCACCGGGCACTGCGCCGCGAACGAACAACGGCGCCCGGCACACCCGGCCGCATTGGTGGTGATGCGCGCGCGTAACGCGGGCGCAATCGGCTCCGGCACAGCATCCAGATCGCCATTCCAGGTTCTCTCGGCATAAGCCTTCGCCAGCGCACGTGCCTGCTCGGCCTCGGCGGGACTGGGCGGGCGGTCGTACAGCGGCGCCTGGTCCTCGAACATGCTGTCCTGCGCCACCTCGCCGTGCAGCTCGGCCACGTTGCGCGGGCACAGGTAGCGGGTGCGCCCCTTGGCCAACGCCACCGTGGCCTCCAGGCCGGTGGCCTTGAGGAACGCCGGGATGTCGCGCTCCACCAACTGCGCCTGCAGGGCCACCGTGCCGGTACTGATGACCAGCTTCTTCTTGCTCGCCAGCGCGATTGGCACGCCGGCGGTCAAGTAGCCCAAGCTCTTGCCGACGCCGGTGGGTGCCTCGGCCACGCCCACGCCACCCGAGGTCCCCAGCGCGCGCGATACCACGCCGATCATCTGACTCTGCGCACGGCGCACGCGGAATCCGGGCGTATTGGCCTGCAGCTTGGCGTAGGCATCGCGGATGGCCAGCTTGACCGGCTCGGTGAGCTGACGCGGGGATGGCACAGGCGCGCGCGGTGCCGACGGCGCAGGTGTATCGGTCATCGCCGTCGCAGCAACAAAACGCTCAATTGGCACTGACCAGCACGGCTTCGCGTTCGCGCAGCGCGGCATACACCGGATCGGTCTGCGGACGCACGCCATGCCAACCCGCGAAACTCTCCGCCGCCTGTTCCACCAACATGCCCAGGCCATCCACGGTATCGCGGCACTGTGCCGCGCGCGCCCAGGCCAGAAACGGAATGGCGACTTCGCCGTAGTTCAAGTCCACCGCCAGGGTCATGCTGTTGACCAACGACAACGGCAGGGTGAATCCCACCGTCGGATCGCGACCGATGGTGGTGGCATTGAGGATCAATTCGAAATCGCCCAGCTCGCGCAGGTCGTCCCAATAGCGCGAGGTCGCGCGGGCCGGTTCGCCCAGCGCATCGATCAGGGCGTCGGCGCGTTCTGGCGAGCGGTTGACCACCACCAATCGCTGCACCCCGGCCTCCAGCAGCGCCGGCGCCACGCCGCGCGCGGCACCGCCGGCGCCGATCAACAGGGCACGGCGGCCACGCAGGTCCAGGCCGTGCCGCCCGGTCAGGTCGCGGACCAGGCCGGCGCCATCGGTGTTGTCGCCGTGCCATTGCCCGTCACGGTAACTGAGCGTGTTGACCGCACCGGCGCGTTGCGCGCGCTCGCTGCGAACGGCGCTGATCGCGAACGCGGCTTCCTTCAGCGGCACGGTCACATTGGCACCGACTCCCCCCTCGGCGACGAACGCGGCCAGCGCCGACGCGAACCCCTCCAGAGAAGCGTCGAGCGCCTCGTACTGCATGGCGATGCCGGTCTGCTTGGCGAACGCGGCGTGGATACGTGGCGACAGCGAGTGGGCGACAGGGTGACCGAACACGGCAAAGCGGGAGTTGGACATGGAACGCTCGTTGGTTGTTTTAGACTGGAGGCGACATTTCACGGAATTGCACATGCGGACCCATGCTTTGCCGCTCGCGCTGGCGGCGAGTTTACTCTGCGCACCGTCGGCGTTCGCGCTTTCCGAATTCGGCATGGAAGGCATGGGCGTGGTCTCCACCGTCGCCGAGGAGACCCGCGCCAGCGTCGCGGCGAATGGCCAGCACATCGTCTGGGCCAGCCCTGACCGTGCCGGCGGCCCTGGCGGCGGCGATCTCTGGCAGGCCGTGCTGCGCGACGGTCGCTGGAGCGAGCCACAGCCGCTGCCGCCACCGGTGAATTCGGCCAGCGCCGAGACCGATCCATTTTTCAGCGCCGACGGGCGATGGCTGTATTTCGCCTCCGAGCGTCCCGGTGGATATGGCGGCAGCGATCTGTATCGCGCGCCGGTGCTGGCCGACGGCCGCTATGGTGCCCCGCAAAATCTGGGGCCGGCAGTGAATTCGCGCGGCGACGAACGCGCACCGACGCTCTCGCTGGACGGAACGCGGCTCTTGTTCGCCAGCACAGGGCACGGCGGTGCAGGCGGCATGGACCTGTTCGTCGCACGCCTGGACGGCCAGACGTTCGCGCACCCGCACGCGCTGGCCGGGGTCAACAGCGCCGACGACGAGACCGATGCAGCCTGGCTGGGCGATGGCCGCGCGCTGCTGTTTACCCGCGCACGCGAGGGCCAGGGCAGCCAGGTGCTGCTCGCGCAATGCGCCGACGGACGCTATGCGTCACCGCAACCCCTGGCGCTGTCGTTCAACAGCGCCGATGGCCACACCGCTGGTGCCGTGCTGGACGCCTCCAAACCAGGCGAACTGCTGCTGAGCGGCAGCGCGCGTGCGCCGAAGGCCGGCAAACGCGACGTGTATCGGATGAAAACCCCACGTGTCAGCGGCAGCGGCGACTGCATGGAAACCCGTTGAGCGGCGATCGCGTCGTGGCTAATCGCTGAACGCCATCGCGCCTGGCCATGCCATCGGCATGCGAGGCAGCGATAGCCGGCGTGGCATCGCGCATCGCTGACCTGATTGCATGCACAGCGGTTGCTCAGACCAGCAACACCACGCCGGCACGACCACGCCAGCCGGCTCAGTACACGTCGCGCCGATAGCGGCCGGCCGTGCTCAGCGCGTCGAGGGCGTCCTCGCCCAGGATCTCGTGCAAGGCGGCCTCCACGCCACACGCCATGCCGTCCAGACTGCCGCAGACATACACGGTGGCACCGCGCGCGATCCAGTCGCGCACCGCTCCGGCCGCCTCACGCAAGCGATCCTGCACATACTGCTTGCCCGCTTGGTCGCGCGAAAACACCAACTCCAGACGTTGCAGATGACCACTGGCCTGCCATGCCTGCAGTTCATCGGCGAACAACGCATCGTGCGCCGCATTGCGTTCGCCGAACAGCAACCAATGCCCATGCACACCGGCCTGTTCGGCCTCGCGCAACAAGCTGCGTAAGCCGGCGATGCCGGTACCGTTGCCGATCAACAGCATCGGCACAGCGCCCTGGCGACGGAAACCGGGATTGGCGCGTATCCGTGCCCGCAGCAGCGCATTCGCCGGCGCATGCAGACACAACCAGCCCGACCCCAGGCCGACACAACCGTCATCGCACAGATGCAGCCGCACCACCAGCTGCAACACGCCATCGGCCAGAGTCGAGGCAATCGAATACTCGCGTAACGGCAACCGCGGCAGTGTCTGGAACCAATCCTGCAATGCCTGCGTCGGCGCCACCGGCGGCGACAGCACGCGATCGGCCAGCGCCTGCCACAGCGGTCGCGATATGCCGTCGGCTTGCACCAGTGCGTCCGCGTCCAGCGCCTGCGCGGCGAGCCAGGCACGCACCGCGTGCTCGGCATGGCAAGGCTGCACTTCCAGAATGTCGCCGGCCTGCCAGTGCGCCGACGCTGGCGGGGCCAGGACGATCCACCACAGCGGCGCCCCGGCACTGCCAGGATTGAGCAAGCGCCGCTCGACCAGACGCCAGTCCAACGGCTCCGGCGCCTGTAACGCTGGCGTCGCCATCGCCCGCCCGGTGAGATCGGACAGCTGCCGCTGCCACTGCGCCAGTGCCTGCGGGTCGGCGCGATCCACCTCCAGCGTCGGGAACAGTGCCTGTGCACCCTGCGCGTCCAGCCATTGCTCCAGTTGCCGCGCGAATCCGCAGAACTGCGGGTAGTGACGATCACCCAGCGCCAATACCGCATAGCGCAACTCAGGCAGGGCCTGAACCTGACGCAGCACGCGCTTGGCAAAGCCGCGCGCCGCATCCGGCGCCTGGCCGTCACCGAACGTGCTGACCACGAACAACGCGCGCTGCCGCGTGCGCAACTGCGCCGCATCCAACTGCGCCAACGCGCGCACCTGTACCACCAGACCAGCGGCCTGCAGGTGGCTCGCCGCTTCCCAGGCCAGGCGTTCGGCGAAACCGCTCTGACTGGCGAAACCCACCAGCCAGTCACCGGAGCCCGTTGCCGACGGCACTGCCAGATCACCGCGTACGCTGCGCAACGCACGCTGTTTGCGGCGTCGGTCCAGGTACAACATCCAGCCGGTGATGAAGAACAGGGTCATGCACAGGCTCGACAGCAGCATCGCCAACCGGCCCGGCAGGCCGAAGAAACTGCCGGTATGCAGCGCAAACATGCTGGTCAGCAGTTGTCGTCCCAGCGGTTGCTGCCGGTAGTCCTGGCGGCGCTCGATCAAGCCACTGGACGGATCGATCTCCACGCTGTCATAGGCCCGGCTATGTGCCGGATCCGGTGACAGGTAACGCGCGATCACCGGTTGCGCGCGACGGCTGGGCAGGCGCACGTCCAGATAGGCGCGATGCGCGGCCGGCAGCGTATTCAGCGCGGCCTGCAACCGCGCATAGTCGATCACCGGCGGCGAACCGCCATCATCGCCCTCCTTGGATGCCAGCTCGCCCCCCAGCATCGCCACCAGTCCCTGTCGGTACCAATCGTAGGACCAGTACAATCCGGTCGCCGCCGTCATCAGATACATCACCAGACACCAGGTGCCGGCCACCGAGTGCAGGCTCCACAAAAAACTGCGCCCCTGCCGCGTCCACTCCACCACCCACCATGCGCGCCAGTTCCACCAACGCCGCGGCCAGCGCAGGTACAGGCCGGACAGGCAAAAAAAGCACAACGCGATGACGCAAGCACCGGTGACGGCCTTGCCGCGCTCGCCAGCGGCCAAGCGTCGATGCAGGTTCTCCACGAACGCGAAGAAGCCGCTCAGACGCGGCGCCGCCACGACCGCGCCGGTGTAGGGATCGAAGTACATCCGTCCGCCCTGGTACCCAGGCAGGCGTAGGTTCGACGGGCGCGTGCCGGTGGGATCGACCAGTAACCGGTTGGTCCGATGCGCGCCGTCCAGATCCAGCCGCCGCGCCAATTCCGACAACGGCAGCGGCTGTTCGCCGGCCGCATACCGCGCCGCCGTGGCAGCCAACGGCGGATTGACCAAGCGCACGATCTCATCCTCGAACGCGAGCGTTGCCCCACTCAGCCCCATGACCGATAGCACCACCCCGGCACTGATACCGAGCAGCCAATGCAATTGGAACAGCAACCTCTTGATCACGGCGCAAAGCGGAACGGAGAAAGATCGGGCATTTTAAATGAGAATGCTTATCGAATTCGACAACTCATTTATGAATTTCGTCAGCAAACAATCGTGATGGAAAACTTTTCCGATCACATCAAACTGTCGCCAAAGCGTCACCCATCCCGTTCACTTTCTTCCCCTCACTTCTTATGAAACGAAAGCGAGGTTGCGTATGTCCGTTTCCCTGCGCAGTTGTGCCGTGTTGCTGGCGCTGTTCGCGGCGCATGCGGCGAACGCCGCCACCGGTTGCCCCGCGCTCTATGCCGACGGCCAGGCACCGACGGTGGACGCGTCGATCAGCGCACGCACTACCGAGGTATGCCACACCGAGTATGTCCTGTTCGCCTCCGGGGTGACCAAGGGCCCGCTGTACTCGGCCGAGCACCTGACCGACCAACAAGTCGCCGGCGCCGAGCAGATCGGTCGAGTCGGTAGCTTCCACGAGGAAACCGCCATCCCCGTCGCGGATCGCTCCAGGAGCTCGGACTACACCAATTCCGGCTACGACCGCGGCCACATGACGCCGGCGGGCGATGCCTCCACCATAAGCTCGGAAAAGGAAACGTTCTCGATGGCCAATGTGGTGCCGCAGAACCACGTGCTCAACACCGGCGAATGGGCGCGGATTGAAGAACAGGTACGACAGCTGGCCACGCAGCGCGGCGAAATCTACGTGGTGACCGGACCCGTGTTCGACAGCGGCACCCGCAGCGGCATCGGCAACGACAACGTGCAGGTACCGGACGCGGTGTGGAAAGCGGTCTACGTGCCGGACGTGGGCGCGGCCGCCTACCTGTGCGTGAACGACAGCAGCATCCAGTGCGAAGTGGTCTCGATCAACGACCTGATCGCCATGACCAAGCTGGATCCGTTCCCGTCGCTGAGTGCGAGCATGAAGGCCAATCCGATCACATTGACCCTGCCGTGATCGCGGTGACTGCGCAATCCACCGCCACAGCGCCGTGATCCAGACCAGCGCGCTGTCAGGTCAGCGCAGGCTACCCCATCGCCGAGGTGTGGCGGTTTCGATACACCACCACACCGTCACCAGACCTCAGCGGGTCTCGCGCAGCCAGCGCGCCACCTGCGGTGCGAAATAGGTCAGCACGCCGTCGGCGCCGGCGCGCTTGAACGCCATCAGCGATTCCAACACACAGGCGCGCTCGTCCAGCCAACCGTTGCCGGCCGCCGCCTTGAGCATCGCGTACTCGCCACTGACCTGATAGGCGAAGGTCGGCACCCGGAAGGTGTCCTTCACCCGCCGCACCACATCCAGATAGGGCATGCCCGGCTTGACCATCACCATGTCCGCGCCTTCCTCCAGGTCCAGCGCGATCTCACGCAGCGCCTCGTCGCCGTTGGCCGGGTCCATCTGGTAGGTGGTCTTGTCGGCCTTGCCGAGGTTGCCGGCGCTGCCGACCGCCTCGCGGAACGGGCCATAAAAAGCCGAGGCGTACTTGGCCGAATAGGCCATGATGCGCACGTGCAGCTGCGCATCGGCATCCAGCGCGCGGCGGATCGCACCGATGCGACCGTCCATCATGTCCGAGGGCGAGACGATGTCCGCGCCAGCCTGCGCATGCGACAACGCCTGTTGGACCAGCGCCTCGACAGTGACGTCGTTGAGCACATAGCCACGCGCGTCGATGATGCCGTCCTGGCCGTGGGTGGTGTACGGATCCAGCGCCACGTCGGTCATCACCCCAAGCTCCGGAAAGCGGGCTTTCAGCGCCCGCACCGCGCGCTGTGCCAGGCCGTCGGGGTTCCATGCCTCGGCCGCATCCAGACGCTTGCTGGCCGGGTCGATCACCGGGAACAGATCGATCACCGGAATCCCCAGCTCCAGCGCCAGTTCGGCCTCCTGCAGCAACGCCTGGATCGACAACCGTTCCACCCCGGGCATGGCGGCAATCGGTGCGCGACCGGGTAGTTCATGTACGAACACCGGCCAGATCAGGTCGTCGACGGTCAAGGTGTGTTCGCGCATCAGACGACGCGAGAACGCATCGCGGCGCATGCGCCGAGGGCGATAGTGGGGATGCGCCACGGGCAGATTCCTGGAGAACGGATACGGAGCATGGCGGAAGTGGCCCGGCACTACCAGACACACCTCGCCAGCATCGGCGTGCATGCGAGTCGGCCCGCCATCGACTGCGGCATGTGACTGCGGCCGATGGCGCACGCGGCACGACGGCAAAGCACCTCGCACACACAACGGATCAGATCACCCCGCCCCCCAGGCTCAGGCGGATCACGCCGACCACCATCGCCAGCCCATTGAGTAACAGGCCGGCCTTGGCGCGGCCACGGTTCGGCGCCTGGGTGAAGAGCAGGCCGACCGCCGCGATGACCGCCCCGACCGCCGCGAACGGAATCACAAACCAATTCCCCCAGCCCAGCAAGGGCAAGAAGGCCAGGATCATCCACAGCAACGCCACGATGCCCCACAACAGACTGATCACACCCATGCCAGGCTCCACAAGCACACTGACCGCGACCATAGCATCTGCGGCAAACCTTTCAAGACCACACCTGGCAAGGCATGGCCGACACACACATCACAGTGAACGACGACGGGTTCGGCGCGATTCACTCGGCCCGCCTATGATCGCGTGGTGATCCGCCCACGGAGGTAATGCCATGCACGTGCGTCCGTTGTTGCCGCTGGCCCTGCTGTTCGCGCTGGCCGGCTGCGCCAGTTCTTCCAAAGTGATGGTCGGTGCGGCGCGTCCAGCCATCGACCCGGCCCTGGTGCAGATTTATTCGACCCCGCCAGCGGGCGCGGTCGATATCGCCCAATTGGAAGCCTCCAGCGCGGCAGGCTTCGGGACCCAGGGCCAGACCGACGCGGCGCTGGCGCGACTCAAACAGGAGGCGGCCAAACTCGGTGCCAACGGCGTGGTGCTGATGGGTGTGAGTTCGCAACGCTCCGGCGGCGGCGTCTCGCTCGGCGGCGGCAGCTATGGCGGACACGTCGGCGGCGGCCTGGGCATCGGCATCCCGACGACACAGAAACACGCCGCCGGAATGGCGATCTGGGTACCGCCAGGCGCAAGCAAACCGGCAACGCCACCCCACACCGGGCAATGAAGCCGATGGCATCGCGGGTTGACTGAAACAGGGCAGCAGGTGGATGGCAGCAAGCGGACGTTGCGCCTGCCTATGCCATCCGCCCTGCCCTCGCTGGCAGACGCCGGCCTCAACCGACACGGCGACATCCGCTGCGGGATCGCTCTCGGTTACGTGGACATCGTGATCCTGGCCGACCGCGCCGCGCCGACAACCTCGCGTGTGTGAGCTCAAGGTTTCAGACAGCGCGCCAGAAACGCCTCGGTGGTGCGGTAGCGATGCAAGGCATTGGTACCGGATAGACCGTGCTTGGCACCGGGATAGGTCATCAGCTCGAACAGCTTGCCGCGCTTTTGCAACTCGCTCATCAGCGAAGTGGAATTGGCAAACAACACGTTGTCATCGGCCATCCCGTGAATCAGCAGCAATGGCGAGGTCAGGCCATCCAGGTGCGCGGCCACGCGACCGTCGCGGTAGCCGTCCGGATTGGCTGCCGGCAGGTTCATGTAGCGCTCGGTGTAGTGGCTGTCGTACAACGCCCAATCGGTGACCGGCGCACCCGCCACACCGCACGCGTAGGCCTGGCTGTGTTTGGCCAGCAGCATCAGCGTCATATAGCCACCGTTGGACCAGCCGTACACACCGATACGCGCCGCATCCGCCCATGGCTGCGCCTTCAACCAGGCAATCCCGCGCAGTTGGTCGTCCACTTCCACCGTGCCCTGACGCGCATACAGTGCGCCACCGAAGTCGCGGCCACGGCGTGGCGTGCCGCGATTGTCGAGCGAGAACACCACGTAGCCGTGCTGGGCTAGATACTGGTCAAACAGTGCATCGCCGCGTCCAGGCCAACTATCGAGCACGGTCTGTGTCGCCGGACCGCCGTAGACGTAAACCACGACCGGATAGCGCTTGCCAGGATCGAAATTGATCGGCTTGATAAGCCGGTAATGCAGCAGCGTTTTGCCATCGGCGGCGGTCAGGCTGCCGAACTCGACTGGGCGCTGCGCATCGCGGTACTTGGCATAGGGATGCTGCGGATCGGCCAGATCGTTGACCAGGAGCGTGGCGATTTTTTCGCCACTGGCGCGAAACAGCGCGATCTGCGGCGGCGTGGTGGTGTTGGACCAATGATCGACGTAAACGCTGGCGTTGGTGGCGAAGCTGGCCGCATGGGTGCCGTCGGGCTGGGACAATCTTTGGATCGCGCCACCAGACAGCGGTACCGCATAGATATTGGTCTGGGTTGGCGACTCCTTGGTGGCCGAGAAATAGACCTTGCCTGCGTTCTCGTCCACTGCGAGCAATTCGTCCACGACCCATTCGCCCTGCGTCAGGGGATGCAAGCTGCGGCCATCTGCCGAGGCCAGGTACAGGTGTTCATAACCACTGCGCTCGGACCCCCAGATGAAGCGCCCGTCCCTGAGGAAGTACAGATCGTTGGTGAGCGGCACCCAGGTCTTGCTGGTCTCCGTGACCAATACGCGCTGCTTGCCGTTAGCCAGCGTGGCTTCGATTAATTCCAGTCGCTTCTGGTCACGCGACTGGCGCTGGAAAGTCAGCCGTTGCGGATCGCGCCAGTCCACCCGCGCCAGGTAGATATCCGGGTTCTTGCCCAGGTCGACCCACTGCGGCTGAGCGTCCGCGTGCGGCGCGATCACGCCCAGCTTGATCTTGACGTTGGGCTGCCCAGCCTGTGGATAGCGCTGTTGCACCACATCGCTGTGGTCGGCGTAGACCTCCTGACGCTTCTGCACCGGCACATCGGTTTCGTCGATGCGCGCGAAAGCAATCGCCGAGTCATCCGGCGCCCACCAGTAGCCAGTGTGGCGATCCATTTCCTCGTCGGCGACGAACTCGGCCACACCATTGCCGATGATCTCACTGCCGTCGTGGGTCAGCGCAGATTGCTGACCGCTAGCCAGATCGATCACCCACAGATTGCGTCCACGCACGAAGCTCACGTAGCCGCCCTTGGGCGAAATCTTCGGATCGGTGGCGAAACCTTCGCCATGGGTCAGCTTGCGCACCGCCGCGCTGCCGGTCTTGGACAAGTCGTACAGATACAGTTCGCCGCCCAGCGGGAACAGCAGCGCGTGCGCATCCGGCGCCCACTGATACTCGACGATGCCAGTGTAGGCCGCGATGCGCTGGCGCTCGCGCCGCGCTTTTTCTTCGTCGCTCAGGGTCTCGGTGCCGGGTAACACCAGCTTGGAATCGACCAGCAGGCGGGTCTGGCCGCTGGCGATGTCGTACTCCCACAGGTCAAGCTGGTTGCGGTTGCTGTCCTTGCCGCGCAGGAAGGTCACCCGCGAGCCATCCGGCGCCACTTTGGGCTTCATCAGCGTTGGCCCGGACAACGGCTTGCTGCCGGTGATGGCCTCCAGGGTCAGTTTTTCGGCATGTGCGGGGACGACAGACATGGCAAGCACGAGGACAAGGGCGGCGAACAGAGAGCGCATGAAGGTTCCTGATGGAGCAGCAAGCGCGAGAATGATGCGCGTGCGCAGCGCATTTGAGAAGCGCGACGGCTCAGCGCTGGCCGAACAAGTGCTTGCGCTCGGCCTCGCTCAGCGGCTTGCCGGCGTTCGGATTGACCCGCTCCTTCAACGCATAGGCGCGCTGCGTGGCCGGACGCGCGGCAATCGCATCGTGCCAACGTTGCAGGTGCGGGAACGCGGCATAGTCCGGCATCAACCCGCTGTACACCTCGATCCACGGATAGCTCGCCATGTCGGCGATGCCGTATTCCTCGCCGGCCAGATACGCGCTGTGCGCCAGACGCGTGTCGAGCACACCGTGCAGACGCCGTACCTCGTTGCCATAGCGCTCGATCGCATAGCCGATCTTTTCCGGCGCATAGACGTTGAAATGGCCCATTTGCCCGGTCATCGGGCCGAGACCGGCCATCTGCCAGAACAACCATTCCAGCGCGACGCTGCGTTGACGCGAATCGCTCGGCAGAAAACGGCCGGTCTTCTCGGCCAGATACAGCAAGATCGCACCGGACTCGAACACGTGCTGCGGCGCGCCGCCATCGGCCGGCGCGTGATCGACGATAGCCGGTATCTTGTTGTTCGGCGAGATCGCCAGAAACGCCGGTTGGAACTGCTCGCCAGCGCCGATGTTGACCGGCTTGAGCGTGTAATCGAGCCCGACCTCCTCAAGGAACAGGGTGATCTTGTGCCCGTTGGGCGTCGGCCAGTAATACAGATCGATCATGAGCTCAGTCCTGTCTTGGAGAGGAACTGGCAGTGTAGCGGCCGCCTGCGCTTGGCAGCATTGGCGCAGGACGGTTACCCTGGCTGTTTGACGCAATGCGACATTCCGACCCATGACGCTCCAGCGCCCGCACCCTCGCCTGACTCCACTGTCCAGCCTGATCTTCGCCTCGCGCTGGCTGCAATTGCCGCTCTATCTGGGATTGATCGTGGCCCAGGGCGTGTACGTTTTTCTATTCGGCAAAGAACTATGGCACCTGATCCACGAAGCGCCGGGCCTGAGCGAGCAGCAAATCATGCTGATCGTGCTTGGCCTGATTGATGTGGTGATGATCTCCAACCTGCTGGTGATGGTGATCGTCGGCGGCTACGAAACCTTTGTCTCGCGGCTGCGCCTGGAAGGCCATCCCGACCAGCCGGAATGGCTGAGCCACGTCAACGCCAGCGTGCTGAAAGTGAAACTCGCGCTGTCGATCATCGGCATCTCCTCGATCCACCTGCTCAAGACCTTCATCGCCGTCGGCGCGCTCGGCGGTATGCCGCTGTGTTCACCGGACCAATTGGCGAGCGCCGCGGCGACAGTGGATCTGAAAAGCTGCGCGACACTGACCCACGACGGAGTTCTGTGGCAGACCATCATCCATGGCATCTTTATTCTGTCAGCGATCGGCATCGCCTGGACCGACCGGCTGATGGCCTCGCCAGCGAAACCAGCGCACTGACCAGCGTGCCCAGGGTCACGCTTTTTCCTCCATCCGACGAGGACTGGCACGCATGCAATACCAACGGATGCTAGATTGACTCACGCAGTGCGCTGACGGCAAGGGGAACGGGGATGCCGTCGCAAATACGCCAGCAACACCATCCGCATCGCGACATCGTCATCACCGGGGATCAGAGAAAAGCATGCCGCACGACACTACATTCGCCAGGACGCGCCAGATCGTCGCGACCCTGCTGCTGGCCACGCTAGCTGCGTGTTCCGAACAAGAAAAGTGACGGCAAGGGGAACGGGGATGCCGTCGCAAATACGCCAGCAACACCATCCGCATCGCGACATCGTCATCACCGGGGATCAGAGAAAAGCATGCCGCACGACACTACATTCGCCAGGACGCGCCAGATCGTCGCGACCCTGCTGCTGGCCACGCTAGCTGCGTGTTCCGAACAAGAAAAGGCCGCACCCGACGCCACACCGGCCACCGCCGCAGCAAGTGTGCCGACGACGCCCGCGGTCCCGGGCAACGTGCAATCGATGGACACCGAGCAATTGCGCGCTTCGGCCAGCGAGGCGCTACGCCAGAACCGCATGTATACGCCAGCCGGCAACAATGCCGTCGAATACTACTTGGCACTCCGCGACAAGCAGCCGGACGATGCCGGGGTGAAGAGCGCGCTGACCGATCTCATGCCGTACACCTTGATCGCCGCCGAACAGAGCATCAACCGCGAGGATTTCCCGGAAGCCCAGCGCCTCATCGGTTTGATCGAGAAGATAGACAGCCAGGCACCGGCCTTGCCACGGCTCAAGCAGGGCGTGAGCAAAGGCATGCAGACCGTGGCACAGCGTAGCCAGGAAGAAGCCGTAAAAGCCAAGAAAGCGGCCGAACAGAAAACCAAACTGGCCAGCGAGCAACAGAAACAGGCGCAACCGCAAACCAGCCAGGCACAGGCCTCGCAACAGATGGCCGCGCAACAGGAGGCCGCACGCCGCGAAAGCGCGCGCCAGGAAACACCACCCCAGCTCGCGCCCAGCACCACGGCTGCCGCGCCGCAACCGGCCGCGCAGCAACGAGCCGCGACGCCGGCTCCAGCGCCGACACCCGCCGCATCCACAGCCAGCGTGCAGGCGTTGCGTCCGATCAGTACTCCGGCACCTCGTTATCCGCCAGAAGCACTGCGCTCGGCCATCGCCGGCGAAGTGTTGGTGGAGATTACCGTCGGCACCGACGGCGCGGTCACCAACGCGCGCGTGTTGCGTTCCACCCCCGGGCATGTGTTCGACCACGAGGCGTTGAGCGCGACCAAGCGCTGGCGCTTCGAGCCGGTCAGCGCACCGATCACCACGCGACGCACACTGGCCTTCAACCCCGGCGGTTAAGAGTAAAAACGGCATCGCCGCCGGACCTGCGCGGGCAGTGCTCGGCCCCGTATACACGGCGGTTCCTGCGCACTGTCCGCCCCCAGCCGATAGCGACTGGCGAGGTTTTGTTCGCCACTCCAAGCCAACGCGACGCGCCATCGAGTCGTGCCCGGACAATCGATGCCGAGCACACCCGCCAACGACGCCAAGGCATGGAGAGCGCACGACCGCGTCCAGGGCACGCAGCACCTCAGCAGGCAGGCCGCATCCGCCAGCCGTTGCTATCCGGCAATCGCCAACTGCTCCTGGCGGTAACGGCGCACCGCAGCCAACCATAACAGTGCGGCCAAGCCGAAACCGGCGATCAGATACACCGCCCAGATCTGCGGGTCGATCGGCTCGCGGCGGATGATCTTCAGCAGCATCTGGTTCTGCGCCAAAAACGGCACCGCGAACTGCCATGGCATGGTTTTCAGCGGATACGCCATCAGCGCGTAACCGGGCAGCATCGGCAGCAGCATCAGCCAGGTCATGTGGCTCTGCGCCTCCTTCATGCTCTTGGCGGCTGCGGCCAGCACGATCAGCAGCGAGGTCCCGATGAACAACATCGGCAACAGCACGAACAGCATCTGCAACATCGCCACGACACTGACGTTGAGTTGCTGGCCGATGCCACTGGCGACTTGCGCGCTGAGCTTGAACGCGAGCAGGGTCAGCAGCAGCGAGACCAAACCGACCAGGCAGGCGGCGGCGATCTTGCCGCTGACGATGGCGCTGCGCGAGGCCGGCGTAGCCAGCAACGGCTCCAGCGACTGTCGCTCGCGCTCGCCAGCGGTGGCGTCGAGAATCAAGTGAGCACCACCGATGAACGAGGTGATGGTCAGCAGCACTGGCAGCAGCATCGCCAGCAATGCCGCACGCTTGGCTTCGGGCGTGGCCAGATCCTGGACAGCCACGTCCAGCGGTCGCGCGACCTGCGCATCGATCCCGCGCGCCATCAGCCGCAGCGCGCCGACCTGTTGGCTGTACATGCCAAGCGCCGCCTGCACCCGGGTGGTCGGGATATCGGCATCGCGGCGGGTGCTGTCCTTGATGATCTCCACCAGCGCCGGGTGTCCCTGGTGCCAGGCGTTCGGGTAGTCCTCGTCGATCTTCAACGCCAGATCCACGGTTTGACTGCGGATCGCTGCGCTCAGGTCCTTCGGGGGTGCGACCGCATGCAATCCCTGCATGGCGAGGAACGCCACCAAATTCGGCGCGCGCTCACGGCCGATGACCGGAATGTCCAGCGGTTTGTCGATCTGGGTGCGGACCCGGCTCTCGGCCAACGCCCCCATTCCTAGAATCAGCGCCGGATAGAGCAGCGGGCCGACCAACAACGCCAGCGCCAGAGTGCGGCGATCGCGCGAGAGGTCGCGCAGTTCCTTGCGCATCACGGTGAATACGGTGTGGAGCAGGCTCATGCGTGCAATCCTTCGTCGCCGCCGATCGCCTTGACGAAGGCGTCTTCCAGATTGTCTTCGCCGGTCAGCGCACGCAGCTCCTCAGCGGTGCCCGCGGCCACCACCGTGCCGTTGGCGACGATGACGATGCGATCGCACAGCGCCGCCACCTCCTGCATGATGTGGCTGGAAAAGATCACGCAGCGTCCTTGCGCGCGCAGTCCGCGCAGGAAACCGCGCAGCGCACGGGTCGTCATGACGTCCAGGCCGTTGGTGGGTTCGTCGAGGATCACATTGCGCGGATCGTGGACCAGCGCGCGCGCAATCGCGGTCTTGGTGCGCTGGCCCTGGCTGAAGCCTTCGGTCTGCCGGTCGAGGATATCGTCCATGTCCAGCGCCGCCGACAACAACCGGGTGCGCTCGGCAATCCGCGCCGCCGACAAACCATGCAGTTCGCCGAAGTAGGCGATGTTCTCGCGCGCGGTCAAACGCTTGTACACACCGCGCGCGTCTGGCAGCACGCCCAGCGCACGCCGCACCGCCAACGGATCTTCGGCGACGTCGATGCCATCCACGCGCACCTGGCCCTGGTCGGGGGCCATCAGCGTATAGAGCATGCGCAAAGTGGTGGTCTTGCCGGCGCCGTTGGGACCGAGCAAGCCGGTGATCTGGCCATCTGCGGCCTCGAAGCTGACCCCCCGCACCGCCTGCACGCGACCGGCCTTGGTCTTGAATGCCTTATGCACGTTGTCGACAAGAATCATGCACAGCTCTCCCGGTCTAACGATGCCCAGCTCATGGTTCCCATCCATTGAATGAAGTGAAGGCAGGCACGCCACGCATCGCATCCAGGCAACTGGCCTCGAGGTGCTTGGCATCGGCGGTTTCGAAGAACCGACCCAATAACTTGGGCATGCACCCCAGGGTCATGGTGCCGTGCCCCTGTCCGCGCAGCAGCAGATGGCGGCCGTTGGGCAGATCGCGCAGCACGCGCTCGGCATAGCGCGGCGGGGTCACCGGATCCAGCTCGCCCGAGGTCAGCAACACCGGCAGGTCGGAGTTCAACGGCGCGGTGAAATCGGCGGGGCGGGTGCCCGTCGGCCAGGCCGGGCAGGCGGCGAAAAACATCCGCGCCACCTCCGGCCCGAGCAGGGTGTCGTGCCGTGCCGGTGCGCGGTAACGGTCGGCGTCTTCGGCGCAGATCACCGACCACTGCATGCCACGGTTCATTTGATCCTGCATCTGCAAGTCCATCATCCGTGCCAGGGACATCAACGGCGCATAGCGACCATGGGCGGCCTCGTCCAGGGTCAGCGGCAGCAACGCGGAGGTTTGCGGCGCATAGGAAAAGGAAAACGCCAGGCTGGTGACGGTATCGGCAGTGACCTGATCGTGCGTACTCTGACCACTGGCCGGGTCGCGATAATCCACCGCCACCGGCGTCTGCCGCAGCCGCTCCACCACCGTGCGCAACTGCATGCGCGTATCGACCGGGAAGCGTTTGGCGCACGCCGGCGTGGCCTTGCACTGCTGCGCCTGCAGGGTGATCGCATCTTCGAAGGTCGTGGCGAATTCGCCGCCGACCACCAGATCGTTCGGCACCACGCCATCGAGTACCACGCTGCGCACGTGCGCCGCATAGCCACGCGCGTACTGCTGAGCGACACGGGTGCCGTAGGAGCCCCCGATGAGATTGATCTTGTCCACGCCCAGCGCTGCGCGCACCGCATCCAGATCGGCAATCGCCTGAGTGGTGGTGTAGTGACGCGGGTCGGCGCGCCCCTTGAGCGATTGCGCGCAACGCCTGGCGTCATCGAGTACTTCTGCAGGGCTGGGCGCGCGCACCGAGTCGGCCGGCGGCAAGGTCTTACCGTCCGCGCCGAGGCAGGTCAACGGATTGGACTGCCCGGTGCCGCGCTGATCGATCAGGAACACATCGCGGCGCTTACGCGTTTCGTGCAATGCCAGATCGACAATGCTGGCAACCTGAGTGGCAGCCTGACCCGGGCCGCCGGCCAGGAAGAACACCGGGTCCGGGTCGCTGCTGCCCTGCCCGGTCACCGGCAACCAGGCGATGTTGAGCGCGATCTTGCGCCCGTTCGGTGCGGCCGGATTCTCCGCCACCGGCATGCGCGTGCACTGCGCTTCGACGTTGTTGGCCGCAAGCGGACTGGTCAATGTGCAAGGATGGAAGCGCAGCACGCCGTAGCTGCGTCCCGGCGTCTGCGGTGCCGGCGCCGGCGCCGGATTGGCCTGGCAAGCGGCCAGCAAAAGGGTGGCCGCCATGATCGCCAACGGCGTGGAACGGTATCGCATGGGTCGCATCCTTGAGGTCATGCCGCGCGGGGTGCCATCCTGGAGCATGACCTCGTTGCTGCGCAATGGCCAGCGGGACGGAACAGCGACGACGGTGGGCCGCCATGCGGCGGCGACATACTCAATTACTGCTGACGTACTTCTCGCGGCGAATGTGCTGCACCGGCAGGCCAGCGTCTTTCAACGCCTCGAAGCAGGCATCGACCATGTTCGGGTTGCCGCATAGATACGCAATATCGCCCTCGGCCTGCGGTGCAAATTCCGACAACCATTGCTGTACATACCCATGGCGTACATCGGCATGCGGCGCTTGCGGCAATTCGCGCGAAAAACACGGCACGAAGCGGAAACGCGGATGCGCGTCGGCAAAGGCACGGAACTCATCGCCATACAGCAATTCGTCCGGTGTCCGTGCGCCCAGCAGCAGCACCACCTCCACGCCGCGTTCGGCCATCGCCTTCTCCAGCAACGGCAGCATCGAGCGATACGGCGTGACGCCGGTACCGGTGGCAATCAACAGGTAACGGCGGTTGGTCTCCTCCGGCTGCAAACAGAAACGCCCAAAGGGGCCGCTCGCCACCACCTGACCACCGATTTCCAGCGCCTCGAACAAGGCGGTGGCCGCGCCGCCAGCGACAAAGCTCACCGCGATCTCCACCGTCGCATCGGCGGCCTGCGCCGGGTCGTGGCGAGTGGCCAGAGAATAGCTGCGCTTGGTGGCGGTGCCGTCGGCATACTGAAAATGCACCTGCACAAATTGGCCAGGCAGGAACGGCAACGGCTCTCCGTCGTCGCGAACGAAACGGTAATGGCCGACGGATGGCGCCAGCATGCGGCGATCGACCAACTTCAGCGGGAATTGGGCAGGCACGTCGTTGCAACAGTCTATGGCCGTGGGCGACGCCACGCGGTCTTCTATAATAGCCGCTGCACTTCTCCAGCGCCGTCGACGCGGCGCGAAGGCCTACTTTGACTCCCGCATCCCCTCTGCCCTCGCATTCCCCCACGCCCGCACTGCGGGTACGCGACCTGCGCAAGACCTACGACAACGGCGTGCAAGCATTGCGCGGCGTGTCGCTGGACGTGATGCCCGGCGACTTTTAGCACCACCTCCACGCCGCGTTCGGCCATCGCCTTCTCCAGCAACGGCAGCATCGAGCGATACGGCGTGACGCCGGTACCGGTGGCAATCAACAGGTAACGGCGGTTGGTCTCCTCCGGCTGCAAACAGAAACGCCCAAAGGGGCCGCTCGCCACCACCTGACCACCGATTTCCAGCGCCTCGAACAAGGCGGTGGCCGCGCCGCCAGCGACAAAGCTCACCGCGATCTCCACCGTCGCATCGGCGGCCTGCGCCGGGTCGTGGCGAGTGGCCAGAGAATAGCTGCGCTTGGTGGCGGTGCCGTCGGCATACTGAAAATGCACCTGCACAAATTGGCCAGGCAGGAACGGCAACGGCTCTCCGTCGTCGCGAACGAAACGGTAATGGCCGACGGATGGCGCCAGCATGCGGCGATCGACCAACTTCAGCGGGAATTGGGCAGGCACGTCGTTGCAACAGTCTATGGCCGTGGGCGACGCCACGCGGTCTTCTATAATAGCCGCTGCACTTCTCCAGCGCCGTCGACGCGGCGCGAAGGCCTACTTTGACTCCCGCATCCCCTCTGCCCTCGCATTCCCCCACGCCCGCACTGCGGGTACGCGACCTGCGCAAGACCTACGACAACGGCGTGCAAGCATTGCGCGGCGTGTCGCTGGACGTGATGCCCGGCGACTTTTTCGCCCTGCTTGGCCCCAACGGCGCCGGCAAATCCACCCTGATCGGCATCATCAGCTCGCTGGTCAACCTCAGCGCCGGTCAGGTCGAGGTGTTCGGCACCGACCTGAGTACCCAGCGCAGCGCCGCCATGCGCCTGATCGGCCTGGTGCCGCAGGAAATCAACTTCAACCTGTTCGAAAAACCATTCGACATCCTGGTCAACTACGCCGGTTTCTACGGCATGCCGCGCGCCGAGGCCGAACAACTGGCCGAGACGGAACTGCGCCGCGCGTACCTTTGGGAAAAAGCG
The DNA here is from genome assembly GCF_000963215.1 of Xanthomonas sp. MUS 060. Taxonomy (NCBI): domain Bacteria; kingdom Pseudomonadati; phylum Pseudomonadota; class Gammaproteobacteria; order Lysobacterales; family Lysobacteraceae; genus Xanthomonas; species Xanthomonas sp. MUS 060. The sequence goes on from NZ_JZIM01000004.1 coordinate 175,419, forward strand.
CAGGTGATGAGCCGCACGCTGTCCGGGGGCATGAAGCGGCGCCTGATGATCGCCCGCGCGATGATGACCCGACCACGCCTGCTGATCCTCGATGAACCCACCGCTGGCGTGGACATCGAAATCCGCCGCGACATGTGGCGTGTTTTACGTGAGATCAACGCGGCGGGCACCACCATCATCCTGACCACGCATTACCTGGAAGAAGCGGAAAATCTGTGCCGCAATCTGGCGATCATCGACCGCGGCCACATCGTCGAACAAGGCCCGATGCGCGCATTGCTGGCCAAACTGGACGTGGAAGGTTTCCTGCTGGACATCGATGGCCAATTGCCGATGCAGTTGCCGAGCATCGAAGGCACCACCCTGTTGGCGCAGGACGCGCACACCCTGGACCTGGACATGCCACGCGCGATGGACCTCAACCGGGTGTTCGCCACACTCGACGATGCTGGCATCCGCGTGCGATCCATGCGCACCAAGAGCAACCGTCTGGAAGAACTGTTCGTCCGCCTCACCGGCGAACACCGCAACACCGGATCGGGCAATACCGCCGCGCCGCAACCGCCCGCCTCCTCCTGACCACACGGCGACGACCATGACCACGCCTCCCACATCCCCGCAACACTTCTCCGATCCCACCCCCGCGCAACGCAACTGGGTCGCCCTGCTGACCATCGTGCGCCGCGAGGTCAAGCGCATTCTGCGCATCTGGGGCCAGACCCTGGTGCCACCGGCGATCACCATGACCCTGTACTTCATGATCTTCGGTGGTTTGATCGGTTCACGCATCGGCGAGATGGGCGGCTACAGCTACATGCAGTTCATCGTGCCCGGCCTGGTGATGATGAGCGTGATCCAGAACAGTTACGGCAATATCAGTTCCTCGTTCTTCGGCGCCAAGTTCGGTCGCCATGTCGAGGAACTACTGGTCAGCCCGATGCCCAACTGGGTGATCTTGTGGGGCTACGTCGCTGGTGCGGTCCTGCGCGGGCTGATGGTCGGGGTCATCGTGCTGATCATCGCCATGTGCTTCACGCAGCTACACATTCCGCATCCGCTGGTGACATTGAGCACATTCCTGCTCGGCGCGATCATCTTCTCCCTGGCTGGCTTCATCAACGCGGTGTACGCGAAGAAGTTCGACGACGTGGCGATCGTCCCGACCTTCATCCTGACTCCCATGACCTACCTTGGCGGCGTGTTCTACTCGACCAAGCTGCTGCCGGGCTGGGCCGAGGCCGCCACCCACGCCAACCCGATCTTCTACATGGTCAACGCCTTCCGCTATGGCCTGCTTGGCACCAGCGACGTACCACTGTGGGTGGCCTATACGCTGATGCTGGGCTTCGTCGCGGCACTGGCGGCACTGGCGCTGTGGCTGCTACGACGCGGGGTCGGGTTGCGCAGCTGACAGTGGCGAACAAGACCGCATGCGCATCCTGATCCTCGGCGCCGGCGCGACCGGCGGTTACTTTGGTGGACGCCTCGCACAAGCGGGCGTCGATGTCAGCTTCTTGGTGCGGCCAGCGCGTGCGGCGCAATTGCGCGGCAACGGTTTGCGCATCCGCAGTCCGCATGGCGACGCAACGATCGCGGTGACCACACTCACCGCCGACACGTTGGTGTCGGTTGCCGATGCGCGGCCGTTCGATCTGCTGTTGCTCAGTTGCAAGGCCTACGACTTGGACAGCGCACTGGAGGCAGTCGCGCCAGCGCTGCACCCGGATACCTGCGTGCTGCCGATCCTCAATGGCCTGCGCCACTACCCACTGCTGGACGCCCGCTTCGGCGCCGAACATGTGCTGGGTGGACTGTGCTTCATCAATGCCGTGCTCGACCGCGATGGCACGGTACAGCATCTGGCCAAACCAGCATCGCTCACCTTCGGCGAGCGCGATGGACGCGGCAGTGACAGCCCGCGTGTGCGCGCCTTCGCCGCCGCCTGCACGCAGGCCGGACTGGATCACCTGGCCACACCACGGATCGCACAGGAACAATGGATCAAGTACACGTTCCTGACCGCGCTCGCCGCAGCGACCTGCCTGATGCGCGCACCGATCGGGGGGATCGTCGCCAGCGATGACGGCGTGGCACTGCTATGCGGGCTGTACGCCGAGTGCGTGGCCGTCGCCGACACCGCCGGCGAGCCGATCCCCGACGCGGCGCAGGCCAACGCACTGCACTTGTTGACCCGGCCCGGCTCGCCGATGAAAGCCTCGATGCTGCGCGATCTGGAAGCAGGACACCAAGTGGAAGCACAGCACATCGTCGGCGATATGTTGGCGCGTGCTCGCAACGCCGGTCACGCTGCGCCACTGCTGATGGCCGCTTACTGCCATCTACAGGCGTATCAGGCCACCCTATCTGCACCCTAGACGCTGCGTTGCACTGGCGTTGCCAGCCAATCGCATCCGAGCGTCAGCACGGCGCATGCAACCATCCTAGATACCCGCCGCTCCTACAACTGCCAGCCTGCACAACAGCGGGAATTGGAAATCCCGTTGTGCCCCAGAGGGCGACTCACGCCACGCCAGGCAAACGGAAAAACGCCCGCGCCGCTGCGGTACTGGTCATCGCGGTGGTCGCCACGTCCTCGCCACGGTCGCGGGCCAACTCCTCAACGATATGTGCCAGGAACGCCGGCTCGTTGCGTCGGTCTTTCGGTGTCGGCTTGAGCGTGCGCGGCAGCAGGTAAGGCGCATCGGTTTCGATCATCAACCGTGCAGCGGGAATGTGCCTGACCAATTCGCGCAAGTGCGCGCCACGGCGCTCGTCGCACAGCCAGCCGGTGATACCGATGTACCAATCGCGGTCAAGATAATCGAACAATTCCTCGCGCGTGCCGGTGAAGCAGTGCACCACCGCCGGACCGAGCCTGCCATCGAACTGCCGCATCAACGCCAGGAAATCGGCATGCGCATCGCGTTGATGCAGGAACAGCGGCTTGCCGATGTCGGCGGCCAGTTGCAGTTGCCGCTCGAAGGCGCGGTGCTGCGCCGGGCGTGGAGCAAAATCGCGGAAATAATCCAAGCCGCATTCGCCCACCGCCACTACCTCGGCATGGGTATGCAGCGCGCGTAGCTCGGCATCGCACTCGGCGGTGTATTCCAGCGCGTGGTGCGGGTGCACGCCGGCAGTGGCGTAGAGCAGGCCGGGATGCTGCTGCGCGAGTTGCAAGGCCAGCGGCGAGTGTTCGCGGCTGGCGCCAGTGACCACCATCTGCGCGACACCAGCGGCGCGGGCACGCTGCAGCACCGCGTCGCGGTCGCGATCGAAGGAGTCATGAGTAAGATTGGCGCCGATATCGATCAAGGTCATGCGGATACGCGGAAGAGCAAGCAGGAAAGCGAACGATTGTAAGGGCCAGGCCGGCACTGCCGCTCTACAGCGACGCGCCCGCCCCGTATCCTTGGCCGATGACGTCCACCGTGTTTCCGATCGATCCACTCCTGCCGCAGATCCGCGACAGCCTCGCCGCCCACCCGCGCCTGGTGCTGGAGGCCCCGCCCGGCGCCGGCAAGACCACCCAGGTGCCACCGGCCTTGCTGGATGCGCCATGGCTGCAGGGCCGTCGCATCGTGATGCTGGAACCGCGCCGGGTCGCCGCGCGCAGCGCCGCCACATTCATGGCCCGACAGCGCGGCGAGGCCCCCGGCGAGACCGTGGGCTACCGCATCCGCTTCGAGAACAAGGTCTCCGCACGCACCCGCATCGAGGTCGTCACCGAAGGCATCCTGACCCGCATGCTGCAGGACGATCCGCTGATCGAAGGCATCGGCGCGCTGCTGTTCGACGAATTCCACGAACGCCACCTGGCCGCGGACCTGGGTCTGGCGCTGGCGCTGGACGTGCAGGCGCAAGTGCGCGAGGACCTGCGCATCGTGGTGATGTCGGCGACACTGGACGGCGAACGCCTAGCGCAGTTCCTCGACGCGCCGCGACTGTCCAGCGCCGGGCGCAGTTTCCCGGTGGAGATCGCGCATTTCCCGGCACGGCGCGAGGAATCGCTGGAAGCACAAACGCGCCGCGCCATCGACCACGCACTGCAGCAGCATCCCGGCGATGTGCTGGTATTCCTGCCAGGGCAACGCGAGATCGCGCGGGTACACGCGGCGCTGGAAGCGGGTGGGATTGCAACGGGCAACACCGCGGACGCCATCGCGACGCATCCGGGCGCTTCCCCGTCAGCACACGACACCGCGCACCCTGCGCTCCACGCGGGAGCAGCGAACAGCGTGGACGTACTACCCCTGCACGGTGAGTTGCCGGTGGAGCAGCAGAGCAAGGTTCTGCAAGCCGATCCGCATGGCCGGCGACGCGTGGTACTGGCGACCAACGTGGCCGAATCCTCGGTCACCCTGCCCGGCGTGCGCGTGGTGATCGACGCGGGGCTGGCGCGCGAACCGCATTACGATCCCAACAGCGGTTTCTCGCGCCTGGACGTGACCACGATCGCGCAGGCTTCCGCCGACCAACGTGCTGGCCGCGCCGGTCGCGTTGCCAGTGGCTGGGCGTATCGGCTGTGGCCGCAATCGCAGCGCCTGGAGGCACAACGGCGCGCGGAAATCCTGCAAGTGGAACTGGCCGGCCTGGCGCTGGAACTGGCCGCCTGGGGCAGCGACGGCCTGCGCTTCGTCGATCCACCGCCAACCGGCGCACTCGCCGCTGCCGCACGCGAATTACTGCAACGGCTCGGCGCGCTCGACGCAAACCAGCTCATCACCGCCAATGGCCGACGCATGCTGGCACTCGGCACGCATCCACGGCTGGCGGCGATGCTGTTGGCCGACACGGATGCGCGCACGCAAGCGTTGGCCTGCGATCTAGCCGCACTGATCGAGGCACGCGACCCGCTACGCCAGAGTGGCGATGCGCTGGCCGCGCGTTGGCGCGCGCTGGCCGCATTCCGTCGCGGACGCGTGCCGCACGATGCCCACCGTGGTGGTCTGGCCGCAATCGATGCCGCCGCCGCGCAATGGCGGCGACGTTTACGTAACAGTGCCGTTGCGCCGGAGAGCGTGGACGCGCACGTGCTCGGCGACCTGCTCGCCCATGCCTTCCCCGACCGTATCGGCGTGCGTCACCCGCATGATCCGTTGCGCTACCTGCTGGCCAACGGGCGCAGCGCGCGCTTGTTCGAACACAGCGACCTGCGCGGCGAACCCTGGCTGGTCGCCACCGAACTGCGCCACGAGGCCAAGGACGCCTTGCTGCTGCGCGCCGCGCCAGTGGACGAGAACGCCCTACGTGCGCAATTTCCGCAGCGCTTCGTGCAACAGGACGTGGTGCGCTGGGATGCCGAACGGCGTGCGCTGAGCGCGCTGCGCGAAAGCCGCTTCGACCGCATCGTGCTCGACAGCCGCCCTGCCGGTCGCGTCGACCCGGCGCATGCGGCGACCGCACTGACCGAAGCAGTGCGCGAGCTGGGCCTGCAAGCATTGCCGTGGAGCGAGGACGTGCGGCAATGGCGTGCGCGCGTGATCGGACTGCGGACATGGATGCCGGAACTGGACCTGCCGGATCTGCGCGATACAGCGCTGCTGGACAGCCTGGAGGACTGGCTGCGTCCGGCCTTCGTCGGCAAGACCCGGCTCGACGCACTCGGCGAGGACGCACTCGCCGAGGCATTGAAAACACGGTTGCCGTGGGACCGACGCCAAGCCATCGACCGCCACGCCCCCGTGCGCATCGCGGTGCCATCGGGCATGGAGCGGCGCATCGACTACGCGCTGGACCACGCCGGCCAACCACAACCGCCGGTACTGGCGGTCAAACTGCAGGAACTGTTCGGACTGACCGACACCCCCCGCATCGCCGATGGCCGCGTGCCACTGGTGCTGCACCTGCTCTCGCCCGGTGGACGTCCACTGCAAGTCACCCAGGACTTGCGCAACTTCTGGTCCAACACCTACCCGGAAGTGAAGAAAGAAATGAAGGGCCGCTATCCACGCCATCCGTGGCCCGATGACCCCTGGACCGCCACCGCCAGCCACCGCGCCAAACCGCGCGGCACCTAGCGTCGCTGACAAAACCAAGGCGTCGCTGGGCGCACCCGCCCGACAGCAACGCACGACACGTCCTGCGCCGCTTCTAGCGCATGTTGCTTGCGCGCAACGATCTTCAGCGCGCAGCCGCATCGGGGTTACAGCGCTAACGTGCTGTATACGCTATGCGAGGGAGACTAGCTCTCTTCCTTCCTGCACGTAGGAACGCCCATGAGCAAGCTGACCATCATCACCGACCGCGCTCTGGACCTGGCCAGCCATGCCGGAGATAGTCTCAAGCATCTCGGCCCGCAGGCGAACAAGTGGTTGCACTCGGGTATGACCATCGGCGCAATCAAGACAGGCGCGGCACTGGGCGCGGTGAAGACCGGCGGCAAGGCAGCACGCAATGCAGTGCGCCGCAATCCGGCATTAGCGATTGCGGCGGCAGCGGTGGGCGTGGGCCTGATCGGTTACGCCCTCTATCGCAAGCGCCAGCGCGACAAAACCGCGCCCATCGAGGGCAAGGCACAGCGCATCGAGACCAGCAAGCGCAGCAATAGCAACAGCGGTGCGGGCCGCAGCACATCGGCCACACGCCGCGTGCGCCGTAGCAGGACCGCACAGGACGCCACCGAACAATAGCAGTCGCGTCGCGACATCGCCCGGCCGCAGCCAGACACGACGCCGCGACCGGGTGCCACCACTGAATCGCGTTTTTGTGCGCACGGCTGGTGCTGACAAAACGCGCGACGACCTCCGCGGTCATCCACCACGCCTACCTACGAGTGATCGACGCGCCCACAGCATCGGGCTGCTGAGAATGTTCAGCGATACAAGCGCCATTTCGATGGAGGAGGTGACGGTCTGCGGAGCAAGACCAATCGGGTTGTTCAATCCGGTACGCACCTGTGGCCCTGGCATGGACTGCGGGAGTAGTTTTCGCGCAGGTACTCGGCTTGGCGCTGGTGCTGCGGGTGTGGAAACGGTGCCCTGGCTATCGCACTGCTCCTGCTCGCATTGCCGCGCGCCCTTGGCATGGTGGTGAACTGGTGGTGTTGCTTGCGTGAGGTAATGCTGCTGCTCGTGCGCTACCTGCGCTTGCTGTTCCTACTGCAATTGCACGATCCGTGCCTGCTCGTGCTCCTGCCATTCGGCCGTCTTTGGCTTATCGAACAATTCCACGTTTGCGTGTATCGCGTGCGGTGGCGCTCATGCCATCGGTCTGGCTATCGGCCATACGAATGCTCGTATTTTGGCTGCTGCCGCATGGCCGTCAACTCTTCTGCTTCCTGTACCTGCTGCTGGTTCTGCACCTGCTGCAGCGTGGACTGCACCGATGGGGCTGGCTCGCGCAGGTCCAGCGTGAAGTGCTTATAGCAGACATCGATATCGCAGCCCTCGAAAATATCGCCCTTGACCACGAAATCGTTTTTCCCTGCTGGTGTCATATCGTAGATCGCCATCTTGCCGACGACCTGATGCAGGCGTTCCTCGGACATCGGAATGCCCTTTTCCTCCAGGGTGGCCTTGGTCTGTGCGTAGAGCGCGTGCAGCGGGGGGGGAATTGGGGCTGCTGTAGGGTTCCAGCGCTTTAATTGGGGCTGCTGTAGGGTTCCAGCGCTTTTGATGCTGCCTGCTGCTGCGCAGTGGCGAGGTCGGGGCGAGGCGGGTTCGGGCGCTCGGCNGCGTTTGCAGTGCTTCGAGCGTGCCTGGGTCGGCGATGCCGGTTGGCTCGCGGCCAGCCCAACGCTGGAAGTTTTCCACCGCCTGTTGGGTGCGGGGGCCGTAGTGCTTGTCGTCCTGGATGGCGTTGCCATCGCGGTCGGTGGCGCCGATGGTCTGCAAGTGTTGTTGCAAGGACTGCACGGCGACGCTGCGGTCGCCAGGCTCCAGGGGATGTGCCGTCATCAGCGGGAGCTGTGGTGCGTGCGCCACTGGCGGGGTGTGCAACATCGGCTCGCTCGGCGGCTTGGTGCTGTTCGTGTTGATGCGAACGGGTGTCTTGGCTGTGGCGCTGGTCGTGTTCGCGTTGCTGCGCATCCATGGCTTGGCGGTGCAACTGCGCGTGTTGCTGCGCAAGCTGATGTTGCTGCTCGCGCGCTGCCTGCGCTTGCTGTTCCTGCTGCTGCAATTGCGCGATCCGCGCCTGTTCCTGCATGTCCACGCTGGCCGGTTTGTTCGTGTTGATGCGAACGGGTGTCTTGGCTGTGGCGCTGGTCGTGTTCGCGTTGCTGCGCATCCATGGCTTGGCGGTGCAACTGCGCGTGTTGCTGCGCAAGCTGATGTTGCTGCTCGCGCGCTGCCTGCGCTTGCTGTTCCTGCTGCTGCAATTGCGCGATCCGCGCCTGTTCCTGCATGTCCACGCTGGCCGGTTTTTGCGGGGCAGCAGTGCTGTGCTGTGGAGGTGGTGCATGTACATGCGCGGGGGGCTGCACCAAATGCGGGGCTTGGTGTTGCTGCGCCTGTTGCCTGTCCACGGCGGGATGTGGCGTGGATGCGGCTGGCGCGCTCTGACCGAACCACTGCCCTGGATGGGTGACGGTCTCGTAAGCTTGGCCGGCAGCATGTTCGGCCACATTGATGACGCGTTCTGATGACGCGTTCGACAGTGGGTGGGACCATTGGCCGCGTAGGCATGTTCGGCACGCCTCTGCAGCGCCAGTGCTTCCGCCTTCGCCGCCATGGCGGCAGTCGCGCCAGGATTCAGGGCCATGGCGCCAGGATTCAGGGCCATGTTCAGTAGCTCGCGGTCCTGATGTATGTCCTGGCGAACATGGTCAAAGGCGGCCTTGTTGTGCGCGTAGTTGGCTTGCTTGGAGCTGCGCCAGCCTCTCCGGGGACAGCACGCTCTGCGGGCCAGTGAAGTGTGTACCACTGTGATCGCCCATGCGCATCGCCCGCAGCGGATTAGGTGACGATGCGCCGTGGCTGACGTCGAGGTAGTGCGCGTCTTTGAGCGCTTGCACATTTTCTGGCGTCGCCAGAGTCACCACCGTTCCGTAATGCCGACTGGCCGCACTCACCGGATCACCTGCCAGGACGTAATTGGTCACCGCCGTGCCGCCCTCCGGCACGTGATGACGCAGGCTGAGCTGCGCCAGCCTCTCCGGGGACAGCACGCTCTGCGGGCCAGTGAAGTGTGTACCACTGTGATCGCCCATGCGCATCGCCCGCAGCGGATTAGGTGACGATGCGCCGTGGCTGACGTCGAGGTAGTGCGCGTCTTTGAGCGCTTGCACATTTTCTGGCGTCGCCAGAGTCACCACCGTTCCGTAATGCCGACTGGCCGCACTCACCGGATCACCTGCCAGGACGTAATTGGTCACCGCCGTGCCGCCCTCCGGCACGTGATGACGCAGGCTCACCGCGCCGTAAGCGTTGTAGGTGGAGCCGGCCAGGCCGAATTCCGCCGCTTCGATCTGCGCCACGTAAGCGTTGTAGGTGGAGCCGGCCAGGCCGAATTCCGCCGCTTCGATCTGCGCCAATGCGCCGCCGAGAGAGTGGCCAGTGACGGTCACGTGGTCTTTGGGAATGCCCTGCTTGGCTGCTTTGGCGAGCATCTGCGCCGTGAACGCGTCGGCAGCGGCTTTTTGCGGATTGACCGCGTCGCGCACCATCGTGGCATCGACGGCGATGTCCTGGAGGGTGGTGAGCGCATGCTGCGCTTTTTCCGCCTTGGTCTCGCCGGTAAATAGACCTGGGTCGGTGCCACGGTAGGCGATGATGATGTTGTGTGGTACTTCCACGCTTCGATACGCGGTTGCATGGAAACCGGTTACAGGATCCTTCGTGTAGCCAAAGACGGTATATTTAGCATCATCTAGATATATACGTTTTGTGCTATCAACATCGCTTTGTGGACGATTGAAATATGAATCATTGGCCGCATCGGCGCGTGCTTGATCAGTAGGCTTCATTGCTTGGCTTCCTTGACAGCGATGGTGACTGAGAAATGAGCATCTGGATGCTGAACAACCTCATCGTCGTCTGCTACAAGTGTTGGAGCACCATAGGGAGCAAAAGAAGTATCTCCATACACGCTCTTATTGAAGTAGTAGGTCTCCTGACTTTCTCGCAGGAGTTCCACTAACATCCCCCCCCAATTGAACCTAACTCCCTTGGCTATAGCAGAAATGCCAACACCGGTCGCATCCCAGTGGCACACGCCAAGCTTGAAGTAGTCCTCGTCCAGCAAGGCGTCCCGGTAGAAATACCCCTTCCACGTGTGATCGTCCACCTGTGTCATGGGAACATCGAGTCCGGTATTGGGCATGTGTCGTTGTCCAATGAACGGGATCAGTGGCGTACTTCCACGCTTCGATACGCGGTTGCATGGAAACCGGTTACAGGATCCTTCGTGTAGCCAAAGACGGTATATTTAGCATCATCTAGATATATACGTTTTGTGCTATCAACATCGCTTTGTGGACGATTGAAATATGAATCATTGGCCGCATCGGCGCGTGCTTGATCAGTAGGCTTCATTGCTTGGCTTCCTTGACAGCGATGGTGACTGAGAAATGAGCATCTGGATGCTGAACAACCTCATCGTCGTCTGCTACAAGTGTTGGAGCACCATAGGGAGCAAAAGAAGTATCTCCATACACGCTCTTATTGAAGTAGTAGGTCTCCTGACTTTCTCGCAGGAGTTCCACTAACATCCCCCCCCAATTGAACCTAACTCCCTTGGCTATAGCAGAAATGCCAACACCGGTCGCATCCCAGTGGCACACGCCAAGCTTGAAGTAGTCCTCGTCCAGCAAGGCGTCCCGGTAGAAATACCCCTTCCACGTGTGATCGTCCACCTGTGTCATGGGAACATCGAGTCCGGTATTGGGCATGTGTCGTTGTCCAATGAACGGGATCAGTGGCACGCATTTCGCATTGATGACGTCATACCCGATATATGCCTTGATCGAATCCCACGACCCCGGCGCATGGGAGGTGGCGATGACTTCGTAGCGTTTGACCGGATGCGGATTGAGGTGACCGGTAGCGCCGTCATTGCCGACATCGATGCCTTTGGAGCAGCCCGCAGCGGTCAGACGCATTTCGCATTGATGACGTCATACCCGATATATGCCTTGATCGAATCCCACGACCCCGGCGCATGGGAGGTGGCGATGACTTCGTAGCGTTTGACCGGATGCGGATTGAGGTGACCGGTAGCGCCGTCATTGCCGACATCGATGCCTTTGGAGCAGCCCGCAGCGGTCAGGGCCGGCCAGCGGCATGAAGCGGCATGAGGGCGGTGGCGGCAAGGTGTTGCAGTTTCATCGGGTCGTCCTCGGGGGAATGGGGCGTGGATGCGGCGTCAGGCAGGCAGGTGCGGTGGCCACGCGGGTTTGCGCTTGGGTTGCACCGGCAATCCGCCAGGTGGCAGTGGCCCAAGCTCGGCGCGCACCCGCGCATTGATGATCGCCATATCGCGCAGGAGCTGCAGATCGTGCAACGGATCGCGCACGTTGAGTTTGCGCGGGCGATAGGGGTTGTCGCTGTGATCGTCGGTTTCCTGGCTCATCGCGCGTGACCTCTCCTTTTGATTTTGAGCAAGCCTCCCCACTGCGCCTGCGATCTTACTGCATGGGGCTGATGCCGCCACTGCATGACCTGCCTATGAGCTCGGTGAGCGTGTGCTGTGGAGGTTGTGCATGTACATGCGTGGGGGCTGCACCAAATGCGGCACTTGGTGTTGCTGCGCCTGTTGCTTGTCCACGGCAGGATGTGGCGTGGATGCGGCTGGCGCGCTCTGACCGAACCACTGCCCTGGATGGGTGACGGTCTCATAAGCTTGGCCGGCAATATCGCGCAGGAGCTGCAGATCGTGCAACGGATCGCGCACGTTGAGTTTGCGCGGGCGATAGGGGTTGTCGCTGTGATCGTCGGTTTCCTGGCTCATCGCGCGTGACCTCTCCTTTTGATTTTGAGCAAGCCTCCCCACTGCGCCTGCGATCTTACTGCATGGGGCTGATGCCGCCACTGCATGACCTGCCTATGAGCTCGGTGAGCGTGTGCTGTGGAGGTTGTGCATGTACATGCGTGGGGGCTGCACCAAATGCGGCACTTGGTGTTGCTGCGCCTGTTGCTTGTCCACGGCAGGATGTGGCGTGGATGCGGCTGGCGCGCTCTGACCGAACCACTGCCCTGGATGGGTGACGGTCTCATAAGCTTGGCCGGCAGCGGGGATTGGGTGACGATGCGCCGTGGCTGACGTCGAGGTAATGCGCGTCTTTGAGCGCTTGCACATTCTCTGGAGTCGCCAGAGTCACCACCGTTCGGCACGTTCGTGAGCAACCTCCCAGGTGAAATGCTCGAAGGCACTCTGGTGGTCCGCGCAGCGTTGCGACGCTTCGCTGAAACGATGCTCGGCCAGGAAGTTGTCCGGGCTTAAGAGTCATTGGCCGCGTCGGCGCGTGCTTGATCGGCAGCATTCATTGCCTGGCTTCCTTGACAGCGATAGTGACTGAGAAATGAGTCTTTGGATATTGAATCACCTCATTGTCTTCTTCCGTTAGCTCCTGAGCGTCATATTGAACAAGAGACTGATCGCCGTATGCACTCTTCTTGAAATAGGTCGTCTCCTGACTTTCTCGCAACAGCTGGTTCAACATGCCGCTCCAGTTGAAACCTACTCCTTGACCAGTCGCACTAACGCCCACGCTGGTGACATCCCAATGGCACACGCCAAGCTTGAAATAATCCTCATCTAGCAAGGGGTCGCGGTAGAAATATCCCTTCCATGTGTGATCGTCCACCTGTGTCATGGGAACATCGAACTCGGTACCAGGCACTTTCCGCACACCAACGAACGACATCATCGGCACGCATTTTTCATTGATGACGTCGTATTCGATATACGCCTTGATCGAATCCCACGGCCCGGGTGCATGTGAAGTAGCAATCACTTCGTAGCGTTTAACTGGATGTGGATTGAGGTGCCCGGTGGCGCCTTCATTGCCGACATCGATGCCTTTGGAGCACCCAGCAGTGGTCAAGGCCAGCGGCATGATGGCGGTGGCGGCCAGGTAGTGTAGTTTCATCGGGTCGTCCTCGGGGGGATGGGCGCAGATGCGGCGGCAGGCAAGCACGGCCAAGGCGCGGGTTTGCGCTTGGGTTGCACCGGCAATCCGCCAGGTGGCAGTGGGCCCAGCCGGGCGCACTGCTGCGCATTGATGATCGCCATATCGCGCAGTAATTGCGCATCGTGCAACGGATCGCGCACCTTGAATTTGCGCGGGCGATAGGGATTGTCGCTGTGATCGTCGGTGTCCTGGCTCATCGCGCGTGACCTCTCCTTTTGATTTTGACTTAGCTTCCCATCTACGTCTGCGATCTTACGTCATGGACCGATGCCACCAGCGGCTGACCTGCCGATGAATCGGCAAGGCCATAGCCAGCCATGGTCATTGCCTGGCGCGTAACCAAGACGACACGTTAGCCCACAGGTTATACGGAAATTCCGATCATGTGTATGGAATTTCCGTTGTTGGATAGAGGATATGCTCTAATACGCAGCGAGGCGGTATATTCGATGGCGTGCGGCACATTGCCGCCACCGACGCACTGCGATGCGAGCGATCCATGCGCGATCCGGTCAAGCAGCATCGACTGCCGCGTCTACAGCGCGCGCCAAGCCCCCGGCGCCAGACCATCGAGCCGATGCCCTCCTATCGCCACGCGCACCAGGCGCAGGGTCGGTAAGCCAACCGCAGCGGTCATCCGCCGCACCTGACGGTTGCGGCCCTCGCGCAGCACGATCTGCAGCCAGGCATCGGGCACAGTCTTGCGGAAACGCACCGGTGGATCGCGCGGCCACAACGCCGGTGCGGCATCCAACAGGCTGACCTGGGCCGGCGCAGTGGGCCCATCATTCAACATCACCCCATCGCCCAAGCGTTGCAGTTGCTCCGGCTGCGGTACGCCTTCCACCTGCACCCAATAGGTCTTGGGCTGTTTGTGCTGCGGGTCGGTGAGACGATGCGCGAGCGCGCCGTCGTCGGTCAGCAACAACAGACCTTCGCTGTCGTAATCCAGGCGTCCCGCTGCATACACGTCGCCAGGTAAACCGAATTCGGCCAGCGTTCGCCGCCGCGGCTCGCTACGGTCGGTGAACTGGCACAGCACGTTGAACGGCTTGTTGAAGGCAATCAGCATCGACGCTGCGGACCACGCGACAGCCGCGCCGCACAGCGCGACGCGGGGCGTGCCCCACGCGCGCATACCGCCATGTGCAACGACCGCATCAGCGCTTGACGAATTTCAAGGTCATCCGGTCGCTCTCCCCGATCGCCTGATACTTGGCATTATCGGCCGCATCGTGCTGGTTGCTCGGCGGCAGCGTCCACACGCCATTTGGATAGTCCTTGGTATCGCGCGGATTGGCGTTGATCTCACTCTTGCCGACCAGTGCGAAACCCGCTGCCTCAGCCATCGCGATCACCTGCGCCTGCCCCACGTAGCCGCTCTTGTCGTCGGCTGGCAGGTCGGCCTTGGCGCGATGTTCAACCACACCGAGCACGCCGCCGGGTTTGAGTACTTGGTAGAACGCCTTGAACATGCCTTCGGCCTGTCCGGCCTTGCGCCAGTTGTGCACATTGCGGAACGTCAGCACCAGGTCCGCTGATCCTGGCGGGCCGAACACCGGAGCGCTCGGCGAATACGCCACGATGTGGGCGTGGTCGTACTGCGCCGGTGCGGCAGCGAACTTCTCTTCCAGGCCGCTGCGCGCTTTCTGCTGATAGTCGCGACGCCCTTCCGGCACCGCAGCCGGATCGACCACGGCAGCGATGTAGTGACCGCGCTCGCGCAGATACGGTGCCAGGATCTCCGCATACCAGCCGTTACCGGGAGTGATTTCGATCACTGTCTGCGTCGGCTTGATACCGAAGAACGTCAGCGTCTGGTCGGGATGGCGATACGCATCGCGCGCAACGTTGGCAGGAGCACGCCAGCTACCATCGATGGCCGCGCGCAGCGCCGCGTCCGCTGCCGGCGATGTCACCCCGTGAGTGGACTTGAGCGCTTGCGCCATGGGCGTCAGCAGGGCGCCAGCAACGGCCAACGTACAGGCACAGGCAAGCGAGGTTCGAAGCGTCATGACAGGCATCCACAGAAAGATCGCACGAGCCTAGCACGCATGCGTGTCACCGCCGACGGCAACGCGCACAGATCACGCAGGCAGAACGTTATGCTTGCCAAGATTGTCCCATCTCCGAAAGCACCCACGACACTCCTGTCGCCGTCCACACTCTGGAGGATTTCGCCATGTGGCACACACGCGAACTCGGCCGTTCCGGCCTACATGCGGCACCGCTTGCGTTCGGCGGCAACGTGTTCGGCTGGAGTGCCGACACCAAGACGTCGTTCGCCCTGCTCGATGCCTTCGTCGATGCCGGGTTCAATCTGATCGACACCGCCGACATTTACTCGGCCTGGGCGCCGGGCAATCGCGGCGGCGAATCGGAAAGCATCATCGGCCAATGGCTGAAACGCAGCGGCAAGCGCGACAAGGTACTGATCGCGACCAAGGTCGGCAAATGGGCCGAGCGTCCAGGGTTATCCGCCGAGAATATCGCCACCGCAGTGGACGATTCCCTGCAACGTCTGCAGACCGACGTCATCGACCTCTACCAGGCACATGCCGACGACGATGCGGTGCCGCTGGAAGCGTCGCTGGCCGCTTTCGGGCGGTTGATCGAGCAAGGTAAAGTGCGCGCAATCGGCGCATCCAACTATAGCGCCGCACGCTTGGCCGAGGCGCTGCAAATCTCGGCGCAATACCATCTGCCGCGCTACGAGACGCTGCAACCGGAGTACAACCTGTACGACCGCGCCGGCTACGAGGCCGCACTGGAACCACTGGCGCACGAGCACGGGCTGGGTGTGTTGTGCTACTACGCGCTGGCCAGTGGTTTTCTCAGCGGCAAATATCGCAACGCCGCCGACGCCGACAAGAGCCAGGCGCGCGGCGCCAGCGTGGTCGCACGCTACCTCAACGCACGCGGCCTGCGCATCCTGGCGGCGCTCGACGACCTCGCCGGCAAGCATGCCGCCACCCCAACCCAGGTGGCACTGGCTTGGTTGATCGCACGCCCCAGCATCACCGCACCGATCGCCAGCGCCACCAGCCTGACGCAACTGCAAGACCTGCTCGCCGCCGCACGCGTGCAACTGTCGCCCACGGACATCGCACAATTGAACGCCGCCAGCGAGGAAAGCGCATGAGCGCGGCCCCCTTGAGCACCCGCATCGTGCTCGCTTCGCGTCCGCAGGGCGCACCGAGTGCGGAAAATTTTCGCCTTGAGCAGGTGCCGCTCGCGCCGCCAGGCCACGGCCAGGTGTTGCTGCGCAACCGCTGGCTATCGCTGGACCCTTACATGCGTGGACGCATGAGCGCGGCACCGTCGTATGCGCCGCCAGTGCAACTGGGCGAGACGATGGTCGGCAGCACCGTGGCCGAAGTTGTCCAATCGCATGCGCCTGGGTTCGCTCCGGGCGATCTTGTGCTGGTGCAAAATGGCGGTTGGCAGACGCACTTGGTTGCCGAAGGCGACAGCCTGCGGCGCAAGCTCGATCCGCAGTCGCCGCTGCCACCCAGCACCGCGCTTGGTGTCTACGGCATGCCCGGCTTCACCGCGTATGCCGGCCTGCACGAGATCGGCAAACCCCAGCCGGGTGAAACCATTGTCGTCGCCGCCGCCACCGGCCCGGTCGGCGCCAGCGTGGCGCAGATCGCCAAGCTGCGCGGCGCGAAGGTGATCGCCATCGCCGGTGGCGCAGAAAAATGCGGTTATCTGCGCGAGGAATTGGGCATGGATACAGTCCTGGATCATCGCGCTGCGGATTTCGCCGCGCAGTTGCGCACCGCTGCCGCCAACGGAGTCGACGTGTATTTCGAGAATGTCGGCGGCCATGTATTCGACGCGGTGCTACCTCTGTTGAACGACTTCGCGCGAATCCCGGTGTGCGGCACCATCGCCACCTACAACGCCGATGGCGCATTACTGCCTGGCCCGGACCGGCTACCGGCACTGATGAACCAGATCCTGCGTCAGCGCCTGACCGTGCGCGGTTTCATCGTCGGCGACTTCGTCATGCTCTATCCGGAATTCCTGCGCGAAATGGGTACCTGGCTGGCCGAGGGCCGCGTGCGCTACCGCGAACACGTGGTGGATGGACTGGAAAACGCACCACAGGCATTCATCGACATGCTCAATGGCGGCAACTTCGGCAAGCTGGTGGTGCGGCTGGACGTGTAGCTGCGCTCAGAAAGACAACGCGAGAGGCCATCATGCGGCTTATCGCGTCAAGCGCTGGAGCCGTTGGTATGCGCTTTATCCAAGGCAGGTCAAATCGCAGGCGGGTGAACTTCCATGATATTGCGCTTGTTCGACGGCAATCGGCTCGGCGAGGGGCGGCAGGACAAGCTCCTCGTTTTCGGCATCAAGCATTGCCGTTGAATGTTGAGGCTACCCAATCCAGACACTACCATCGGCGACAACGCCTTCGCGTCGTTGCCTTTTTCGCGTCAAGCGCTGGAGCCGTTGGTATGCGCTTTATCCAAGGCAGGTCAAATCGCAGGCGGGTGAACTTCCATGATATTGCGCTTGTTCGACGGCAATCGGCTCGGCGAGGGGCGGCAGGACAAGCTCCTCGTTTTCGGCATCAAGCATTGCCGTTGAATGTTGAGGCTACCCAATCCAGACACTACCATCGGCGACAACGCCTTCGCGTCGTTGCCTTTTTCATGTCCGATTCTCCAGCTCCACCGCGTGTGCGCCGCAGCCCACGTACCCGCCCGTCAGCGACAACGCCGGAGCACGGGCTGCCCGCGGAACTGATGCGCCGCATCGGCGACTGCGCAGGCGACCCGAATTTCATGACCTCGCTGGCGCGCGGCCTGGCGGTGCTCAGCGCGTTCGCTCAGCACAGCCGCGATGTCGGCATGGCCCAGCTCAGCGTCGACACCGGCATCCCGCGCGCGGCGGTGCGACGGGTGTTGTACACCCTGGAAAAGCTGGGCTATGTCGGCGTGCATGGTCGCGGTTATGTGCTGCTGCCACGTGCGCTGGGGATCGGCAGCGGCCATGTGTCCACTGCGGCACTGTCGGTAGCGGCACAGCCGGTGCTCGATGCACTGCGCGACACGTTGCACGAGTCCTGCTCGTTGGGCGTGCTCGATGGCGACGATCTGTTGTACGTGGCACGCGCGGAGACGGTGCGGCTCATGTCGATCGGATTGCGTGCGGGGAGTCGGCTACCGGCGTATTGCACTTCGATGGGACGGGTGCTGCTCGCCGCGCAACCGCCCGACACGCTGCACAGTTATCTGGAGCGCAATCCGCTGCGTCCACGCACCGAGCGCACCATCACCAAGCGTGCGCCGTTCCAGACGCTGCTCGAACGCGTGCAGCGCGACGGCTATGCGATCGTGGATCAGGAACTGGAGATCGGTCTGCGCTCGGTGGCGGTACCGGTGCGCAACCGTCAGCAACGCGTGGTCGCCGCGCTCAACGTCGGCACGTCCGTCGCGCGCATGACGCTGAGCCACCTGCAAAGCAAGGTATTGCCTGCGCTGAAACATGCTGCGCAGCAATTGCATCTGGTGCTGGATTGATCCATCGCCGCATACTGGAGCCGGAACACGACTGACCACGCATGCGCCGCGACACGCCCAGCGGCATGGATCACTCGGCGGCTTCGGCCGCCTGCTCGGCCAGAATCGGTGCGGCCAGGGCGAAGGCATGGTTGGCGGCGGGGACACCGCAGTAGATCGCCGCCTGCAACAGTACTTCCTTGATTTCCTCAGCGCTGACACCGTTGTTGCGCGCAGCGCGCACATGCAGCTTGAATTCTTCGTCGTGGCCGCGCGCCACCATCATCGCCAGAGTCAACAGCGAACGGGTGTGCCGTGGTAATCCCTCGCGGGTCCACACCGTGCCCCACGCGGTGCGTGTGATGAAATCCTGGAATTCCTCGGTAAACGGCGTGCGCGCGGCTAGCGCGCGATCCACGTGGGCGTCGCCGAGCACGGCGCGGCGCACCCGCAGGCCGGCGGCGTAGCGGTCGTTCTCGTCCATCGGTAAGGCTCCTCAACAGGGAAAAGCACACGCGCCACGCGGCTACTGCAACAGAAAGCGCAGCAGCGCGTCGTTGAACGCGTGCGGGGATTCCAGATTGCACAGGTGTCGGCCATGCACTTCAGTGAAACTGCCATTGGCGACCTGCGTGGCAATCGCCTGCAATTCAGCCGGCGGGCACACCGGGTCGTCGTGTCCGGCCAGCGCCAGCACCGGCACCTCGATGGCACCCAGATGGTCGCGTAGATCGGCCTCGGCCAGCGCGTGGCAGCACGCGATGTAGGCCTCCACGTCGGTGGCCTGGCAGGTATCCAGAATGGTCTGGACCGTCGCCGGCTGGGACGCGACGAAGGCCGGGGTGAACCAGCGCGTGCAAGTGCCTTCGCGCAGCGACGCCAGCCCCTGTGCACGCACCTGTTCGATGCGTGCCTGCCAGCTCTCGGCAGTGTCGATCTTGGCGGCGGTCGCGCAGAGCGTCAGGCCGAGCAGGCGCTCGCCGGCATGCACACCCAGCCATTGCCCGGTCAACCCGCCAATCGACAGACCGCAGAAATGGCTGCGCTCGATCGACAGGGCATCCCATAGCGCCAGGACGTCGCCGCCGAGATCCTGCAGGCGATACGGCCCCGGTGCCGTCGTCGACGCGCCATGGCCACGGCGATCGTAACGCAGGACGCGAAAATGCGGCGCCAGCGCGGTGATCTGCGCATCCCACATGTGCAGATCGGTGCCGAGCGAATTGCACAAGGTCAGCCATGGACGGCCTTCGCTGCCGTCGATACGGTAATTCAGGCGATGCGCGGGCAGCTCGAGGATGGGCATGGGCGATACGCTCGCAGGATGAGGGTGACGCCGCAATCAGGCGATAACTGCAGTCTAGAGCCTGCCATGTAGGTTGGAGTGTATACGCCGCCACTCGGCGCGGATTGAGCCAAGACCTGTGCCACCCGGGCAAGTTTCGCTTCCCCGTCTGAGCCGCGCTCCAACCGGCTTTCTGTGTGGATCACGCCGTCACTCCGGTTCAGTCAGGCGCCTACCCGGCGAGGACGCGCTCGATCCACACCGCCGCCATGCCGCGCCAACTGTCCTCGGCGAACAAGGCGTCCAGGTGCGTCGGCGACAGCACCGCGGCGACCTGCGGATCCTCGGCCAACACTGTGCGCAGATGTCGTTGGGTTTCCAGCGCGCGGTGCACCGCCGTCTCCACTAGCGTATGCGCGGCGGCCTTGCCCAACTGTCCGGCTAGATTCACCGCGACCGCTTCGGCATAGAGCAGGCCGCCATGGCTTTCCAGGTGTGCGGCCATGCGTGTGCGATCCAGTTGCAGACCGTCGATCAGCACGCGCACCTGGGCCAGGCTACCGGCGCTCAAGCGCACGATCTCCGGCAGGGTTTCCCATTCGGCATGCCAGCCGCCGACGGCGCGCTCATGTTCCTGCGGCAGCGCCGCGAACAGGGTCGCCAGCAGGCCCGGCACGCGCGTGGCGGCGGCAATCGCCACCACGCAGCCGACCGGGTTGCGCTTGTGCGGCATCGCCGAGGAACCGCCCTTGCCCGCCGCCACGGGTTCGAACGCCTCGGCCACTTCGGACTGCATCGACAAGGCGACATCGCGACCGATCTTGCCCAGGCTACCGGCCAGCAGCGCGAACGCCGCGCCGATGTCGCCGATACGGTCACGCGCGGCATGCCACGGGAGTGCGGGCAGCGGCAAACGCAGCTCCTGGGCCAAGGCCTCGGCCACTTGCAACCCACACTGCTGCAATGCCGCCAGGGTGCCGGCGGCGCCGCCGAATTGCAGCACCAGCGCATCCTCGCGCAGTGCGTGCAAGCGGCGACGGCTGCGTTGCAGTGCATCCAGCCAACCCGCCGCCTTCAGTCCGAACGTGACCGGTACGGCGTGTTGCAACAGCGTGCGCCCAGGTAGGCCGGTGTCGCGCTCGCGTTGCGCCAGTGACGCCAGCGCGGTGCACAAGGCATGCAGTTGCGCTTGCACTCGGTCCAGCGCGGCGCGCAGTTGCAGAACCGCGCCGCTGTCGATGATGTCCTGGCTGGTCGCGCCCCAATGCACCCAGCGTGCGGCCTCGGTGTCGGTGGCGGCCACCTGCGCGGTGAGCGCCTTGACCAACGCAATGGCCGGATTGCCAGCCAGCGCGGTGGCGGCGGCGAGGCTGTCGATGTCGTAGTGCCCGGCTTCGCACGCGGCGACGATGGGCGCCACGGCACTCATTGGAATTACCCCGCAACGCGCCTGCGCACGCGCCAGCGCCGCCTCGACATCGAGCATGGCTTGCAGACGCGCGCGATCGTCGAACAGGGCATCGACGGCGGGGTCGCCGAACAACGGACGCAACAGCGAATCGGAAACGCTCATCGGATCGTGCGCAATGGCAATGGCGAGGCAGACAGCAGAGTAACCGCTACGTGCCTTGCTCAGTAGGAGAAGAACACCGTTTCGCGTTCGCCCTGCATGTGCACGTCCCATGCGTAGCGCCCCGGCGCGCGCGGTTGCGCGATGAGCGTAGCACGGCGCTCGGCCGGCACCTGCGCCAGGATCGCGTCGCTGTCCAGGTCGTCGTCGCCGAAGTACAGGCGTGTGGGTGCGGCGCGCAACAGCCCGCGCATGAACACCAGCACGACCAAATGCGGTGCCTGCGGCCCATTCGGTCCGGGCACACGACCGGGCTTGATCGTGCGGAAGGCGAAACGGCCCTGCGCGTCGGTCGGCACCCGCCCCCAGCCATGGAAGGCGGGGTCGTGGTCGCCACGGCGTGGATCGGCGGCATGGTCGTAGATGCCGGCGGCATCGGCCTGCCAGATCTCCAATAATGCGTCGCCGACCGGCGCGCCAAGGCCATCGAACACGCGACCGGCGATCTCCACCTGCGCACCTTGTGCCTGCGCTGGCGCGATCTCGGTGCGGTACAGCGGTTCCAGCCCGATCCGGTAATAGGGGCCGACCGTCTGCGAGGGGGTTGCCTGGAAACTCATCGCGCTTACTCCCAAGGGGTCTGCTTGCGTCCACGCAGGACGATGTCGAAACGGTAAGCCAGCGCATGTTCGTTGGCAGCGTGTTCCCAATCGAACGTGGACACCATGCGCTCACGTGCTTTGGGGTCGTCCACGCAGTTGAAGATCGGGTCGTAGGCCAGCAGTGGGTCGCCAGGGAAGTACATCTGAGTGACCAGACGCTGGCCGATGCCGTCGCCATGCAGCGAGAAATGAATATGTGCCGGACGCCAGGCGTTGTAGTGGTTGCGCCACGGATACGCGCCCGGCTTGATGGTGGTGAAGCGGTAGCGGCCGTGCGCATCGGTGAGCACCTGACCGGCGCCGGTGAAGTTAGGATCCAGCGGCGCATCGTGACGATCGCCATCGTGCAGATAGCGGCCAGCCGCATTGCATTGCCAGACTTCGACCACGCTGTTGCACACCGGCTTGCCGTTTTCGTCCAGGACACGCCCACCGACGCGGATGCGCTCACCCAGCGGCACGCCCGGAAAGCCGGCGGTGAGGTCGGCGGCATGCGCGCCCAGGGTGATCCGATCCAGTGTCGGGCCGGTGGCCTCGGACAGCGTCACCGCGATGGCAATCGGGTCACGGGTCGGACCACGGCTACCGGTGGAGGCATACGCGAGATGCCGATAAGCCGGTTGCGTGCCCGGGTACGGACGACGGTAGCCGAGCAAGGGGTCAATGGGAGCGTCGTCGTGCATCGTCATCGTCGTCTCGCTGGCTCCAGGCGGAGCCGGTTGGCTGAAAGTGGATCATGCAGCTCAGCACGCGCCGTCGGCTACAACCGCTCGATCGCCAGCGCCACGCCCTGACCGACGCCGACGCACATGGCGGCCAGGCCACGCTTGCCGCCGCTTGCCTCCAACTGGCGCAGCAAGGTCAGTGCGAGGCGCGCGCCGCTCATGCCCAGCGGGTGACCGAGCGCGATGGCGCCGCCATTGGCGTTGACGTGCGGCGCCGCGTCATCCAGGCCCAGCGCGCGCGTGCAGGCCAGTGCCTGGGCGGCGAAGGCCTCGTTCAGTTCGATGGCGTCGAACTGCTCCAAGCGCAGGCCCAGCCGTGCCAGCAAGGCCTGAATTGCCGGCACCGGGCCCATCCCCATGTAATCCGGCTCCACGCCCGCGCTGGCGAAACCGAGCACGCGCGCACGCGGCGTCAGCCCCAGTGCGCGGGCCCGCATCGGCGTGGCCAACAACAACGCGGCGGCCCCGTCGTTGATGCCCGAGGCGTTGCCGGCGGTGACGCTGCCGGGCTGGCGGAACAACGGCGCGAGCCGGGCCAGTGCGTCGGCAGTGGTGTCCGCGCGCGGATGCTGGTCACGCGCCACCGTGACCGTTTCGCCGCGCTTGGCACCCGGCACATCGACCGCGACGATCTCCCCGTCGAAAAAACCTGCCGCCTGCGCGGCGGCGGCACGCTGCTGGCTGCGCAACGCGAACGCGTCCTGGTCTTGGCGGTCGATCCTGTGGCGCGCGGCCACGTTCTCGGCGGTTTCGCCCATCAGCGCGACGCCGTAGCGCGCACGCATGCGCGGGTTGACGAAACGCCAGCCCATGGTGCTGTCCTCGATCTGCTGGTTGCGGGCGAAAGCACTGTCGGCCTTGCCCATCACCCATGGCGCACGCGACATCGACTCGACTCCGCCAGCGATTGCCAAGCCCAGTTCACCGGCGCGCAGCGCGCGCGCCACCGTGCCGACGGCGTCCAGCCCCGAGCCGCACAGGCGGTTGACGGTGCTGCCCGGCACGCTGCACGGCAGCCCGGCCAGCAGCAGGCTCATGCGTGCGACATTGCGATTGTCCTCGCCGGCCTGGTTGGCGCAGCCGAGGTACACGTCGTCGATGCAGGCCGGATCCAACTGCGGCTGCCGCGCCAGCAGCGCTTGCAACGGTAGCGCGCCAAGATCGTCGGCGCGCACGCCGGCCAACGCGCCACCATAGCGACCGATCGGAGTACGGATGCCATCGATGATGTAGGCCTCGCTCATGCGACCACCGTGGAGGGAGCCAGACGCAACGCCAGCCCGGTGACCCGGCGCAGGTCGTCCAGACTCACGCCATCGACCAGTTCGAGCACGCTGGCGCCGTCCGGGCCGAGCGCGAACACGCCCAGATCGGTATACACCCGCGACACGCAGCGCAGCCCGGTCAACGGATAGCTGCATTCGGTCACCAGTTTGCTTTCCCCACGCTTGTTCAACAGTTCCATCATCACGTAGACCTGCTTGGCGCCGATGGCCAGGTCCATGGCACCGCCAACCGCGGGAATCGCATCGGCCTCGCCGGTGCTCCAGTTGGCCAGATCGCCATGCACCGAGACCTGAAACGCCCCCAGCACGCACACGTCCAGGCGACCACTGCGCATCATCGCGAACGAATCGGCGTGATGGAAATAACAGCCACCGGTCCGCAACGTCACCGGCTGTTTGCCCGCATTGATCAGTTCCGGATCTTCCTGCCCTGGCGGCGGCGCTGGCCCCATGCCAAGCACGCCGTTCTCGCTGTGCAGGAAAATGTCCTTGTCCGCTGGCAGGAAGTTGGCCACCGCCGTCGGCAGGCCGATGCCCAGGTTGACGTAGGCACCTTCGGGGATATCGCGTGCCATGCGCGCGGCCAGCGCATTGCGATCAAATCCACAGCCGGTCATTGCGTGCATGCGTGCTCCTGCGCGTTCGCCACCGCCACCAGCCGTTGCACGAAGATGCTCGGGGTAATCACAGCCTCCGGATCCAGATCGCCCAGATCCACCACGCGCTCGACCTGCGCGATGGTGCAATCGGCCGCCATCGCCATCAGCGGGCCGAAGTTGCGCGCGGTCTTACGGTAGATCAAGTTGCCCCAGCGGTCGCCGCGCTGCGCTTTGATGAGTGCGAAGTCGGCGCGGATCGGATACTCCAGCACGTAGTGGCGGCCGTCGATCTCGCGCGTCTCCTTGCCGGCGGCCAACGCGGTGCCGTAACCGGTCGGAGTGAAGATCGCACCCAGGCCATTGCCGGCGGCGTGGATCCGCGCGGCCAGATTGCCCTGCGGCACCAGCTCCAGTTCCAGTTCGCCGGCACGGTAAGCGCTGTCGAAATGCTGCGAGTCGCTCTGGCGCGGAAACGAGCAGACAATCTTGCGCACACGCCGATGCTTGATCAGCGCGGCCAGGCCAGTCTCGCCGTTGCCGGCATTGTTGTTGACGATCGTCAGGTCGCGCGCGCCCTGCGCGATCAGTGCATCGATCAGCGCATCGGGCATGCCGGCGGTGCCGAAACCACCAATCATCACCGTCGCCCCGTCGGGGATGTCGGCCACTGCGGCGGCGCACGAGTGCAAGGTCTTGTCGATCATCGTCACGCTCCAGCGCTGGTGGCTCGCCGATGCTGCGGACAGGCACACCAATACCTCCGGAAAGGGCTTGCCACGACGTCGGCTCCTGATCGATCCCGGTCCCACGGTAGGATGCGACTTGGCAGCGGTCAATCCGATAATCGGATATAAAGTTCGATAAACGAACAAAATTCCACGCCCACCCCTGGGCTGGTCACTGTCGTTGATGTATACATTGATTACCGTCCATTGCAGCGACGGTGCTGCGCCCGCCACACATTTCCGCCAGGACGCAGACAACACGCAACGCCCCCCGCACGCCTGTTGTATACAAATCCAAGGAGTTCGCCATGGGTCAGCCCATTCCGGCATTTCCGCTCAACGCGTGGTACGCCATCGCCTGGGACCACGAAGTCAAACACGCGCTGCTTGCGCGCAAAATCTGCAACCTGGATATCGTCCTGTACCGCACCAGCAGCGGCCACGTCGCCGCGCTCGAAGACGCCTGCTGGCACCGATTGGTGCCGCTGTCGATGGGCCGGCTGCGTGGCGACGACGTGGTCTGCGGTTATCACGGCCTGGCCTACGATGCCAACGGACGCTGCGTGCACATGCCATCGCAGGACACCATCAATCCCGCCGCCTGCGTGCGGCGTTTCCCGACGGTGGAACGGCACCGCTACGTGTGGGTGTGGCCTGGCGATGCCGCACTGGCCGATCCGGCGCTGGTGCCGGACTTGCACTGGAACGACGATCCCGGCTGGGCCGGCGATGGCCGCACCATTACGATCAAGTGCGACTACCGGCTGGTGCTGGACAACCTGATGGACCTGACCCACGAAACCTTCGTGCACGGCTCCAGCATCGGCCAGGATGAAGTCGCCGAGGCGCCATTCGACGTGGTCCACGGCGAACGCAGCGTGGTGGTGTCGCGTTGGATGTCGGAGATCGATCCGCCGCCGTTCTGGGCTTGGCAGCTCCAGCATGCGCACGGCTACCGCGGCAAGGTGGACCGCTGGCAGATCATCCGCTTCGAGGCGCCCTGCACCATCGCCATCGATGTCGGCGTGGCGGTGGCCGGCAGCGGCGCGCCACAGGGCGACCGCTCGCGCGGCGTCAATGGCTACGTGCTCAATACCGTCACCCCGGAAACCGAGCGTAGCTGCCACTATTTTTGGTCCTTCATGCGCAACCACTCGCTGCACGAGCAATCGATCACCACCCGCCTGCGCGACAGCGTCACCGGCGTGTTCGGCGAGGATGAGGTGGTGCTGGAGGCACAACAGCGTGCGATCGACGCGCATCCGGACCACGTGTTCTACAACCTCAATGTGGATGCCGGCGGGATGTGGGCACGGCGGCTCATCGAGCGCATGGTCATCGCCGAGCAACGTGCGCATGAGCTGCACCTGCGCAGGGTCGGCTGAAACGGCCAGAGACCGAGGACACGCCATGTCCACCACACATCCCTTCCGCTCGAGCGCCGCGCAAACCACCCGCGTCCTGCTCGCACTGCGCGAACTGATCCTGTCCGGCGATCTGGCCGCAAGCGAACGCCTGTCCGAAGTCGCCCTGGTGGAACGCCTGGGCGCTTCGCGCACACCAGTGCGCGCGGCGTTGCAACGGCTGGCCGAGGAGGGCCTGGTGCACGCATTGCCCGGCGGTGGCTATGCGGTGCAGGCGTTCGGCGAGCGCGACGTCGACGATGCCATCGAACTACGCGGCACGCTGGAAGGCCTGGCCGCACGCCTGGCCGCCGAACGCGGCGCGGATCCGGCACTGCTGGCGCAGGCACAAGCGGTGTTGGTGCGGATCGACCAGGCACTGTCGGCAACAACGCTGCGCGAAGAGGATTTCGCCCGTTACGTGAGCTGCAACGAACGCTTGCATGCACTGCTGATCGAGATGGCAGACAGCTCGCTGCTCAGACGCGAATGCGCACGGATCTCGCAACTGCCGTTTGCCTCGGCCAACAGTTTCGTGCTGAACCGCAACCACGCCGCGCAGATTCTGCGCATCGCTCAAGAACAGCACCGCCAGGTCCTGGACGCGATCCAGCGCCGCCAGGGCGCGCGCGCCGAAGCCCTGATGCGCGAACACGCGCGAGTGGCGCAACGCAACTTTCATGACGCACTGCACGAGCAGGAGACGCTCGGTCAAGTATCCGACAGCGGATTGCTGCGGTACCGACTACGCGCCTGACGCGCCCCGCCAACGCAGCGCCTGCGCCTCCCTTCCCGATCACCGGAATCCACCATGCGCAAAGACACCCAATGGAATACCGCCCGCATCGTCGCCGTTGCCACGCCTTGTGAGCAGGTGCGCGAGATCGTGCTCGACCCCGGTCGCGCCGGCCGGCGATTCACTGTCGGCAGCCACATCGACGTGCGCGTGCGCATCGGCGACACCGTTGATGTGCGCTCCTACTCGCTGGTGGGCGAACCCACGGCGGATGGACATTACCGCATCGCGGTGCGCGCGGTCGTCGGTAGCCGTGGCGGCTCGCGGGCGATGTGGGCGCTGGCGGTGGGCGACACGGTGGAGATCTGCGCACCAAACAACCAGTTCGCCCTGGACGAGAACGCCGCACACATCGTGCTGATCGCCGGCGGCATCGGCATCACCGCGATCCTGGGCATGGCGCAGCGTCTGGCGCGCAGCCCGCTCCCCTTCCAACTGCTCTATGCCGGACGCAACCGCGCCACCATGGCCTACCTGGAGCCGCTGCAATCACTGCTGGGCGAACGCTTACAGGTGTTCTGTCCCGAACACCTGGGCCGACTCGACCTAAGCACGCAGATCGCACAGTGGCCGCGTGGCGCGGATGTCTACGCCTGCGGGCCATTGCCGCTGTTGGACGAACTGCGGCAGCGCTGGCGCGAAGATGGCCGCGCGCGTGCGCGTCTGCACTTTGAAACCTTCGGCAACAGCGGGCGCGCACCGGCGCAGGGATTCGAGGTGGAGATCCCCACCTTGGGCAAGACCGTGCAGGTCGGCGCGCACCAATCGCTGCTGGACGCGCTGAGCGCGGCGGGTGTGGAAGTGATGGCCGACTGCCAGCGTGGCGAATGCGGACTGTGCCTGGTCGACGTCCTGGACAGCACCACGCCGTTGGATCACCGCGACGTATTCCTCAGCGACGAACAGCACCGCGACAACCGCAAGCTATGCGCCTGCGTCTCGCGTGCGCTCGGTGGACGCATCCGCATCGACACCGGCTACCGCGCCGACGCATTCTGAAGCGCAAACTGAAATGCAAAAATCCGACGCCGCCCGCCGCAGCGGACGGCGCCGTGGAATGACCGCTGGATCAGGCGCAGATCACTTGGTCGCCGCGTCCCAATGCTCCTGGATCTTGCCGTTCTGGATGCGGAACATGTCGAACCAGGTCGTCGTATAGGTCTTGCTCGCATCCTTGGGATCTGGCAGCGTGCGCACCGACACAAGAGTCACGTAATCACCTTCGGCCAGAATCGCCACCAGCGGCAACTGCACCCGTGGCTGGATCGGCTGCGGCTTCACGAAAGAGGTCAAAAACGCCAGGAACGCGTCGCGCCCATTGGCGACATTCGGATTGTGTTGGATGTAATCCTTGGCCATGTATTGCGGGGCGTACTCGGTATGTCCCGCCTCGAACACGATCCGCCAGAAATCGTAGACCAGACGCTTGTTGGCGGTGGTGCACCAATCCCGGCCTTGCAGCAGTTGTTCGTGATTTGGATTGGCGGTGACGGCTGTCTGCGCGAACGCGGATGCGGCGGGAAGCGCAAGCAGCAAAGCCAGCAGATAGACCTGGAAGCGAATCTTCATGAGCAACTCTCCGGAGGGAAATAGGCAATAAGGCGCTGGCTGTGCGATCACCACGATGTGCGGACAACGAGCAGCTCTGGCGCGGCCGCAGCGTAGCAATGTACGCAAGCAAAAAGCGCAGGACGCCGGATGAATGCGGAAAATTCTTTGAGTTTTTTATTGCGATGGGAGAGACGCCACAATTACCAAAATATCAGCAATGGTCATCGCATTTACGCAACTTACTGCGCCGCATATTTCTGCGTCGCATCCATCTGCGGACACGCGAGAAAAACGCTCTGCGACAATCACGATTTGCAAGACCTATCCCGGCCATCGAGTACGGCAACCGTGAGCGTGCGCGAGATGCAGGCGCATCGCATCGTGTCGGGCCACAGCGCATGCATGACCAACACCATGTCATGCACGGGATACAAAACGCGCGGGCTAAGCAGGCACCGTCAACGGCAAGCCGGCGTAGTTTTCGGCAATGGTGGCGCGGCCTGCGGCGCTGCCGAGTAGATAATCCAGTTCGGCATCGTGCAGGTGTCGAGTGAAGGCATCCTCGTCAGGGAACTGGTGCAACATCGTGGTCATCCACCAGGAAAAGCGCTCGGCTTTCCAGATACGCTGCAACGCCAATTCGGAATAGCGTTGCAATGGTGCCGGGCTATTTTCCTGCTGCGCCTGCACGAACAGATGCGCCAGCAGGCCCACATCGCCGGCAGCTAGATTCAGCCCCTTGGCGCCGGTCGGCGGCACGATATGCGCCGCATCGCCGGCCAGAAACAGGCGCCCATATTGCAGCGGTTCGGCGACGAAACTGCGTAACGGTGCGATGCTCTTCTCCAAGGAGGGACCGGTGACCATGGCCTGGGCGACATCGTCGGGCAAGCGTCGCCGCAATTCGTCCCAGAAACGATCATCCGACCAATTCTCCACACGCTCCTGCGACGGGACTTGCACGTAATAGCGCGAGCGCGTGTGCGAACGCATGCTGCACAGGGCGAAGCCCCTGCGATGGCGCGCATAGATCAACTCCTCGGCAACCGGCGGCGTGTCCGCAAACACCCCGAGCCAACCGAATGGATACACCCGTTCGTAGACCTTCAAAATCTCGGCGGGGATCGCCTGGCGACTGACGCCATGGAAACCATCGCAGCCGACCACGTATTCGCAATCCAGCCGCTGCGCAGCGCCATGCCGCACAAAACTCAGCCACGGCCGTGGCCCGGTGATGTCGTGCAGTTGCGCATCCTGCGCCTCGTAGACGCTGATCGCATCAACGGCCTGCCGTGCCTCCATCAGATCCCGGGTGACTTCGGTCTGACCGTAGATGGTCACCGCACGGCCACCGGTGGCCACACTCAGCTCGATGCGTTCGCGGCGCTGCTCCAGCGCCAACTCGAAACCATGATGGATGATGCCTTCGCGCTGCATGCGCGCGCCGGCGCCGGCGGCGCACAGCAGGTCGGCGGTTCCCTGCTCCAGCACCCCGGCACGGATCCGCGAGAGCACATGTTCCTGGGTATGGCGTTCGAGGATGACGTTGTCGATGCCATGGCGATGCAACAACTGGCCAAGCAACAAGCCAGCGGGACCGGCGCCGACGATCGCGACTTGAGTACGCATGGGAGCTCCGCAGCGTTTGTGCCTGTCTGCCAGTATTTGCGCTCCGGCACCACAAGAACATGGATCATCGCGACCAATTCCTGTACTTTCCGACGATGCCTCGCACCGTCACCGCGCCATCGCCCGCTGTGCCCGCGTTTCGCCTGTACGGGGAAACCGACGACCGCGAAACTCCCGACCTGTTGCACTGGGAATCCATCGCCACGCGCAGCCATCTGCACGATTGGCATATTCGTCCACATCGCCACGACGACCTGTTGCAATTGCTTTATCTGCAACGCGGCAGCGCCGAGGTGCATCTGGACGGCACTGCGCAACGTCTGCGCGGCCCCTGTCTGCTGCTGTTGCCGCCGCTGTGCGTGCATGGCTTCCGCTTCCAGCGCAACGTGCGCGGTCATATCGTGACGTTGTCCGCGCCACTGTGGCAGCGCCTGGCGGCGCAATGGCCCAGCTTGGACGAAACGCTGGCACAGCCGTTGTGCCTGATCGCCGGCGAGCAGCACGCGATGCTGGATGCCTGCTTCGCCGCGATCGCAACCGAGTACCCGCAACAGCGCCCCGGACGCGAGCCGATGCTGCAAGCGCTGGCGACGCAGGCGCTGTTGTGGGCCGCGCGCGGTGCGTTGGCACACGCGCCGACGGATGCACGCGACACCGACCGCGGCGCACGCCATGTCCGTGCTTACGCCGCACTGATCGACGCGCATTACCGCGAACATTGGCCGCTGTCCCGCTACGCCGACCGATTGGGGCTGAGCAGCAGCCATCTCAATGCACTGTGCCGACGCCTGGCAGGCGCCTCGGCACTACAGTTGTTGCAGCGGCGCATCCTGCTGGAGGCACGGCGCAGCCTGGTGTACACGACCATGACCGTGCAACAAATCGCCGCCATGCTCGGTTATGCCGACGCCGCCTATTTCAGCCGCTGTTTCAGCCGCCACGCTGGCTGCTCGCCGATTCAATTGCGCCAGCGCGCGCAACAAAAGAAACGCATGTGAGAAAACGCGGATGGTCTGCGAGCATCCGCGCTCCGATTCGGGGCGATAGCGATTGTCCTGCCCATGACCCAGCGTTTGCACTGCAATACGAAAGCTCGCCGCACCGACTTGCATCAGTGCATCCACACACCATCACATGCCTGTGCTGCAGACGCAGATGCCGGCAGCACAGACTCGCCGAGTCAGAATGGATACGGTGGCGTGCTGTCGCGAATCGTCACCCACTGCCAGTGCGTGTACTGGCTCCAATCGGCCGGACCGCCCATGCTGGTGCCATTGCCGGAAGCACCAGTGCCGCCAAACGGATTGATGACCTCATCGACCACGGTCTGGTCGTTGATGTGCAACATGCCCGTGTTCAAGCGTTCGCCCAGTGCCATCGCACGACCGACAGAAGCGGAGAGGATGCCGGCCGACAGGCCATAGTCGGTCTGATTGGCTAACGCAACCGCTTCGTCGTCGGTATCGAAGGCAATCACATTGGCGACCGAGCCAAAGACCTCTTCCTCGAACGCGCGCATGCCCGGCCGCACATTCGACAACACGGTTGGCGCGTAGAACAAACCATCGTGGTTCCCGCCCGCTTCCAGCACCGCAGCGGCAGCGACCGACGCATCGACCACGTCCTTGACGTGCTGCAACTGACGCGCATCGATCAGCGGCCCGAGCGCGACATGCGCGGTCGCCGGATCGCCCACCGGCAGATGTCGGGCTTTCTCGACCAGGCGCCGGTTCAGTTCGACGGCGATGCGGCGCTGGACCAGTACACGCCCGGTCGCCATGCAGATCTGACCCTGGTGGAAGTAAGCACCGAACGCAATCGCCGAGACGGCGTTGTCGAGATCGGCATCTTCCAGCACGATCAACGAATTTTTACCACCCAGTTCCAATGCAACCTTCTTCAGATGCTTGCCGGCCAGCATCACCGATGCGGCGGCCGACGGCGGTGGAGCCGGTGAAGGCAATCATCTGCACTCCCGGCGCCTCGATCAATGCCTGCCCCACATCGGCGCCACCCGGCAACACGTGCAACAGCCCTTTCGGCAAACCCGCCAACTGCAATATCTCGGCAATGAGGAAGCCACCGGCATACGGTGTGCGCGAATCGGGCTTGAGGATCACCGCGTTGCCGACAGCCAACGCCGGCGCAACCGAGCGCAGCGACAGAATCAACGGGAAGTTGAACGGAGAAATCACAGCCACCACGCCCAAGGGCAAGCGCCGGGCAAGGCTCATTCGCCCCGATACACTCGGCAGTAACTGACCTTGCGCCTGTAGCGGCATCGCCGCCGCCTGCTGAAAGAGCAGGATCGCTTCGCGCACTTCGTGTTCGCCCTTGGGCAAAATACCGCCGGTTTCTCGCGCGATCAGCGCCGCCGCAACCGCAGCTTGCTGCTGCAGCAAATGCCCGGCACGGTGAAAAACCGCTGCGCGCTCGCGCGGTGGGAGATCGGCCCATTGGCGTTGCGCGACACGCGCCTGCGCCACCGCCACCGCCACATCCGCCACATTGGCGTGACCAGTGTGGTGCAGCGGCTTGCCACTGCCGGGTTCGATCACTTCGAGCGTGCCGCCCTCGGCGGCGATCCACTCGCCATTGAAGATCCTTCCACTCCAACTAGTGGACGATGCCAGCACGTCGCTGTGGGTACTGTTCATCGAATATGCTCTCATCGATTGGAAGAAACGCCCGGCTCACACCGATGAGGCAATCAAGCCAGTGCCCTGACCCACGGCATCGGCACCGATGTCCGGAACGACAGCGGTGGCGAGCCAGATTGGCATGCCAACGCATGGCAACCTGACTCCTATGCGCGGTGTGGCATCAGAACACATGGACATACTGAAAATTGACGTTATCGCCGGAGGGCGCATTCTTCACCTGCACCGGCATGTAGAAATTGGCCACACGCATGTCGTTGGTCCGGTTGTCGCGTAGCTGTTTCAGGTAATAACCATTGATACCGACGTGCAGATCCTTCACCAATTCCACGGAGCTGGCGAAGTTGAGCCACGCCGCATCGCCCGCCTGGCCGTTGTGGAAGACGAAACCACCGAACTGCGGCACGTTCGATGCCTTGTCCGCACGGAAGTTGTAGATGTAATTCAGACGTCCGCTGATCTCCCAGCGCGGTGTGGGCAGGATGCTGAACGCCCAACTCGGCAATACCGATCAATAACCCGACCCCTGGTTGATATCGCGGTGTTGATCGAATTTGCCGATGGGCGCCAGTGCATCCAGCTCGAAACGTTGCGAAAATACCGGGCGCCCATCGCGAATCACCGGATCCATCTGTAAATATGGGCCAATCGTGAGGTCGCCAAGACCCAGCCCATTGGCGCGCAAGGCCACCGGACTGTTGCGTGCGAAAGACGCATCCAGATCGACCAGCGCGGCCAACGCGTTGAAGCCCAGCGCGCCGCCGAACAGCTTATATTGACTGACGTAGACCACCTGAGTCACCCACACCGATGAACCGATGTGCGGATCGCGGAACACCGGTACGTCATCGCCGTGCGCGTCCTTGATCGCATCGAAGTCTTAGCGTCGCAGGTACTGAATCGCCGCCCAGCCCGGCTTGGTACTGGTGAAGCCATCGAAGAAGCTGGTACCGCCGATATCCAGACCCGTCGGCAGCGTGGCGCTCTGCGGTACGGATTGCGCCAACGCTGGCGCTGCATAGACCATGGACAGCAGGGCCAGCACGGACAGCAGCCGCTGGCGAATGCGCGAAGGCAACGGGAAACGCATGCGAGAACGATTCATGGACAGGTACTCCAGGCAAAGGGAATACGACATGAAGCGGGGGAATGGTGGCGCGCGCCAACGTCTACGCCCGCGCAGCACGGTGATCGCACGACAACGCACGGCATCATCACACTGACGACAACACGCAAATCAGCAAAGCAACAGGGCATGCGCAAGCCGGGAACGGCCACGCATGTAGCGGTTAGAGCGCCTCTAGCCGGTCGAGCGCGCGCAACAGTGCACGCGCCTGGTTCGTGCCAAGCGCCATGACGAGTTGCTGCTCCATCCGCACCACTTCGACCTCGGCCTGCGCCAGTAGCGCGCTGCCGGACGCGGTCAGATGCAGATGCTGCATGCGTCGATCCTGACGTCCACGCACCTGGCGCAGCAAACGCCGTTTGACCAGACGTGCAACCACGATGGCCAGGTTCGGCGGCGACACGCTCAGCACCTCGCCCAGTTGCCGCTGGTGAATGGCGGGATTGGCATCCACCAGCACCAACAGCGAATACTCCACCGGCTTCAGATCGAAGCCACGCACGCACTCCTGGAACAGACGCCGAATCTGCAATTCGCTGCGGGTAATGCGGTAACCGAGCAGGCTGGTCAGACGGCGCTGATCCACGCTGCCCGCCGTGTTCGCGTCGGCGGACAGCACGCTGCTGGAGATCTCGGGAATCTGTTTTAAGCGCACGAGGCTTCCTGCAAAGGGAATCTTGCGACAACGCTGCGGCGCATCCGCACGCAGCTTCCACTGGCACGGACCAACAACGCCATCGTCTGTGCATTGTAAGGATACGCTCGCGCATCGTCACAACTCCGGATCCAAACGCCGCAGCAACGCCCGGTAAGGTGCTGCCGCGTACCACAGAGCGCGCCAAGCAGCGCCGCCACCATGCACACCACGCCCAGCGACAAGCCAACCTGACGCTCGTCGACGAGCACGTAATCGGTGCCCAACGCCACCAGATAAAGGCCCAGTCCCAATCCAATCAGATTGACCAACAGCAGATAGATCGAAGTGACCTGGCCACGCAAACGGTTCGGCGTGACCGCCTGCAGAATCGCCGGGGCCAAGGCCACCGGCATGCCCAGCAAGAATGTGGTCAGCGCGATCGCCGCCAACGCCATCCATGGTCCTGACGCGAACGCGAACAGCGCGCTGCTGACGCTCAGCAACAGCGCTCCGATCAGCGAAATGCGCAGCGCCATGCCGCGGTATCCACGCGCCAGCAAACGATCACTGAGGAAGCCGCTGAACAACATGCCGGCGATGCCGAAGGTGAGGATGATCGCGCCATACGCCGGACCGATTTCACCAGGCGTCCATCCCCACCGACGGATGAAGGTCGCCGGTAGCCAGGCAGTAATGCCGAAAGTAATCATCGCGATCACCCCGTTGGCCAGAAACAACGCAATGTAGATCCGCGCGTTGTCGCGCAGATGCGCCAGGTTCGGACGCGCGCTTGGCGTCGCCACGGCTTGCTCACGTCGCAGTGGTTCGCGCACCGTGGCCATCAACGCGATTGCCGCCAGACCGGGCAGCGCCACCAGGATAAACGCCACCTGCCACGGCCGGAAGCCGCCCAGTGACGGTAAGACGACCAGGCTCTGCTTGCTGGTCGCCGCGATCACCAGGCCACCGACAATGAACGCTGTCGCCGAGCCGATAAGACACCGGAGGTATATACGCTCATCGCCCGCGCGCGCCGCGGCGGCGGGAAATAATCGGCCAGCATCGAGTACGCCGCCGGCGACAGCGCCGCCTCGCCGACACCGACGAACACCCGCGCCATGAACAGGGTGAAAAAACTGGTGACGTAGGCACCGGCTGCCGTCGCCACGATCCACACCACGATGCCCAGCACGATCAGGTTGCGCCGGTTGTGGCGGTCGGCGACGCGCCCCAGCAACACGCCGATCAAGGTGTAGAACACCGCGAAGGCAAGGCCGTGGACCAGGCTGAATTGCGCGTCCGACAGCAGTAGATCGCGTTTGATCGGCTGGACCAGCAGCCGGTCGACGAAGGACAGCGTGTAGGCCAACAACAACACGGTCACGTACCAGGCGTACAGCGGGCGATACGGCGTCGGTGATGGCAGTGGATCGTGCATGGGACTGCTCCGTGGCGGCTCAGAAGCGCAGGGTCAGGGTGAGCCCGGGCAAACGCCGTCGCGGACATGGCGACGTGCATCGCGCACGAATGCGCCGGTCGGGCTGGAAACGACGCGCTTGGACACGCTCAAACCGCGTCTGTCCGGCGTGCAGTGAACACGCGTATGAAACACCGTCATCGATGATTCCCTCCCAAGTCTCCAAGCCAGTGGAGTAGTGCCACCACCGCGCTGGCGGCAATTTCGCACCGCCGGCGCACAGGCCAACGCGTTATCGCATCACGGCGGTGCCTCGACCGCGCTTGGCGCAACACCGGCGTAGAACTGCTCTACCAACGCCGCGCGGTTACGCAACACGTTGCGCTGGTTGATCGAACCCTTGTCGGTGATCTCACCGGCTTCCAGATTCGGCGGCTGTTCCAGCCACGCCGCGCGCGCGATGCGGCTGGCGTTACCGGTAGCACTGCGGTTGAGCACCGCGAGCAGATTTTGTAGCCAGGCACGCACCGGCGCGGCTTGCAGAATCTCCATCGCCTGCGCCGCTGACGGCAATCCAGCCAGCGCCTGTAGCGCGTCCAGTCGCGGGAACAGCAACACCCCGATGTCGCCACGGTCGGCCCCTGTCACCACCACATCCTGCACGTATGCGGCAGCTTCCATCAGCACCCGCGTGCGCAGTGGACCGACACTGACGAAAACGCCGGAGGATAGTTTGAAGTCCTCTGCCAGCCGCCCGTCGAACAAGAGGCCGCGTTCGGGATGCTGCGGATCAATCGGTTTGAGCGCATCGCCGGAGCAATAGAAGCCTTCTTCATCGAATACCTCGGCCGTCTGCTGCGGCGCGTTCCAGTAGCCGGGCATCACGTGCGGGCCACGGAAGCGCGCTTCCAACTTGTCGCCCACCGGCACCAACTTGACCTCGCAGCCCGGCGCCGGCACACCGACTTCGCCGGGCGTGTTGCTGGTGCCATGGGTGAAGGTGCACGACGGCGCGCACTCGGTCATGCCCAGACCGGCCAGCATGCGGATGCGTTCACCGCAATGCGCCTCGGCAATGCGCTCCAGACGGTCCCAAATATCCTGCGACAACGCCGCGGCGGCAAAGAAGAACATCCGCATGCGCGACAGGAACGTCTCGCGCAGCGCCGGATCCTGTTCCAGCGCCTGCGCCAACTGTTCCCAGCCGCGCGGCACGCTCAGATACACCGTGGGCGCGATCTCGCGCAGGTTGCGCAGGGTCTGCGCGAACAATGCCGGGGTCGGCTTGCCATCGTCGATGTAGAAGCTGCCGCCGTTGTACACCGCAATGCCGATATTGTGGCTGCCGCCGAACGTATGATTCCACGGCAACCAATCGACCAACACCGGTGTTTCGCCCAGCACCGGGAACGTCTGCAGCAACATCTGCTGATTGGCGCACAGCATGCGTTGCGTGGTGATGACCGCCTTCGGCAGCAACGTGGAGCCGGATGTGAACAGAAATTTGGCGATGCTGTCCGGGCCGGTGGCAGCGAATGCGGCATCGGCCGCATCCAAGGCGCGTGGCGCCAGCATGTCTTCGAAGCGCACGCACGCACGGTCACTCACCCTGCCGCGCACGCACACCACCGGCACATCCGTGGGGAACACGGCCGCGATGGCGGTCGCGAATGCCGCGCCGTCGCTGGCGAACAACAGCCCCGGCCGCAACACCTGCGCGACATGCCGCAGCTTGGCGAAATCGCGCGAGAGCAACGCGTAACCTGGGGACACCGGGCAATACGGAATGCCGGCATACATCGCCGCGAACGCCAGTTGTAGATGTTCCAGATCGTTGCCGGACAGGATCGCCAACGGACGCTGCGCCGACAACCCCATGTCCAGCAGATGCGCCGCGATCCGGCGGGTGCGCTCCAGCATCTGCGCATAGCTCAGGCCACGCCAATGTCCGTCTTCGCCGCGCTGCGCCACGAATGTCGTTTCGGGCGTGTGTTGCGCCCAGTGCTGCAAGCGCAGCAGCAGATGCCTCGGCAGTGGCGCCAGCGGCTCGCGGGCACGCATGCGCAGCACGCCGTTGGCATCGCGATGCACCTCGGTATCGGCATGGCTGAGCCCGACCGGACGATAGCGGGCGACAGATACATCGTGCTGTGCAGAGATCATCGAAACCATCCGGAATTAAGGAAACGGCATCGTGACGGGCAACGCGGCGACGGAACGCCACCGCGTTGCGGCCAGGGTCAGCGCTTGTAGGTCTGCAAACCGGGCTTGATGGTTTTATCGTCGAGGAATTGCTTCAGGCCCTGCTGGCGGCCCTTCTCCGGGTCGCGGTGGTTGGACTGGTCGACCTTGGCGTACAGGTAATCCTCGCTCTGTTCCCAGGTCAGCTCGCGGCAGCGCTTGAAACCGTGCTTGGCGAAGCGCAGCACCACCGGATTCTTCTGTTGCAGCTCCTGCGCCAGCTTGGTCACCTCCGCACGCAGTTGCGCGCGCGGCACGCTGGCATTGACCAGCCCCATCTGCGCGGCCTCGGTCCCGGTGAAGGTGCGGCCGGTCATGATGTACAGCATCGCGTTGCGGTGGCCCATGGTATCGGCGACGGCCTTGCTCACCAGGTTGCCCGGTGGAATGCCCCAGTTGATTTCCGATAACCCGAACACCGCTTCGTCCGCCGCGATGGCCAGATCGCAGGCCACAAGTGGCGAGAACGCGCCACCGAAGCACCAGCCGTTGACCGCCGCGATGGTCGGCTTGCTGTAGAAGCGCAGTAGCCGCCACTGCCATTGCGAGCAATCGCGGCGCATGCGCTCCTGCACGATTTCTTCCTTGCCGTCGGTCTCGCGGAAGTATTCCTTCAGATCCATGCCCGCCGACCACGACTCACCCGCACCGGTCAGCACCAGCACTTCGGCGCTGCTATCCAGTTCAAGCGTTTCCAGCACGTCGATCATCTCGCGATTGAGCGTGGGACTCATCGCGTTGCGCTTTTCGGGACGATTCAACGTGACCCAGGCGATACCTGCGTCGATCTGGACCTGGACGGTCTGCCAGCGGTCTTGGTAGTTGCTCATGGACATGCCTGCGGGGGAGGTGACGTGGGGGAGAGAGCGCGGGGGGAGGGGAGCGACGATCTCTTCGCTTCGATAATAGTTATAGGTCATCATTGTTTTGGCGCAAGCTGCACCGCAGCATGGAATGGCAGCGCCTGCCTGAGCGCCAGACACGCCGTTGGCACCGCGCGCATCGTGCGCGGGGGTGTGATCGCGCTCGCGCAACACGCTCGGGGTGTGTGTTTTATACTATGCCGCCGCGCATCTTCCGTGCGCATGTTCGGTTCTTCGCGCCCCACCATGACGCCACCCTGACCCTCGCACTCCACACCGGCTTGCCCCTTGCGGCGGGCCACGAGTTGCTGGCTTTCCTTCGTGAATCGCGTCGTCCCGCCGCCGGGGCGGCGTCAGGAGTGTTTACCGTGAAACTGTATCCTTCGCTGCGCCAGCAATGGTGCGGCAATCTCCGTGGCGACGTGCTCGCCGGTTTGGTCGTGGCCTTGGCGCTGATTCCGGAGGCGATCGCGTTCTCGATCATCGCCGGGGTCGATCCCAAGGTCGGG
Source organism: Xanthomonas sp. MUS 060 (assembly GCF_000963215.1). Lineage (NCBI taxonomy): Bacteria > Pseudomonadati > Pseudomonadota > Gammaproteobacteria > Lysobacterales > Lysobacteraceae > Xanthomonas > Xanthomonas sp. MUS 060. The sequence goes on from NZ_JZIM01000004.1 coordinate 215,685, forward strand.
CTGTATGCCGCGTTCTGCATCTGCGTGACCATCGCCTTCGCTGGCGGGCGCCCGGGCATGATTTCCGCCGCCACCGGCGCAATGGCGCTGTTGATGGTCGGCCTGGTCAAGCAGCATGGCCTGCCCTATCTGCTGGCCGCGACGCTGCTGACCGGCGTGCTGCAGATCCTCGCCGGACTGTTCAAACTCGGCGCATTGATGCGCTTCGTCTCGCGCTCGGTCATCACCGGCTTCGTCAATGCGCTGGCGATCCTGATCTTCATGGCACAGCTACCCGAGTTGATCGGCGTGCCGGTGCCGGTCTATCCGCTGGTCGCATTGGGATTGCTGCTGATCTACGGCCTGCCGTGGCTGTCGCAGCGTAGCTTCCCCGGTATCGGCCTGTGGCTGCTGTTGTTGGGCGCCGCGCTCACCGCGGGCAGTCTCGCGGCCTGGACCCTGCTGCCGGTGGCGGGAATCGGGACGGCGGCGCTGCTGCTGGGCCATCGCTGGACCCGCACCCTGGCATTACCGCCGCCACTGGTGACCATCGTGCTGTTGACCGGGCTTGCGCTGTATTTCGGCATCCATGTCCCCACCGTCGGCGACAAGGGCCAATTGCCCGACAGTCTGCCGACCTTTCTGCTGCCGGCCGTGCCGTGGACGCTGGAGACACTGAAGATCGTGTTCCCGGTGTCGGCGACGATGGCCGTGGTCGGTCTGCTCGAATCGATGATGACCGCGCAGATCGTCGACGACATGACCGACACGCCCAGCGACAAGAACCGCGAGTGCATCGGCCAGGGCGTAGCCAACTTCATGAGCGGGCTGATCGGCGGCATGGCCGGCTGCGCGATGATCGGACAATCGGTGATCAACGTGAAATCCGGCGGGCGCGGACGCCTGTCCGCGTTGGTTGCCGGTAGTGTGTTGTTGCTGCTGGTGGTGTTCGCCGGGGCGTGGGTACGGCGGATTCCGATGGCCGCCCTGGTGGCGGTGATGATCATGGTCTCCATTGGCACCTTCAGCTGGCGCTCGCTGGCGCAACTGCGCACGCACCCGGCCAGTTCCAGCGTGGTGATGCTGGGCACCGTCGCGGTGACCGTGGCCACCCACGACCTGGCGCGCGGCGTGCTCACCGGCGTCTTGCTATCGGCACTGTTCTTCGCGCGCAAGGTCGAGCGGATGCTCGATATCGAAAAAATCGAAGACGCCGATGGTGGCCACACCTACCGCATCCGCGGCCAGTTGTTCTTCGCGTCTTCCGCCGGCTTCGCCAATGCGTTCGATTTCGCCCACGCCCCAGTGCGCGTCACCCTGGACCTGTCGCATGCGCATGTGTGGGACATCAGCGCCATTGGCGCACTGGACAAAGTGGTACTGAAGTTCCGCCGTCACGGCGCGCAAGTGCAGGTGGAGGGACTGAACCCGGCCAGCGCGAAGATGGTCGGCCGCCTGGGCATCCACCACCGTGACGACGCGCAAGCCGTCGCGTTCCACTGAAGCGGCGCCCGAATGCGTCTGCGCCCCGACCCGGCGCAGACGGCTCGCGGGGCTCGCGGCACTGCGCGCTACTCGCTGAGTGCGCGCTCATGCCGGCAGTTCAGGCAGCCGAGACCAATGCCTGCAAGTACAGACGGTTACCGCCCTGGCGCTTGGCTTCGTAAAGCGCCGCATCGGCGTTGGCATACCAATCGTTCCAGTCAGAATGCGGATCGACCTGACTGATGCCGATGCTCACCGGACAAATCTGCGGCACCGTATGCGGCACACCGAGCAGATTCTGCACAGTGGCGATCACGAATTCGCCGATGCGGCGCAGGTCCTCAACGGTCGCGTTGGCCACCAACAAGCAGAACTCGTCGTCACCGAGACGACAGGCGATGTCGCCCTGCCCCGTCACCGAGCGCAGGATGTTGGCGACATTCCGCAACACGCGGTCGCCGACGCCATGACCGTGGACGGCGTTGATTTCCTTGAAGCCATCGCAGTTGATCAGTAACAGGCCCGGGCCGGGCGATCGACTATCGCGGCAGCATTCCTGCATGCGCACGACCAGCCCACGGCGGTTGTGCAGCCCTGTCAGTTCGTCGGTACGTACCAGCTCTTCGGCCTGATTGAGTTGATAGGTGGTGGTGCACACGTTATCCAGCGTGGCTTCCAATTCATCGTTGCGCCGGCGCAACTGGCGAATCAGCGTTTGCTCGCTCGTCACCACGTCCATGATGGTACGGCGGAGAAAATAGGCGACGATGACCGGATCGCGCTCCACCAGAAGCTGGAAGTGCTCGTGATCCAACTCCACCAGAACGCCATCGCTGACGGCAATGGCATCGGCGCTGCGCATATGGTTCCCGATCAGCATGGCCAATTCGCCGAAGAACTCGCCATGCCCCAGATGCTTGACCAACAGATCTTCACCTAAATCCAGGTCGATCACGCCACTGCTGATGACGAACATGCTACGGCCGCCATCGCCGCGTCGGAACAACACCTCACCAGCACGCACCGCGCGCGCGCGCCCGAACTCGGAAAACAAACGCAATTCGGCCGCCGTCAATATCGCCGGCCCTTTCGCCGTTGAAACGACCGCCGCTACCTTCGGCATCATGCTGCGTATGTTTGTTGCGTTGCTAGCGCAATTCATGCTGCCCCTCATTGATGTGTGTCGCTGGTCTTAATGTGGTCAGCATAGCATCGGCCTACCACGCTCACGACGATGTCACAGACGATTTCTCGGCGGAGAAAGCGCAGGGCCGCAGGCGAGAGGTGTCTTTTTCTGCGCCCATCTCCAATCCGGTAGACAGATTTATACCAACACTGGAAAAACCGGCGTGAACCCTGGCACGACCCTCTTCCCGCATGAGCGGCAGGATGCCACACACTATCGCGCAATTTTGACCGCCCCGTGTCGCCATAGAAGAGCGCATCTAAGATGAGCCAACAACGAGGTTTTGTTCGCCACTGTAAGCCGCTCATCGGCCTGAGTGCATCGCCGTGTAACAGACGCGATGGTTGTGGCCGTATTTTGTTCACAAACAATGATCGCGAACAGGTCGTATCACGGCTAGTATTACGGCGAACCGCTGCACATCGGATACATCGCAACCACTCTCAGGCCCGCAGGGGACGACATGGACGATCTATCGCCTTCGGATCTGAAAACGATCCTGCATTCCAAACGCGCCAATCTTTACTACCTGCAACACTGCCGGGTGCTGGTCAATGGCGGCAGGGTCGAATATGTCACCGACGCGGGCAAGCGCTCGTTGTACTGGAACATCCCGATCGCCAATACGACGACGCTGTTGCTCGGAACCGGCACATCGATCACCCAGGCGGCCATGCGCGAACTCGCCAAGGCCGGCGTGCTGGTGGGCTTCTGCGGCGGCGGCGGCACGCCCTTGTTCTGCGCCAACGAGATGGATGTCGAGATCGCCTGGTTCTCGCCACAAAGCGAGTACCGCCCCACCGAATACCTGCAGGCATGGGTCGGGTTCTGGTTCGATGACGCGCTTCGCCTGAGCGCGGCCAAAGCCTTCCAGCACGCACGTGCACGCCGCATCGGCGCGCAATGGCAACAACGGGCATTGCACGATGGCGGATTCGCGCCTGACTTGGCGCGCTTGCAGACATTGCTCGAACGCACCGCCAGCGCCATCGCACTGGCGCAGGACAACACCGCTCTGCTCACCGAGGAGGCGCGCCTGACCAAGGCACTGTTCAAACTGGCGGTGGACACCGTGGGATATGGCGACTTCACCCGTGCCAAACGCGGGACGGGCAGCGACGCGGCCAACCGTTTTCTCGATCACGGCAATTACCTGGCCTACGGGCTGGCGGCAAGCGCGACCTGGGTGCTGGGCCTGCCGCATGGTCTTGCTGTCCTGCATGGCAAGACACGGCGCGGAGGCCTGGTGTTCGATGCCGCCGATCTGGTCAAGGATGCCAGCATCCTGCCGCAGGCGTTCCTGTCCGCCATGCGTGGCGAGGACGAGCAAACCTTCCGGCAGCACTGCATCGAAGCACTCGCGCGCAGCGAATCCCTGGATTTCATGATCGACACACTCAAGGACGTGGCACTGGCGACCCAGACACTGCAACGCGAGCACACGCGATGAATATCCTGCTGGTCTCCCAATGCGACAAGCGTGCACTGAAAGAAAGCCGCCGCATCCTGGACCAGTTCGCCGAACGGCGTGGCGATCGCACTTGGCAAACGCCGATCACCCGCGCCGGTCTGGACACCTTGCGCAAACTGCTGCGCCGCACCGCACGCAAGAACACCGCCGTGGCCTGTCATTGGATTCGTGGCCTGGACCACAGCGAGTTGCTGTGGGTGGTCGGCGATGCCAGCCGGTTCAACCCACAGGGCGCCGTGCCCACCAACAGCACCGCGCGCGATGTCTTGCGCCGCGAAGACGAAAACGACTGGCACTGCGCCGAAGACATTCGCCTGTTGGCGCAATTGGCCGCATTGCTGCACGACCTCGGCAAAGCCAGCCTGGCGTTCCAGGCGCGCCTGCGTGGCAAGTTGCAAGAACGCAACCTCTACCGCCACGAATGGGTGTCCTTGCGCCTGTTCCAAGCCTTCGTCGGCGACGATGACGATGCTGGTTGGTTGCGGCGGTTGGCCGATCCCGAACACGATCATACGCACGCGTGGACAGCCGCAGGACGCTACCACCGCGATGGCCTGGATGCAGAGCCCGGACATCCCTTCCGCACATTGCCGCCGCTGGCCGCCGCCGTCGCCTGGCTGATCCTGACCCATCACCGCCTGCCGCTGGCGCCCTTCAAGACGGACAGCCACCAGGACTGGCTGGGCAGGCGCGTGGAGCAGACCTTCTCGACCTGGATGGAACGGCCGCTGTCTCTGGTCGAGCACGACTGGAACGAAATCCGCGTACAAGCCGAACCTGCCAGGATCGCCGCGTACTGGACACTCGCCGGTCCATTGCCGGTCGCCACGCCAGCCTGGCGCGCACAGGCGGCGCGGCTGGCCAAACGCTTGGACGCGCTACGCCTGCGCCGCGCCGAAGGCTGGCTCGACAATCCCTACGTCATGCACCTGGCGCGGCTCAGCCTGATGCTGGCCGACCACAGCTATTCGCGTCTGGTGATGAATCGCGACGAAGAACCGGATCTAAAGAAAGACGCCACGCTTGCCGCCAACACCACCTTCAACCGTGCCGGCGAGATCGTCCGCAATCAGTCACTGGAGGAACATCTGCTCGGCGTCGCGCATACCGCGGGATTGGTCGCACACGCGCTGCCCGGCTTCGAGCGGTTTCTGCCGCGGCTGGCGCAACATCGCGGCCTGCGCAAGCGCAGCGCCGACTCCCACTTCGCCTGGCAGAACAAGGCCGCCGACGCGGCCACGGCGCTGCGCGAGTCCGCGCGCGAGCACGGCGCCTTCATCGTCAACATGGCCTCCACCGGCTGCGGCAAGACCCTGGGCAACGCGCGCATCCTCTACGCACTGGCCGACCCGCAACTGGGCCTGCGCCTGACCTATGCGCTCGGCCTGCGCACCCTCACCCGACAAACCGGCGACAGCTATCGGCGCGACCTGCACCTGGACGAGGACACGCTGGCCATGCTCGTCGGCGGCTCGTCCAGCCGCCCGCTGTTCGATCACTACAAACGCAAAGCCACCGCCGACGGCTCGGCCTCGGCGCAAGCGCTGATCGTAGAGGACAGCCACGTCCTCTACGAAGGCGTCGTGACCGACCATCCGTTGCTGTCGCGCGCCCTGCATGACCCGCAGATGCGCAAACTGCTATCGGCACCGATGCTGGTCTGCACTGTCGATCACATGGTGCCGGCCACCGAATCGCTGCGTGCCGGCCGCCAGATCGCGCCGATGCTGCGGCTGATGAGCGCCGACCTGATTCTCGACGAACTGGACGACTACGACATCGACGACCTGCCCGCGCTGACGCGGCTGGTGCATTGGGCGGGCCTGCTCGGCACGCGTGTGCTGTTGTCCTCGGCAACGCTGCCACCGGCCTTGGTCGAAGGCATGTTCGCCGCCTATCGCGCCGGACGCGCGCACTACCGACGCAATCGCGGTGTCGATGGCGGACGCACCGATGCAAGCATCGAGGTGCCTTGCCTGTGGACCGACGAATTCGGCGCGTATAGCGCTCACTGCATCGATGCCGACACATTCGCCGCGCAGCACGCGCAATTCGTCGCAAAGCGTGCGGCCAAATTGCGCACAACGGAGCCACTGCGACGCGGCGAACTGATTCAATTACAGATCCAGGCGCGGCAACCGGAGCAGATCCATGCCGAGTTCGCAGCACATGTGCGCGACGCGATCCAGCGCCTGCACAATGCACACGCGCAAACCGACCCGGTCAGCGGCAAGCGAGTGAGCTTCGGCTTGGTGCGCATGGCCAATATCGGGCCGCTGATCGACGTGGCACAGGCACTGTACCGACTCGGCGCACCCTCTGACCTGCGCATCCATCTGTGCGTCTACCACGCGCGCTTTCCCCTGCTCGTGCGCTCGGCAATCGAACACCTGCTCGATGCCGCGTTCGACCGCCGCCAAGCCGATGCGGTGTATCGCTTGCCCAGCGTGCGCGCCGCGCTCGATGCACATCCGGAGCAGGCGCATGTGTTCGTTGTACTTGGTTCTCCGGTGTGCGAGATCGGGCGCGACTGGGATGCAGACTGGGCCATCGCCGAACCCTCTTCGCTACGCTCGCTCATCCAGTTGGGTGGTCGCGTGCAACGCCACCGGCGCACCCCTGGCACCGCCGCGAACATGCTGATCTTCGATACCAACCTGCGCCATTTCCGCAAGCTCAACCAGGACGCACCGGCCTATGTGAAACCCGGGTTCGAACAGGACGGCACCGACGGCACGCGTGCTGGACGCTTCCGCCTGCAAACCCATCGCCTCGGCAAACTCCTGCGCGAGGACGAGTACCGCGTGCTCACCGCCCTGCCCCGGATCCAACCACCGGAGCCACCCTGGCATCCTCAAGAACGCCTGTGCGATCTGGAACATGCACGATTGAGCGAGGCCATGCTGCCCAAATCGCGCGACGCCGCTCCGCCATCCCGGCGCAGCGCCCCGCCGTTCTCGCTCGATGCGGCATGCGCGTGGCAATACCCGCACGCCATGCTCACCGGCGTGCTGCCGCAACAACAGCCGTTCCGGCACGACACCACGCCGACAGACACCCTGGTGTTTCTGCCCGACGACGACGAGGAGCGCCTGGTCCTGCATCGCATCGAAGCCGGTGATCGCCATCGCGGCGACAGGCTATACACCAAAGTGGAGCACAGCGCATGCACGCCGCTCGCACTCGAACCCGGCCCAGGCATCACGCCCTGGGGCGAATTCGACCTGATGACGCTACTCACCGAGCAGGCCGAGCAGCTCGGCCTGTCGTTGCAGGACTGTGCCAAGCGGCTGGCGACGGTGAACGTGCAGGAGTGCAAGCACGGGAAGAAATGGGGGTATCACCCTCTACTGGGCTTCACGTCGGAGGAATGAGAAGGGCTTCCGTGCCCTCATGCTGCCTATACGGCAGTAAAAGGACGAACTTATTAGCTCATCCAGCTTTTCTGAGCTACCTATGCGGCAGTGAACAGCTAAGTTTGCATTTCCCCAAACTTGAGCTAGAGTATCAAAAAACAGCGCCAATTTTTCGAACTTACAATCTCATACAGCTGGTTAAAAAAACCCGTCATCGCTGCGAACGATGACGGGCCGAAGCAGCAAAGCCGGTTGGACCCCGGACCTACGCACAAAGGACTGCTGTGCAAAGAAGGATGCAGGAAGTGCTCTCACGACACTTTTTCAGAAGAGCCGATTGAGGGGATTACCCCTCCACACACCCCACGGTGGCTTGCTGCCGTGGGGATTCTACATGCAGGTTCACTCCAGCGAACGAAAGGATTCCACATGACAGAAGACCCGCAACATCTCAGCCGCTCCGCGCGTTTCCGCTCGGCCATCGCCGCGTTTATCGACGCGCGGCGCGAGGCCAAGCTGAAGGGCAATGAGGGCGATAGCGACACAGACGCCAAGTACGACTACGCCACCTGGCTGTCGGATGCCGCTCGCCGGGTCGGCCAGATCCAGGCCGTGACCCATGTACTCAAAGCGACCCACCCCGACGCGCGCGGCAGCAGCCTACACGTCGCCCCTGCCCGCTTACAGACGCACACGGAAATCGGCACCCACATGCTCGGCACGGACTATGCCGAAGACGTGGTCGGCAACGCCGCAGCGCTGGACGTGTTCAAACTACTCAAACTCGAAGTCGACGGTCGGCGCCTGCTCGACTGGATGCAGGAAGGCGACGAAGATCTGCGTGCGGCACTGCATGACAATACCAAGGTCGCCTCGGACTGGATCGGGGCATTCTGCAATCTGGTGCGTCACGATGCCCAACCCAGCTCGCACCAGGCCGCCAAACAAGTGTACTGGCTGATCGGCGACGAGCCGCAAGACGATACCCACTACCACCTGCTGCAACCGCTGTTTTCCAGCAGCTTGGCCCACGCGGTGCATGGGGAAATCTTTGGAGAAAGCAACAAACAGGCGCGCCAGGCATACCGCGACAGGCGCCCGTTCGACGGCACCTACCGCGACTACCGCAATCTGGTCGCACGCAAATTGGGTGGCACCAAGCCGCAGAACATCAGTCAGCTCAATAGCGAGCGCGGTGGCATCAACTACCTGCTGGCCTCGCTGCCACCGCGCTGGACCCAAGAAGAGCGTCCTCGCACGTTGCTCAAACTGGACTCGGCGCTGGATCGCTTCGCCTATTTCGATGAGGTGCCGACGCTGATCAAGAAGCTGGCCGATTTCCTCGCCACCGATCCGCCAAAGAACGATGCAACTCGGCAAAAGCGCGAGGGCATGGAAAACGACTTGATCAACAAACTGGCACTGTTCGCCGCCGAGACCGCCGTGCGATTCGAACCGGGCTGGAGTCGTAACCCGGACTGCGTATTGCCACTCTCGCAGCAACTATGGCTGGACGCCGAACGCGTGGAACTGCCAATGCGCATCGATCCACAGCATCCAGAGTGGGAACAGCAAGATCGCAACTTCGTGGAGACCTACCATCTCGGTGATTGGCAAGACGAAATCGCCGGACAGTTCGCCACTTGGCTCAACGACCAACTGCGCACCGCCGGCATCGTCGGCCTCGGCGACGACCAGTACCAACATTGGGCAAGTTTGACCATCGTCGATGCCGCCTGGCCCGTGCCGATGCAGCGCCGCGCACCGGCCGGAGGTGCGGCATGAGCAGTTGCCCGCCCTTCGACCACTTGGTGGTGGTACCGCACCTGCGCGTGCAGAACGCCAATGCCGTTTCAAGCCCGCTCACCCACGGCTTTCCGTCGATCACCGCATTCCTGGGCCTGATGTGGGCGCTGGAACGCAAGACCATCGACGCCGGGCTGGATCTGGCCTTCAACGCGGTCGGCGTGATCTGCCACGACCATCAGGAGCAGGTCACCGAAGGCGGCTTCGTCAAAAGCTTCCACCTGACCCGCAACCCGGTGAACAAAGACGGTGCAACCGCCGCCATTGTCGAGGAAGGCCGCATCCACCTGGAACTGAGCCTGGTGTTCGCGGTACACAGCAAACGCTGGCTGAGCGACCCGGCCACCCACGCTGCGGATCTGGCCGTGGTGACCGACTTGCTGGCCGGCATGCGCGTCGCCGGGGGCAGCGTGCTGCCGCCACCGCACCCGCAGCGTCCACGCCATCAAGCGCAGATCATCGCCTTTACTGGCACGCCGTCCGACCAGCAGACGCTGTTCCGCAAACTGCGGCTGCGGCTGTTGCCCGGCTTCGCGCTGGTGGCACGCGACGATCTGCTCGGCACGCGATTAGCCGAACTGCAAGCGCACACGCCCGAGGCCACCGGCCTGCACGCCTGGCTTTCACTGTCACGCATCAACTGGCGTCATGTGCCGGATGCGGCGGCAGGCAAAGGCGAGTGGCAACACGATCGCACCGGCCAGGGCTGGATCGTACCCATCCCAGTGGGCTACGGCGCGCTCGGAGCCGTGCACGACGCTGGCAGCGTCGCCAACGCGCGCGATGCCACCACCCCGTTCCGCTTCGTCGAGAGCCTGTACTCGGTCGGCGAATGGATCAGCCCGCACCGCCTGCAATCACCGCACCACCTGCTCTGGTACGCCGATAGCCAACCCGCTGCCGACCTGTACCGCTGCCGTAACGATTATTGCCCCGCCACCACCCACAACTTCGATTGACCACACGCACGACAAGGAATTCCATCATGGCTCACGATACCCTCAAGACCGCATCCGTCCTGGCCTTCGAGCGCAAACTCGATCCGTCCGACGCGCTGTTCTTCTCCGGCAGTTGGCCTACGCGTAAGACTGCTCACGATTGGCAACCGGTGCGCATCCGCGCAAAATCGGTGCGCGGCACCATTTCCAACCGGCTCAAGGACAAGAGCAAGGAACAATCCGACCCCGCCAAACTCGACGCCGCCATTCAAAGCCCCAACCTGCAGACCGTGGATGTCGCCGCGCTCCCGCTGGACGCGGACACGCTGAAAGTGCAGTTCACCCTGCGCGTGCTTGGTGGCACGGGCGAACCTTCCGCGTGCAACAAGATCGACTATCGCAACAAACTCCGCGCCACCGTCGGCGGCTACCTCCAGCAGCATGGCTTCGGAGAGCTGGCACGGCGCTACGCGGCCAATCTCGCCAATGGCCGCTTTCTCTGGCGTAACCGCATCGGCGCAGAACAGGTGGAAGTGCATGTCGCCCACCTGCGCGACGGTAGTCCAGCGACTCAGTGGACCTTCCAGGCGCTTGACCATGCACTCCGCACATTGTCCGCACCCGATGATGCAGCCGACAGCCTAAACACCCTGGCTGCGATCATCGCCGACGGCCTGACCGGCAAGACACATGTGCTGCTGCAAGTCACCGCCTTCGTCCGCATCGGCGCCGGGCAGGAAGTGTTCCCCTCGCAGGAGCTGATCCTCGATCGCGGTCGCGGCGACAAAAGCAAGACGCTCTACGCCGTCGGCGAAGGCGACAAAGCCGTGGCAGCCATTCACTCGCAGAAGATCGGCAATGCACTGCGCACCATCGACACGTGGTACCCGGGTGTCGAGGAAAATGGCGCGATTGCCGTCGAACCCTACGGCTCGGTCACTACGCAAGGCAAAGCCTATCGACAACCGAAGGACAAGCAGGACTTCTACAACCTGCTCGATGCCTGGGTGATCAAGGACAACGTGCCGAGCGTGGACCAACAGCATTTCGTCATCGCCACGTTGATTCGCGGCGGCGTATTCGGCGAGTCGAACTGAGGCGAAACGATGCAGCATTATCTCGATCTGCACCTTCGCCCCGACCCGGAGCTTGCGCCCTATCAGTTGCTTGGCGCGCTGTACGCGCGCCTGCACCGGGCCCTGGTGACATTGAACACCACCAGGGTCGGCGTGAGCTTCCCCGGCCATGACAACCGCGTACCGACGCTGGGGACGCACCTGCGGCTGCATGGTGACGCGCACACCTTGCAGGAACTGATGGTAACCAATTGGCTGCATGGTATGGGCGACCATATGACCATCACAAACATCGGTGCCGTGCCACCGGATGCCGTGCACCGACACGTAACGCGCGTACAGGCCAAGAGCAGCCCCGCCCGCCTGCGTCGGCGGGCCATGCGCCGACATGGCATCAGTGAGGATCTTGCCGTCCAACGCATTCCGGATTCGGCGGCCGAACAGGTGCGACTTCCGTTCGTCGTCCTGGGCAGCCGCAGCACCGGCCAAGCCGCGTTCCCGGTATTCGTCAGGCATGGCCCCGTACAGCAAGAACCCGTCGCTGGCGACTTCAGCAGCTATGGACTCAGCCGGGGAGCGACCGTTCCCTGGTTCTGACCCTTTTTTCTCACATCCAAACCCACCAAGAAAAAACAAGCACTTAGCAGCCGCCCAAGAAAAAGGGGTCGGCTGCTTTTCTTTACCCGTTTACCTTCCAGTTCAAAGACTTGGATAATAGGATGGCTAGTTCACTGCCGTGTAGGCAGCTCAGAAATGCGCGTGGCCCGTGAGATTTGCCGCGAATCGGTTCACTGCCGTGTAGGCAGCTCAGAAAAACCCCGGCATGACAAGCTACGAGCTATCGCGGTTCACTGCCGTGTAGGCAGCTCAGAAAAGTTCCGCCATGTCCCAGGCCAATCGGCCTTCGTTCACTGCCGTGTAGGCAGCTCAGAAACACACCTCGGCAGATGGCTTGCGCTCTCCCAGGTTCACTGCCGTGTAGGCAGCTCAGAAACAACGTCACGACGTTGGTGCGCATCGGAGGAAGTTCACTGCCGTGTAGGCAGCTCAGAAAGGCTGTGAGCGCGATTACTGCTGCCAGTGCGTGTTCACTGCCGTGTAGGCAGCTCAGAAAAGCAATGAGTGGGCAAATTGATACGTTCGGAAGTTCACTGCCGTGTAGGCAGCTCAGAAATTCTCCGCGCTCGCTGCATATCAACTTGTCGCGTTCACTGCCGTGTAGGCAGCTCAGAAACGCCGCAATTGATCGAGGCGTACATCCGTGGGGTTCACTGCCGTGTAGGCAGCTCAGAAATCAGTTCGGCAGCCAGCCGATCCAGCATGGCTGTTCACTGCCGTGTAGGCAGCTCAGAAAAAAGGATCGCGATGAAGCCATTCGTCGCGTGGGTTCACTGCCGTGTAGGCAGCTCAGAAATGATGGGCCGCCGCGTGCGCGCCGAAGGGTAGGTTCACTGCCGTGTAGGCAGCTCAGAAAACGAATGTCACGACGACGGACGGGGCTGCGCTGTTCACTGCCGTGTAGGCAGCTCAGAAATACGACCTTGCCGTTCTCATCACGCATGTTCGGTTCACTGCCGTGTAGGCAGCTCAGAAATTGCCCGTATCTCCTTGACCCACTGCTGATGCGTTCACTGCCATGTAGGCAGCCCAGAAACGATGCCACTGCCCGACAAGCACCGCCGACAGCGCGCATACACCACAACGAAAACGGGATGGCCACACGGCCATCCCGTTCTTGAACCCGGTTTCTTCCCAGGTGTGGGTTAGTTCTTCAAACCGCGATTCTCCAGCAACGGCTCGACGCTGGGGTCCTTGCCACGGAAGTCGCGGTACAAGGTGGCCAAGTCGACACTGTTGCCGCGAGAAAGGATCTTGGCACGGAAGATATCGCCGTTCTTGCGCGACAGGCCACCGTTCTCCTTGAACCACTGGAACGCGTCGTCATCGAGCACTTCCGCCCAGAAGTAGGCGTAGTAATTCGCCGAGTAGCCGCCACCCCAAATGTGTTCGAAGTAGGTGGTGTGATAACGCGGCGGTACTTGCGCCAAATCCACTTTGTATTTCTTCAGCGCGTCGGCTTCGAACTTGTCCACGTCCTGCAGCGACGCATCGGCCGGTAGCGTGTGCCAAGCCAAGTCAAGCAGCGCTGCCGACAGGTACTCGGTGGTGGCGTAACCCTGGTTGAAGGTCCGCGCCTTCTTGATTTTCTCGACCAGTTCGGCCGGCATCGCTTCACCAGTCTGATAGTGCTTGGCGTAATGCGCGAATACCTTCGGGTCCGAGGCCCAGTGTTCGTTGAACTGCGAGGGGAACTCGACAAAGTCCGGCGCCGTGCTGGTGCCGGCCAGCGAGGGGTACTTCACCGCCGAGAGCATGCCGTGCAGCGCATGGCCGAACTCGTGGAACATGGTGGTGACGTCGTCGAAGCTCAGCAACGCCGGCTGGCCCGGCGCGGGCTTGGTGAAGTTGCAGACGTTGTAGACCACCGGCTTGGCGCCGGTCAGGCCATTCTGGACAACCAATTGGTCCATCCAGGCGCCGCCGGACTTGCTGTCACGCTTGAAGTAGTCGGTGTAGAACAGCGCCATCGACTTGCCGTCCTGGTCGAACACCTCGTAGACCTTCATGCCGTCGTGGTAAGTCGGGATGTCGGTGCGTTCCTTGAAGGTGATGCCGTACAGCTCGGTGGCGGCGTAGAACACGCCGTTCTTGAGCACGTTGTCCAGTTCGAAATACGGCTTGATCTGCGCTTCGTCGATATCGTACTTGGCCTTGCGCACCTGCTCGGCGTAGAAATCCCAGTCGGCGGCGGTGAGCTTGAAGCCGCCCTTCTGCGCATCGATCACCTTCTGGATTTCGGCGCTTTCGCTACGTGCCTTGGCGGTGGCGGCAGGTACCGTGTCGGTGAGCAACTTCAGTGCCGCGTCCGGGGTCTTGGCCATCATGTCGCTGAGGCTGTAGGCGGCATAGGTGTCGAAACCGAGCAGCTTGGCTTTCTGCGCGCGCAACTGGGCCAGGCGTTGCACAGTCTGGCGGGTGTCGTTGGCGTCACCTTGCTCAGCGCGCGACTGCGAGGCCACCATGACTTGCAAGCGCAGGTCGCGGTTCTTGAGCGAGGCCAGCACCGGCTGTTGGGTGGTGTTCTGCAGGGGCAGCAGGTATTTGCCATCGAGTTTGCGTGCGCTGGCGTCGCGCGCGGCCGAGGCGATGTCACCATCGGACAGACCATCGAGCTTGGCCTTGTCGTCCACCACCACCGCGCCGGCGGCGCTGGCCGCGATCAACTTGTTGTGGAACTGGGTGGATAGCGAGGTTTCCTCGACATTGAGCTTGCGCAGCGTTGCTTTGTCGGCATCGGACAGTTGCGCGCCGGAGCGCACGAATTGGTCGTAATCGTGCTCGACCAAGTGCTTTTGCACCGGGTCCAGATTCAGCGTGTCGCGTTGTTCGTAAAGGCTTTTGATTCGCGCGAACAACTTCGGATCCAGGCTGATCTCATCCTGGTGCGCAGCCAATTTGGGTGCCACGGTCTCCTGGATCTTCTGCCGCGCTTCGTTGGTATCGGCCTGGACCAGGCCGAAGAAAATACGCGACACGCGCTTCAAGGTCTCGCCGCTGCGCTCCATCGCCTCGATGGTGTTGGCGAAGGTGGCAGGCTCGGGGTTGTCGGCGATCTTGCGGATTTCGGCCAGTTGCTGCTTCATGCCCTCATCGAACGCCGGCAGGTAGTCGGCATCCTTGATCTTGTCGAACGGCGGCGCCTGGAACGGCAACGGGCTGGGGCTCAGCAGCGGATTGGCGGCGGGCTGCGCGGGGGCAGGAGCGGGGGCAGCAGGCACAGCGGTGGACTCCTTACCGGAACAGGCGGCCAGCGCCAAGCTGATGGCGGCGGCCAGAAGGACAGTACGCGACATGAGGTGGAACTCCTGAGAGGACGTTAGGGCCAAGGCAACCAAGCACCCTACCGGGTTTGCATTGCACTGGCATGTGCCATTGGATCGTGCGGTGGCGTGGGCAAGGTCATGGACGATGGACAGGCCCGAGCCGTAGCCGTGGGGTCTGGTCTATACGGCAATGGCGGCTCGCATGAGCGCCATGCGCCGGGTTCCGGTGCGGCGTATCCACACATTCTGCGGCGGTGCAATATGGATCGAATGCGGATCGAGCGGCATTGCCGCTGTGCTGCAAGACAAGCGTTGCCGCTCCAACAGCGGCCTCGTCAGCTCACAGCGTATCGCGATGCTTGCCGCGCCATGGCCGGTACCAGGCGCGGATGGCCTCCATGTCCGCCTGCATGTCTTCGCTGGTGTAGACCGGTTCGCCCAGGCCGACGGTGCGGCTGGGGTAATCGAAATACACCGGGAAAATCGGCACCTGCGCATCGTGGGCGATCTTCCAGAAACCGGTCTTCCACTTCTCCACCCGTTTACGCGTGCCCTCGGGGGTGATCACGTACCACATGCGTTCGGCGCCGCGAATCAGCGCCACCGCCTGTTCGATCACCCCGCGCGGGGATTTGCGGTCGAGCGGGATGCCGCCGAGCTTGCGCAGCAGCGCACCCAGCGGCCACCAGAACAACTGGGTCTTGCCGAGTACGCGCACCTCGAAACCGACCGCGAACTTGACCACGAAGCCCAGCACACCATCCCAGTTGGACGAGTGCGGCGCCACGATCATCACCAGTTTGGGCAGGTCCGGAAACGTACCGACCACCCGCCAGCCGGCGAGCCGCAACGCGGTCCGGCCGAGCCAGCGCATGAAGCGGCTGGGCTTGACCATCGGCATGTTCGGGGGTGCGGGGGGCAGTGTGAAATCGCGTTCGCTCAAGGGTCACTCCCAACGGCCGGGCGAGCGGCCACGTTTGATTTGGCTACGCTCACGCTTGGCATCCAAGCGTCGCAGCGTGGAACCATGCGAGGGCTTGGTGGCAATGCGCCGCTTCGGCACCGACAACCCGGCGGCAATGAACTCGGCCAGACGCTGGCGCGCATCGTCGCGATTGCGGTCCTGGGTGCGGAAGCGCTGCGCATCGATCACCAGCACCCCCTCGGCGGTGATCCGGCGATCGCGCCGCGCCAGTAGCCGAGCCCGTAGCGGTTCGGGCAAGGATGGCGAGCCGGCCAGATCGAAGCGCAATTCCACGGCGGTGGCGACTTTGTTCACGTTCTGCCCGCCCGCGCCGCTGGCGCGCACGAAACGCTCGACGATTTCGTCCTCCGGAATCGCCAGGCTATTGGAGATGTGGATCGCACCGTTACCCATGCGCGGATTGTAGGGCATCGGCCAAACGCTGAATCTCCCGGCCGCCGGCTGCCCGGTCGCCAACCGGTGGCAAGGCCATCGCGGCGGCGACACCGCGATTGCCGTATTCTGGTCGCCAGTCATCGTCAGGCAGGATGCTCCATGAATTCGCTTCCGCGCTTTTCCCCTCGTTGGTCGCAACGCGTGCTGCTGGCCATGCTGCTGGCCTTGACCAGCGTACCGGCCCTGGCCGAGGCACCCAGCGATGCCGACATCAACCGTCTGCTGTCGGCATCGCGCGCGCAAAACATGCTCGACAGCATGCTGCCGCAGATCGAGGCGATGCAGCGCCAGCAATTCGCGCAACTGACCGCGCAACGCCACTTGAGTCCTGAGCAACAGCAGAAATTGCAGCATATCCAGGAGATTACCCAGGCCACGGTGCATCAGGCCCTGTCCTGGCAAGAGATGCGCCCGCTCTACGTGAATCTATACAAGCAGTCGTTCTCCAAGCAGGACGTGTTGGCCATGGCCGAGTTCTACGAGAGTCCGGCTGGCCAGAGCATGCTCGACAAGACCCCGCAACTGATGCAGAACCTGATGGTCGCGATGCAGCAAAAGATGACCCCGCTGCTCGCCAACCTGCAGAAAGAACTGCAAGAGACGGTCAAAGAGCCGCCAGCCAAGCCTTGATGGTTGCAAGAAAATCGTCTTGCCTCGCGCGAACACGCAGATGGTGGCAGCGACGTCAGTGCAACGGCGTTGACGCGATCGGATGCTTACGGCTGCGCATGCGCGATGTCGCCTGTGTGCGCATCGACGCACACCACTGCTGCTGACGGCGCCACATGATCGTCGCTGGGCGCGGGATGCAACCCGCTGCCCATCGCGCCCGGTAGCCACGGCACAACCGACCAACCGAACAATGCGAATGTACGCACGAACTGCGCATCCAGCGGCGCGTGCACTTCCACGCGATGGCCATGCGGATGCGGAAACGCCAGGCGCTCGGCGTGCAGCAGCATGCGGTGTATTCCCTGCATCCGGAAAATACGGTTATGGCGGCCGTCGCCGTGACTGGTATCGCCGATCAGATGGTGCGAGAGGTGCTTGAGATGACGGCGAATCTGCCGGAAGCGCCCGGTCACCGGACTGCAGCGCAATAGCGCGTAGCGCGAGGTCGGAAACGCGCCCGAAGGCACCGCCACTTCGCCACAGGCCAAGCGTTCGAAGCGCGTTTGCGCCGGTTTCTTCAACGGTTTACCGGGACCGCCGTCGAGTGGATGATCGACCTCGAACCGCATCTGCGCCGGCCAACCCCGGCAGATCGCCAGATAGTCCTTTTCAACCTCTCCGCCCATCAGTGCTTTGCCCAGCAGGCTCGCGGTGTCGCGGTCGAAGGCCAACAACAAGCAGCCGCTGGTGGCACGGTCGAGCCGGTGGATCAGGAAGATCGGTCGCCCCAACTGCGCACGCAGGCGGTCGGCAAGGAAGTCGTCTTCGCCACGTGCCAGCTTGCTATCGTGGGCCATCAGCCCAGCCGGCTTATCGACCACGGCGATCCATGGATCCTGGTAGAGAATCTGCAGCGAATCGGCGGAAGCGTTCACCGTTGCATTATCCGCATCGCATTGATGGGCCACAATGCACGCGATGATCCACCCTCGGCGCCACACCTGCTGCGAGGGTGACCCACTCTCGCGCCAGGCTCGGTGCTGAACAGCCATGCCACACGTATCGCCCGGCGCATACAGTGACGAAGAGACAGCGCGGCGAGCGCTAGCGCCGCCACCACGCCGCCAGCAACGCGCACGCTCCAGCAGCACTGCTGATCCACGCCCACAACGACGCCCCGCCCACATGCGGTCCACCCGCATCCAGCGCGTACAACAAGGTGCCCACTGTGAGCAGGCCAACGCCGGCGATTGCCGCGACCACACGGCGCTGGACGCGCCGCAGAAACAGATTGAGCTCGGCCAGGTCACGCGAGTGCATCGACAACTCGTGGCGGCCTTCGACCTGTTGCCGCAACCAGCCATGGATCAGCCGCGGCATATCCGGCGCATGGGTCATCAGCTCGGGCACGCGCTTGCGCAACTCCTGCAGCACGCGCTGCGGGCTGTAACGCTGGATCAAGATGCGTTCGAGCACCGGCCGTGCGACCGCCCAGATGTCCAGCTCCGGATCCAACTGGCGGCCCACGCCTTCGATGTTGAGCAAGGTTTTTTGCAACAGAATCAGTTGCGGCTGCAAGGTGAGCTGGTAGCGCTGGGCCACGCGGAAGAGTTTGATCAGCACCTCGGCCAGCGAGATTTGCGACAGTGGCCGGGTGAAATACGGCTCGCATACCGAACGCGCCGCCGCCTCCAGCTCGTCGATGCGCACGTTGGCCGGCATCCAGCCCGCTTCCACGTGCAACTCGGCCATGCGCCGGTAGTCCTTATTGAAGATGGCCATGAAGTTCTCGGCCAGGTAGTACTGATCTTCCTGCGAGAGCTGGCCCATGATGCCGAAGTCCAGCGCGATGAAACGCGGGTTGGCCGCGCGCGCCGGGTCGCCATCGACCCAGATGTTGCCGGCGTGGGCGTCGGCATGGAAGAAATTGTCGCGGAACACCTGGGTATAGAACACGCGCACGCCCTTGGCCGCGAGCGCCTGACGGTCGATGCCGGCGGCATCCAGCGAGGCGATGTCGTCGGAGGGAATGCCGCGCACCCGCTCCAAGGTCAGCGCGCGCTCGGCGGTGTGGGTCCAGATCACCTCCGGCACGTACAGATCGTCCGAGTTCAACCAGAACCGGCGCAGCACGCTGGCGTTGGCGCCTTCGCGCTGCAGGTCCAGCTCCGCGGCCAGGGTGGTCTCGATCTCGGCCACCACTTCACGCGGACGGATCTTGTCGGCACGCGGATGGGTGCGTTCGATCAACGCCGCAGCGGATTTCAGCAGCGCGATGTCGGCATCGATCTGCATTTCGATGTCCGGGCGCAGTACTTTGACGACCACCTCGCGGCCATCGTGCAGCGTCGCCGCATGCACCTGCGCGATCGAGGCCGAGGCCAGCGGCTCGGTGTCGAAACTGGCGAAGGCCACCGTGATCGGCCGGCCCAGCGCCTGCTCGACGATGCAACGCGCCGCCTCGCCATCGAAGGGACGCACCCGATCTTGCAACAAGGTCAGTTCCGCGGCCACGTCCGGTGGCATCAGGTCACGGCGGGTGGACAGGATCTGCCCGAACTTGACGAAGATCGGCCCCAGATCCTGCAACGCCAGGCGCAAGCGCGCACCGCGCGATTGCGCGGCGATGTCGGGACTGGCGCGCGGCACGAACGGCTTGGCCAGACCCAGCCAGCGTTCCATCGGGGTGCCGTCGAGCAGATCGTCCAGGCGGTAGCGCAGGATCACCCGACCGATGCGGCTGGCGCGAAACAGCGCCTTCATGCGCCACGCCCCGGTTGCAGCCGCGCTATCCGCGCGGCCAAGCGCTCCAGGTCATCGCGCAGGACATCGACGTCGTCGTAAAACGCCTCCAGTTCGGCGCGCGCGATCACGTCGCGGGATTCCTCGGTGACATATTCGGCTGCGCTGTGCGCCAGATCCTGCGCACCCTGCCAGGCATGCTGCAACGCCGAGCGCATGGCGTTGGCCAGTTGCACCCCCAGCACCTCGCCGAACACCTGGGCGAACGGCTGCTGCCAATCCGGATCGAAACGCGCGGCCAGGTGCTGCAGGCGTCGCGCCAGTTCGGCGTCGCCGGACACGCGCACCCGCCCAACCGGGCTGGCGCCGCGCCGCGCCTGGGCCAGGAACGGCAGTTGTGCGAACAATCCACCGAGGGTGCTGCGCACCGCCAGGTCCGGCTCCTGCGTCGCGTCCACCGGGCCGACCCGCAGCCGGGTGCCGTCCACGCGGATCTGCAAAGCCAGCGCCGGTGCCTCGATGGTCAACGCCACCCGCTGACCATCGAGATCGCGCAGGGCCTGGCAGGTCTCTGGGTCCAGCGCCAACACGCGATTGAGCGCGGCTTCCAGCGCACGGCCGGCCAGGGGCTTGAGAGCATCGAGAGGGGAAGGTGACATGTCCGGCATTCTACAAGGCTGCAGTGATGAGACATGCGCCTGCGGCGCGGGGCTGTTTTCACTTCGCTAACGGGTCACGTGGGCACCCTGATGCCATGAGGATGCCAGGTGTTGCAAGCCTTGCGCGATCGACACGCGCGGCACATAGCCGAAGTCGCGCCGTGCTGGTTCCATGCTGTACCAGTGCGGAGTGCACAACTGCTCGACGAGGAAGCGGGTCAGTGGCGGCTCGCCGCGCAAGCGCAATAGCGGCCACAGTGTCTCGCAGGCGCGGCCGATGCGGTAGGCGGTCTTGAACGACAGCGTCTTGGTCACGGCCGGCGCGCCGACCGCGGCGAGCAGCCTGTTCAACAACTCGCGCATCGGCAGCGGCTCGCCGTTGGAAATGAAGTAGGCCTTGCCGGCACAGGCCGCGCCCACCGCCAGATGGTCCAGCGCGTCGAAATGCGCCTGCGCGGCGTTGTCGATGTAGGTGGAATCGACCAGGTTGTCGCCGCTGCCGACCAGGCGCAGGCGACCCGCCTGCGCACGCGCCACCAGCTTGGGCAGGATGTGTTGATCGCCCGGCCCCCAGATCAGGCGCGGGCGCAAAGCCACCACCGCCAACTGCGCGTCGTTGGCGGCGAGCGCCTTGCGTTCGGCGAGCATCTTGGTCGCCGCATACGGTGCCTGGAAATTTTCTCCGTATGGCACCGCGTCCGCGCCCAGGCCTTCGACCGGATGGGTGGCGCGATGGGTCACGCTCGGCGTGGAGGTGTAGATCAACCGGCTCACCCCATGCGCACGGCACGCGGCCAGCACGTTCTCGGTGCCGACCACGTTGGACTGGTAATAACTGTCGTAGCGACCCCAGACGCCGGCTTTGGCCGCGTTGTGCAAGACCACGTCGGCACCGGCCAGCGCATGCTGCAGCGCCCGCGCATCGGTCAGGTCGCCACGCACCTGGGCCACGCCCAGCGTCCGGAGTTCCGGATAGTGGCCGCGGTTGTAACTGACCACTTGGTGCCCACGCGCGACCAGGCCACGACACAACGCCTGCCCCAGGAACCCACCACCACCGGTCACCACAATTTTCATCGTGTCGCATCCATCGAACCAAGGGACACACGATAGCCGGGGTCACCAGCGAAGGCGATCCACAGCAGCGCATCCCGCGAGGGCGTCATGCGAGCGCGGGATCCTGCATACCTTCGGAAATCTTCACCGTGGCATCGAGCACGTCAGCGTGGTGGCTCAGCGCACGCGGTCCTTGGCCCACCCGGCCAGTTTCTCGCGACCGATCTTGGCATTGTGGCGGATGTCCACCGGAAAACCCGGATGGCACAGGAAATCGACGATGCCGGCGGTATGCGGATGCGCCAACGCCAGCGCACGCAGTTGCGCTTGCGCTCGCGTCGGCACCGCCACGCCCTGCACGACCTCGTAGCACAGCACAGGGCGCTGCGCGCCTGGCTTGCCGATCCCGACCAGAGCACTGCGTCGCAGCCACGGCACTGTATTGAAGATCGGCTCCACCTGCTCGGTGTGCAGTGGCCCCTGCGCGGTTTCCACGCGTTGGGTTTTCCGCCCGCAGAACCACAACCGTCCCTGCGCATCGAAATAGCCGACATCGCCCATGCGGTGCACGATGCGCTCGCTGCCGTCGGCCAGGCGTTCGCGAATCTTGGCCAGAGACGTGGCCGCATCGCGGTTGAAATAGGTATCGGTGGCGGTCGGCCCGGCTACGGTGATCTCGCCGACACTCCCCTGCGGCAGTTCGCGCACGTCGCTCCATTGGACAATCGCCGCATCGTCGATGGCGATGATGCGCACGTGGTTGGGCGCCACCACCTTGCCGACGCAGGTGCCGGCGCCGCTTTCCGTGGCTGCGCGGGTATCCTGCAGTTCGCGCCCTTCGATCACCGCCACCGGCAGGCACTCGGTGGCGCCGTAGGGGGTCCACAGTTGTGCGTCCTGCGGCAATAACCGGCGCATTTTGGCGACGACCTCCGGCGGCACCGGGGCGCCCGCCGAGGTCGCACGACGCACATTCGGCAGCGGCTTGCCATAGTCGGCCAAGACCCGCATCAGGGCCGGCGATCCAAATAACTGAGTCACGCCGAAACGCGCGATCGCATCGTGCAGCCTGCGCGGATCGACGTTGGCTGGACGGGTCGGATCCATATCCGGAATCACCGAGGTCAAACCCAACGCCGGGTCGAACAAGGCGAACGGCGGGAATGTCGGCAAGTCGACCCCACCGGGCAGCATGCCGAATGCATTGCGCATCAGTTCGATCTGCGCGATGAAATGGCGGTGCCGATAGACCACACCCTTGGGCACGCCGGTGGAGCCACTGGTGAACAGGATCGCCGCCATCGTGTCGGCGTCGGTGGCCACCAACTGGCCGGCCGCGCCCTGGCCGGCACGTTCAATCTGCGCGAGTGTGGTGCCGCCCCAAGCCCAGCGTCGGCCCACGGTGACAATGCGCGTCGCCGACCGTGCCCATCCCAGCAAACGCCGCGCCAACTGCGCCAGCGCGATACCAATGAACGCCTGAGGTTGCGCCTCGTCCAGACATTGCGCGAGCGCGCGCTTGTCGATGCCCGGATCGACCAGCACCGGCACCGCACCGATTTTGAACAACGCAAACATCAGCAGGAAGAACTCCAGCGATGGCCGCACCATCACCACGGCGCGGGTTCCGCGACCGATGCCGTAACCGGCCAGACCGGCGGCGATTGCATCGCTGCGTGCGTCCAATTGCGCATAGCTCAGGGTCACGTCGTAGGCGGCCAAGCCATCGACACCGCGGCGGCCAGGACAGCGGATCGCGATCTGGTCGGGACGCTCGCGCGCCAACAGCGGCAGCGTCGCCGCGATGTTCCAATTGGTGGTCATCGGCGGATTATCGCCGATGCCGCACCCGCGCACTGCACCACAGGTGGCATCGGTTCGGTCACAATGACCCGCTCCCCCACGCGCTTGCCGCGCAAAATCCGGCTGTGTCATGGCTCATCCCTGCCTCACTTGCGGCGCTTGCTGCGCTTACTTTCGCGTCAGTTTCCACTGGAGCGAAGCCGATCCCGCACTCGGCGGCAGAGTGCCGTTGGACCTCACCGAACCGCTACGCACGCACGAGCGGGCGATGCGCGGAACCTCGCAGGCGCAACCGCGCTGCGTCGCGCTGGATGCCGACATCGGTCGCTACAGCCGTTGCACGATCCACACCCAGCGCCCCTCCGTGTGTGCGGCGGTTCCCGCCTCACTGGAGTTCGGCGAACGCAGTGCGCAATGCGACAAGGCGCGGCTGGCACACGGGCTCTCACTCTTGAACGAAGCAGACTGGGACGGCGTGATCGAGCGCAACCTTCCGGATGCTTGAGGCGGTCGCGAGGGAGGTCGCGACCGTCTGCACCGGACAGGCTTTATTGCACTGTGCCGACCGGGTCCAGTGCGGCGCTGCGGCCGATGCCCCACGCACAGGCGTGGACACGGTTCACTTGTGCTTCCACCCGGTTGGCACCGGATTGGTCACGGTGTTCTTTTCCTGGGTATAAGTGCCGTTCTGCTGGGCAATGGCTTCGCCGGTATCGACGATAGCGTTCTGGATGAACACGTTCTGCTTCTCGCCACGCACGAACGTCAATTGATGGAAGGCGGTCTTGTTGCCCCAATCTTCGGAAGGCAAGGAAATGAACCTGACGGTATAGGTCTGGTCATCGAAACTGCCTTGCAGCACGTACACGCCGTAATGATTCTCGCCCTGGGAAATGAGCTTGTAAACGCCGTTGCTGTAGTAATAGAGCTCGGCATCGGGGAACGGTTTTTTATCGTACATTTTCCGATAATGCAGCACCTGCTTGATGGTTGGCTGGCCGAAACCGACCACCAGCGTCTTGCCATCGTGGGAAGTCGTCAAGTCTTCCGCGTGCACACCCGTACTGCTCATCGACATCATTAACATCGACATTACCATTGCTTTCACTGGATTTGTCTCCTGTCGGTTTCAATCAATCGCTCGATGCGGCTGATCGCATGCACAACGCATCTACACTCTATCTTGGCGCTCTTATGACGGGGTGGCAATCGGTTGCATTTCGGCAACCTCGCACGACTGCCGATGCAGCCGGTGGCGACGTAGCCGGCCGTGACCGCCCTGCGTGATCCAGAAATCCGCATGGACAGCATGGACAACAACGCCATGCCATCGCACCGCATTGCCAGCAACGCTTACGCCAAACTTGCCTCCATTTCACACAGGCGCACGCTCACGTCAACGGATGCGCGTCCAGAAACCTGCGGATCGCCGGCACCAACACCTCGTGTTTGTCTTCCAACACATAGTGGTTGGCATCCTCGAAGGCCATGACCTCGGCCTGCGGCAGCGCGCGGCGAAATCCCTCAAGGAAATGGTGATCGAAGCAGATATCGCGCAAACCCCATCCAATGAATGCGGGACGATCAGCGAAGCCAGGTAGCGCCTGCGCCGCGCGCTCCAGTAACGACCACGCCGGGTCCGCGGGCGATAGCGGAATGTCCTGCATGAAGCGGATCGTGGAAATGCGGTTTGCCCACGTGTCGTAGGGCGCCACGTAAGCGCGACGCACGTCGGCTGGCATGCGTCGCGACACGCCCAACCACGATGCGCCGGCGGAGAACGCGTTGAAAGTACGGATGAACCACTCGCCCAAACGCCAGTGTCTGCCCATGGCGATCTGCCACGGCATCGGCTTGGCTGCCGGCAGCGGAAACGCCGCCGTGTTGGTGATCACCAGGCGCCGGACCTGCGCGGGGTGCGACAGAGCCCAGCCGAAACCGATCATGCCGCCCCAATCGTGCACGGCCAACGTCACCGGTCCGTCGATGCGCAGATGCCGCAACAGCGCATCGAGATCGTCCACACGCGACTGCAGCGTGTAGTCATAGCCCGGTTGCGCACCGGGTGCATCATCCGGTTTGTCAGAAAGCCCCATGCCGATGTGGTCGGGCACGATGCAGCGGTATCGGTCCGACAGTCCGGTCACCAGCGTGCGCCACAGATAGCTCCACGACGGATTGCCATGCAGCATCAGCACCACCTCGCCGTCGCGTGGACCTTCGTCGAGGTAGGACATCTGCACACCCGGACGCACCTGGAAGCGCTGCGGAGTGAAGGGATAGCCGGGGTAGTTCATGCCAATGGACACTTCTCGTGGGCGGAGACGGTAGTGGGAGACAGACATCGCGTTGCAACATCTGCATGCGCAGCACACGCATCGGGACGAAAGTGCGTCAGCCACGCTCCGGGGTGTCGGCACCGCGTCCAAGCAATTCGAATAGTGGCCGGTTCACATCATAGTTGTTGCGCCCGACTCTGAGCTTCTGCAAGACCCCATCCTGTGCCAGCAGATCGAGCGGTCTGGAGATTGAACAGATCGTGGATCAAGTCCTGCCGATGGAACTGAGCGCGCTCTGACACAGGCGTTACTTGGAGACTGCAACAACGTTTGATCGCCACGCACGTCGCACCTGTCTATGCCGCAGTGGTGGCGAGAGCATCGGACATGTACAGCACTTGGCTGCTGCATTCGTCTTGCTCGCGCACCGCCTGGAGAAGCCGCCAATATCGATCCAGCCACTAAAGCCGTTTCCGGCGTAGACGAAGGATGCTGTCGTTGATGTCCAGGCGCGCTGCACAGCGCCAGTTCAACGCATGGATCGGCATCCTGGCAAGCACATGCAAAGAGAAATGGATTTTATCTGCTCGCCAGAGCGAACCTGTCTAATTTTTCCAAAAATCTATACATGTTCGCTTTGCTATGGACGCTGCAAGCACGCTTCTCGCGCCGCCTACCACACCACCTCGGCCATCGAACAATTCAGGCCAGAGCCGATGCCCATCAACGCGATGCGGTCGCCCTTCTTCAGCCGGCCCAGTTCTTTCAGTTTGCTCAACACGATCGGCACGCTGGCGGGGCCGATGTTGCCGTGTTCGCCAAAGATGGTCATGACCTTCTTGGGATCGATGCCGAAATTCTTGATGAAGGCTTGGGTGTGCGGCAGGCTGACCTGATGGATGACGAACTGATCCAGTTCATCCACCGCCCAGCCCAGTGCCTGCTTGGCGGCGGCAAAGGTTTTATGCGCCAGCTTGATGCCTTCGATCAACAGCATCCGGGTGTCAGTGACCATGCGGTCCAGATTGCCACGGCACAGCTTGTTCCATTCGGTGGCCGAACGAGTCACACAGCCGCGGTAACGCGGCGCGTCCGGCACCAGTTCGGCACGCGCCATCACCATCGCCACGGCACCACAGCCCAACGTCAGTGCGGCCAGCTCGTCGCGGAATTCGTTCGCGGTCACCTCCGGCGAGGTCATTCGTTCCAGGGTCTTCTCGTAGAGCAGGTTGGCGGTCTCGCCATCGACGACCAAGGCGTAATCAATTTCGCGGCGCTCAATCATCCGCGCCGCGATATCCATGCCGTTGATGAAGGCCAGGCAGGCATTGGCGACGTCGAAGGTCATGCACTGCTCGCCAACGCCCAGGTTGCCAGAAACGATGCTGGCCGTGGACGGCTCCAGATAGTCGCGACTGACCGAGGTATTGACCAGCAGACCGACCTGGTTGGCCTCGATCCCCGCATCCTGCATCGCCTTGCGCGCGGCCAGGGTGGCCACGTCGGACGCCTGCATGCCCTGATCCCACATGCGCCGCGCATGGATACCGGCGATATCGCCCAGTGCATCGGCACGGATCCCCAGCCGTTGGTATGTCGGCTGCAGACGCTCGTTGATCTGCTTAGAAGTCAACGTGTGTGGCGCATCAATGTGCGCCAGCCCCGCGATGGAGACATTGTTAAAGAGCATCGAGGTGTACGCCAGGGTAAGGCGAGGGGCACCAATTCTAGCGGCTGCTCGGTTTTAGCGCATCTTTAACAGATCCAGCGAGAGCGTATGGCCTGAGCGATTCAGGATCCGCCGCACTGGTAGGCGACAAAACGCTGCTCGCCATTGCTCGGCTCGCCCATGGCTTGCACTGTGTTGGCGCCCACACCCGACGCCTCGTTGCGGGCCAGGGTCTCCAGCTCTTCCCGCACCCGCAGCGGATTGCGTTGGTAGAAGCCGACGCTGCTCTTCACTGACACCGCCACCTCGCCCCGCTTCTCGCAACCAGCGACGGCCTGCCCAGGCAGCAGCACCCGGACGCTCTTACCTTCCGGCGCCATCGGCACCCAGGTGCAGGCGACGAGACTGACAAGCAGGAAGGACAGGATCAATAGGCGCATGGGCAGTTCGCTGGCAGGTGGACTCGGATTGTGGCGCACATCGCTGAATCGACGATGACGTTCACTGGCTCGATGCCGCAGCGTGGGCCACGGGTGTCGGCCATCTCGATCAGCGTTGGCAAGCTCAGGGCCCGATGGCGCGGCGCAGGCCTGCCATCTTCTGTTACGCGATCGACCGCGTCTTGGCGTTGGTGAACACCCCCATCTGCTCGTGAGCCTAATGCAGCGCTGGAATATGACGGATGCATGCGGGAAGACCTGACCGGCTCGCGCACACCACCGCACGAGTCAATTCCTTATAAAACAATCGATTGTCGTTGCAGCAATCTCTCTTGTATGGAGTAAACGCTACAGAGAAAAATGAATTTCAGCTTAATTGAGATGCGCGACAGCCAAGAGAGCTTGCCCTTTTTGATTTAGTGTTTTACTTTACTACAACACCACAAATCAAAAGCACCAATGAGGTCATCGATGAAAACCGTCTCCTTCCTGCTGGCTGCGGCCATTGCAGCCGCGTGCGTCACACCGGCACTCGCTACTCCCCGCATCGCCACCCTGGGAGTTGTTCAGGTGCACCCTTCCACCGAGCAGCTCGCCCAGCACCGTACTGTCCTGTCGGACCACATCGTCACCCTTGCCGCAGTGCGAGTACGCCCGTCGGCCGACCTGATCGCCCTGCGCGATGTGGAGCAAGCCGCC
Source organism: Xanthomonas sp. MUS 060 (assembly GCF_000963215.1). Taxonomy (NCBI): domain Bacteria; kingdom Pseudomonadati; phylum Pseudomonadota; class Gammaproteobacteria; order Lysobacterales; family Lysobacteraceae; genus Xanthomonas; species Xanthomonas sp. MUS 060. The sequence continues at coordinate 244,245 of NZ_JZIM01000004.1, forward strand.
AGCCCACACCTGCTCACCCTGGCGACGGTGTGTGTACACCCAGATGCCAAACTGGAGGGGATCTTCGCGCTCGGCAATGGCGCGGGCAGTGTGTTGCGGCAGTGTGCTCAGGCACTGGCGAGCGACCTGACGCAATAATTGACCCGCGCGACACCTATTCCCGGCGCGTAAACTGCGCCCATGACTGCCACACCGAAGCTGCACGTTCTGCTGTTCCAACCCGAGATCCCGCCGAATACGGGCAACGTCATCCGCCTGTGCGCCAATACCGGTGCACAGTTGCACCTGATCGAGCCACTGGGCTTCGACCTTAGCGACAAGCAACTCAAGCGTGCTGGTCTGGACTATCACGAATATGCCCAGTTGCAGGTCCATGCTTCGCTGAACGCCGCGTTGCAAACGGTCGCCCCGCAACGCCTGTTCGCACTGAGTACGCGCGGATGCGTCCGTTACGATGCTCCCGCGTTCACAGATGGCGACGCGTTTTTGTTCGGCCCGGAAACCCGAGGCCTCCCCACCGAGGTACTGGAAGCGATCCCGCCAACACAGCGGCTGCGCCTGCCGATGCGCCCGAACAACCGCAGCCTCAACCTGTCCAACGCCGTGGCGGTCGTGGTGTTCGAGGCATGGCGACAGCTGGGATTCGCCGACGCTGTGTGAATAGCTACAAAAAATTTACATCCCAATTAACCTTGCCAAGTCAAGCAATTACACCCCAGAATTTCCTGAACACGGCGAGAAATCTCAGCTTTAAATTCAGGGCAAGTTCGGATAGATAACGGATAATTTACAAACGGCAGCGAACGGCATCACGCCTCAGCGCCAACACACCCATAACGAAGGTACCCGATTATTATGAAGACCTCTTTGCTTGCTCTGGGCCTGCTGGCCACCCTGCCGTTCGCCGCTTCGGCCGCCGAAGGCATTTCCTACAACTACGTTGAGGGCGGTTACGTTCAGACCGACAGCCGCGGCGGCACCAACGCCACAGATGCTGACGGCTGGGCCGTGAAGGGTTCCTACGCGTTCCACCCGAACTTCAGCGTGTTCGGCGATTTCAACCGCCAGAAGACCGATATCGGCAATTTCCGCATCGACCAGTTCCGCGTCGGCGCTGGCTACAACTACGAGATCGCGAGCAGCACCGACCTGGTGACCCGCGTTGCTTACAACCGTTTCGACCCGCAGCACAACACCAAGTTCAACGGCTGGAGCGCCGAAGCCGGCCTCCGTACCGCCTTCGCACCATACCTGGAAGTGTATGCGCTGGGCGGCTACCAGGATTACCTCAAGAAGGACGGTATCAATCCGAAGGGCTATTTCTACGGCGTTATCGGCGGCGAAGCCAAGCTCAACCAGAACTGGGGTCTGAGCGCCGACATGAAGATGGACCGCCACGGCAGCAAAGAATGGTTCGTCGGCCCGCGCTTCAGCTGGTAAGCGCTTGTCCTAGCGCCACGCGCGACGTCTTCTCTCCCGCCGCGCGCGGCTCTGAAAGCCCGGTCTCACGACCGGGCTTTTTTTGTGCGCGACCAATCGATCGCAAGCAACGACGCCGTTTACGGCAACGCATACGAAAACGCCCGGCGTAGCCAGGCGCGCAATCGGTCGAGCCTGGCTCGAATCAGCTGAACAGGGTGGCCGGGTACTCGGGCTTCTGCTCACGCGCCAGCAACTGCTGCAAGCCAGCGGCCGGGGTCAGTTCGCCGTGCAATACGGCACGCACGGCATTGGAGATCGGCAGATCAATCCCATGACGCTCGGCCTGGCGCATCACCTCGTCAGCCGTCTGCACCGACTCGACCACCTGGCCAATCGCACGCACCGCTTCCTGTAACGGCTGCCCGCGCCCCAGGGCCAGGCCCAGGCGGCGATTACGCGACAGGTCGCCGGTACAGGTCAGCACCAGATCGCCAAGTCCGGCCAGGCCCATCAGTGTTTCCGGTTTGGCGCCGATCGCCGCAGCCAGCCGCAGCATCTCGTTGAGGCCGCGGGTAATCAGCCCAGCGCGCGCGTTCAAGCCCAACTCCATGCCATCGGCCACACCGGTGGCGACCGCCAACACGTTCTTCATCGCCCCACCCAGCTCGGCGCCGATCATGTCGTCGCCGGTGTAGGCGCGGAAGGTCGGTCCATGCATCGCTCCGGCGACCTGTTGCGCGAACGCGGCATCCCCATGCACGGTCACCGCAGTCGGCAGGTTCAGTGCCACTTCCTTCGCAAAGGAAGGGCCGGTGACGACCGCCAGCGGCACGTGCCGACCCAGGATCTCCTGCGCCACCTCATGCAAGAAACGCCCGGAACCGGGCTCGAAGCCCTTGGTCGCCCAAGCCACGCCTGCCTGCGCCGGCCGCAACGGAGCTAGCTGACGCATGGTCTGGGTGAACGCATGCGACGGCACCACCACCAGGATCCAGTCGGCGCCGTGGACCGCCGCCGCCAGATCGGTGGTGGCCTGCAGCGTCGCCGGCAACGCAATGGCCGGCAGATAACGCGGATTCTCGTGGCGTTGCGCGATGGCCTCAGCGACGCTGAGGTCGCGCCCCCATAACACGGTCGCAAAACCATGCCGTGCGGTAAGCGCGGCCAAGGCCGTCCCCCAGGAGCCGGCACCGAGAACGGCGATCTTCTTGGCGTTATCGCGCATGCGTAATGGCGGACGCGCTCAGGCGTTGCCTGCCGGCTCCGAATCGGCCAGCGCCTGGTCCTCACCCTGCTGCGCACGCTGGCGCAGGGTCTCGGCGTACAGCGCCTCGAAGTTGATCGGCTGCAGGAAGAACGGAGGAAAACCGCCGGCCTGAATCAAATCGCTGACCAACGAACGCACGTAGGGGAACAGGATGCTTGGGCATTGCGTACCAAGCAGTACGTCCACTGCCTGCGGCTCCAGGCCGATCAAACCGAACACACCAGCCTGCTGCACTTCGGCCACGTAAGCGGTCTTGCCAGCGGCGGTGCAGGTCAGTGTCACGCCGAGCACCACTTCGAACGCCTGCTCGTTCAGACGCTGCACGCGCTGATTGAGGTTGAGCTGCAATTCCGGCTGTGCGTTATCGTTGAACACCAACGGCGCATTACGCGACTCGAACGAAACGTCCTTGACGTAGATCTTCTCGATGGTGAAAGCGGGGCCAGCCGCAGCTTCGGTCGGCGCAGCCGCGCCGTTGTTGGTGACATCGGACATTATTTTGACTCCGGTGGATTCAGTAATAGCACAAAAGGGGATTATCACATGCCAGCCATACGACTCGATGGCCGGCGATGGCGCGCCTCAGCGGCCTTTGACCAGTGGTAACTCGGCCTGCTGCCAGGCGGCGATGCCGCCATCGAGCACGTAAACCTGCTCGAAGCCAGCCTTCTTCAATTGTTTGGCTGCGCCGTCGGCGGTAGTACCGGTGCGGCACACCAGTACCACCGGCTGCGACTTGGCATTGCTCACCAGCTTGTGTTGCGGACCGAACTGACTAGGTAACGCGCTACGGCTCCCGGCGATATGGCCCTTTTCGAAATCAGCCGAAGCCGACAGGTCCACCACCACCGTATTGCCAGCATTGATCAGCCGGGTCAGTTCGGCCGGGCGCAAGCCCTTATAGCCGCGAAACAGGCGCGCCACTTCGGTGACGACCAAGGCGATGGTCAGGCCAACCAGGGCCATGGCCAGCATCGGATTGCGACCGGCGAAGGCCAACAGTTCTTGGGAGTTCACAGGAATCGGGGACTGGAAACGGGCGCAGATTGTCGCACAGCTAGATGGCCGCGCTACTGGCCATTCCATAGATCCGGCAGGCCATCCTGCAACCACCAGGTCTTGGCCTCGGCATCCCAACGCCAGCGTTCACGGTAGCGGACGCTACGCTCGGCCTGGGTGTTGCGGTTGATCACCCCCAGTTCAATTTCGCGTTGCACCTCACCATCGCTCGCCATGGCGGCTCCGACCCGATAGGAGGAAATCTGAATCTGACGGTAGCGCTCCAGTTGCATGTCGGTCAGCGGGTGCGCTTGCCGGTAGGCCGGGTCCACCGCCTGCCAGGCCGATTCGAACTCGCTCCAGCGAATCGCGGCGGCGTAGGCAGTCTGCAAATCGTCCAGTTTGCGCTGTTGCGCGCGACTACCGGCCATGGCCGTGCCGAGGCAACCCAGCAGCAACACCAGCACAAGCGTGCGGAACATCGAGTGCATGACAGGTCCCCCCGGGGCGGCGCGCCGCGCGTGCGATGCGTGCATTCTATCCTTTGGCAATGGCAACGAAGCGCCCGCTCAGCGTCGCCGCCGCCGCCGCGCCAAGCGCGCCCACCTGCGCCTGGATGCCGATCCGGGCACGACCACGCTGGCGGAAGGTGGCCACAAACACGTCCCAGTCGGCGCCCTCCTCTGCAGCGGCCTGGGCATGCAAGTCAACGTACAGCGGGGCCAGATAGCGCACCTGCGTCTCGGCGACGTACACATCGCCATGCAATCGGGCCTGGTGCAATTCGTAATTGACCAAGGCCCAGCCGGCCAGCGTCATCACCGAACCCAGACTACCGCCGAACGCATTACCTTTGTCGTTGATGTTCGCCGCCAGCGGCGCGCTCATATGCAGGCGTCGCTCGGCATAGCCCTGCAGCGTGACTTGCAACGCCGCCGCCGGCGGCATCGCCTCGAACTGCCGTTGCAACTGCTGCAAGAACGCATCGAAAGAGAGATCCGTTGCCATGGTGCGATTGTGCGGCCAGTGAAGGCTCGCATAATGCATGGCATGAGCACATATGCAACCACCGCAGCGGTGGCCTGGACGCTGATTTCACTGCGCCCGCTCGGCGAACATGAACCACTGCGACGGGCCGCCGCACGCCATGGCGCGCGGCTGCTGGCAGTGTCGCCCTGGCGTCTGCAAGGCCGCACCGATAGCACCACCCGCAGCACACTGGCACAGGCGCTGGCCGCACCGCGGGTGATCTTCAGCAGCCCGGCGGCGGTACGCGCAGCGGCGGCGCTGCAGCCGTTGGTCTCCAGGGCGGACCAGTGCTGGCTGGCGGTCGGTGCCGGCACCGCACGCGCACTACACCGCCACGGTATCGCCGACGTGGCAGTGCCGACACGGATGGATAGCGATGGACTATTGGCCCTGCCGCAACTGGCGGCTGTTGCTGCACCGGTCGGATTGGTCACCGCACCCGGCGGCCGCGGCATGATCGCCACGCAATTGCAGGCGCGCGGCACGCCACTGCTGCGCGCCGACGTGTATGAGCGCGTACCGCTACAACTCAAGCCACAACGGATCGCGCAACTGCGCACCGTCGGGTCCGGCGTACTGGCGTTGAGCAGTGGCGAGGCGCTGCAATTGATCGTGGCGCAACTGCCCGACGACCTGCGTGCAGCCTGGCGCACGCAACCACTGGTCGCTGCCAGCGCGCGTTTGGCAGCGCTGGCCGCCGAGCTGGGCTTTACCGACATCACTCGCGCGGCCGGACCACGGCCGCAGCAATTGGCTGCAGCCGCTACGGCCACGATGACACATCCACGACCTCGCTGAACGCGGGCGAACAACTGGCTTGCGGCCACGGTGCCGCACACGCCATGCTCCGGTCGCGAGGTGCCGACCTTCACCTTAGTTTGCAACGGGGCGAAAGCCATGAAGGATAAGGATGCTGCCAATGACCGACGACACTCTATCCACGCCACGCCGTTCCTTGCACTGGATCGGGCTGCTGTTGGTCGCTGCCACACTGCTGGCGCTTGGGGCCACGGGCTGGCGAGGTTGGAACTGGTGGCAGGCACGCAGCGCACGCGAACGAGTGCTGCAGTCGGAAGTCCAGCAGCAATTGCAGGCCTTGCAACAGAACCTTGAAGTTCTACGCAGCGATCAGCGCGCCACCGTACAGCGGCTCCAGGACGCAGCGAGTACCAATCGCGTGTTGCGCGACGAAATGCTCGGATTGAGCCAGCGCAGCGCGCTGCTCGAAGCCAACGTGGCAAAACTGGCCGATTCCAATCGCCACGACGCGCAGGCACTGCGCCTGGACGAGGTCGAACTGCTCCTCAACCAGGGGCAGCAACGCCTACTGCTTGCCGGCGATGCGCAAGGTGCGCGGCGCGCCTACGCACTGGCCAGCGGCGTGCTCGATGGCATCGACGACCCACACTTCCTCAACCTACGGCAAACCCTGCTACAGGAACGTACCGCCTTGGATGCGCTCGGCGAAGGACCACAGGCGCGTTTATCGGCACAACTGGACGCCTTCGCCGCCAGTATCGATGCACTGCCCACGCGGCTGCCGGAGAGCGCACAGCAACCGTTGTGGCAGCGTTTGCTGGCACCGCTGATCAAGATTCGTCCAGCACAAGGCGGAGTGCTGGCCGCTCGCTCGGAACGCGTGGCTGCCCGCGACGCCCTGCAATTGGACCTGACCCTGACCCGTGCGGCGCTGGAGCGTGGCGACGCGCGTGGCTACCGCAGCGCCCTGGCGCGTGCCGACAGGTGGCTGCGACGGCTCTGGCCGGAATCGCCGCAGCTACGTGCATGTCGCGACACCCTGCGCACGCTGGGTAATGCCGACCTGCGCCCGACGATTCCCGAGTTGGGAACCACCCTGCAGCAACTACGCACCCTGCGCGACGCAAGGAGCCACTCATGAAATCTTTCCGTTCCCTGATCGTGCTACTGATCGTGATCGCACTCGGCGTGATCGGCGCGCAATGGCTGGCGCAGGAGCAACTGCGCGAATTCGGCGAAGTGATCGTGCGTGCCGGCGACACCGACTACATCGCGTCACTCCCGCAGGCCGCGTTGCTGCTGGTGATCGCGTTCCTGCTGCTGTGGCTGATCGGAAACGTGCTGAGTTTTCCGTTCCGCGCTTGGGGCCAACATCGCCGCAAACAATCGCGAGCACGCCTGATCGAGGGCCTGACCGCCGTACACAACGGCCAGTGGACGCGTGCGGAAAAACAACTGGATACCGCAGCGCAAGATCCAGACGTGAGCGTGATTGCCCTGCTCGCCGCGGTCCGTGTGGCCGACGCGCGTGGCGATGCAGAAGCGGTCGAACGCCATCTGCGGCGCCTGGCCGAACGCGATGCCTGTGCCCACGCGCTGCTACAAGCCGAACGCCATCTGGACCGGAAGCGCCCGGTCGATGCGATCAACACGCTCGACGTGGCGGCGGCGCAGCCGCTACCGCCACGCGGACTGTTACTGCGTACCGAAGCACTGATCCAGATCGGTCGCGCCAACGAGGCCTATGGCCAACTTGGCGCGATCCGCCGGCAACAAGCCTTGCCATTGGACGCCATCGCCGCGCTGGAAACCCGTCTGGCCACCGCATCACTGGAACAGGCCAGCGATGCCAACGCACTCGCCGAGCGTTGGGAAAGCCTACCCAGATCCCTGAGCAGCGAGCCGGATGTGGTTGGGACCTATGCATTGCGTGCCGCTGCCTTGGGCTGGGACGATGCGGCACTGCGCAGTCTGGAACAGGCGCTGGACACGCGCTGGGACGAGCGCTTGGCGGTGCTGTACGGACGCCTGCCGATGGAGCGATACGATACGCGCCACGCCAGCGCACAACGCTGGCTCCAGCAGCATCCTGACAGCCCGGCGCTGTTGCTGACGCTGGCGCGCCTGGCGCGCCACCAGCAGCAGTGGCCGCAAGCCGAAGAGTTCCTGCACCGGGCGCTGACGCTCGACGCCGATGCCGAGGCCTGGGAGGTATTGGGCGATGGATATGCCGAGGCCGGCGACACGCTCGCCGCGCAGCGCTGCTATGCCAATGCGCTGCGCGTGCAGCGCGGCGAGCAGGCGTCGCCATTACCCGCGCAGGTGTCTCCGTCGTCGCACGATCCACAGGCACAGGTAATGGCGCAACGCGAGGACGACGGCTTTACACAACGGCAAGACTGAACTGCGACGGCATGCGCCACACCATCGCCGTCACCGTGCACACCAGCTGCAACGCAGCGTAAGCGCCGCAGCGCGTAGGTAAGACACCCTCTGACCATCACGCCGCACGGTCTTGCAGCGCGGACACCCGACACTTCAGCGCTCGACGATCGCCACCACGCCCATCCCGCCAGCGGTGCAGATCGAGATCAACGCACGACCTCCGCCCCGCTCGACCAATTGCTTGGCGACGGTCGAGACAATGCGCGCCCCTGTCGCGGCGAACGGGTGACCGGTGGCGAGCGAGGATCCCAGCGGATTGATCTTGGCCGGATCGATCTGCCCCAGCGGCGCATCCAAACCCAGACGCGTGCGGCAGTAGTCCTCGCTCTCCCAGGCGCGCAGCGTGCACAACACCTGCGCGGCGAAAGCTTCGTGGATTTCGTAGATATCGAAATCCTGCAGGCCCAGTCCGTGACGCTTGAGCATTTCCGGCACGGCCACCGTCGGTGCCATCAACAGGCCCTCGCCATGCACGAAATCCACCGCCGACACGTGTACGTCGCGCAGATAGGCCATTGGCGCATGACCATGCGCACGCGCCCATTCCTCGGAGGCAAGCAACACCGCTGCGGCCCCATCGGTCAGCGGAGTGGAATTGGCGGCGGTCAGGGTGCCGCGGCCACTGGCCTTATCGAAGGCCGGCTTCAACGTCGCCAATTTTTCCAGCGACGTATCCGCGCGCAGAATGTTGTCGCGCTCCACGCCACGGAACGGCACGATCAAGTCGGCGAAGAAGCCGCGCGCGTAGGCTGCCGCCAGTTTCTTGTGCGAGGACACCGCCCAGGCATCTTGCGAATCACGCGCGATGCTCCACTGCTTGGCCATGTCCTCGCAATGCTCGCCCATGCTTTTACCGGTACGCGGCTCGACCACACCGGGGAACTCGGGCTTGAGTTCGGCGAACTTGAAATTGCGGGTGAGCACGCGCAACTTGTCACCAGCCGTCTTGGCACGGTTGGCGGCCAGCAGACGCGCGCGCAACTTTTTGCCATAGACGATCGGAACTTCGGATGTGGTGTCCGAACCGCCGCCGATCCCAGATTCGATCTGCCCGAGCGCGATTTTGTTAGCCACCGTGATAATGCTGTCCAGGCTGGTCCCGCACGCGCGCTGCAGGGTGATGCCGGGAGTCAGCGGCGACAGCCCCGACGACAGTGCCGCCTCGCGACCAAGATTCCAATCGCTGGCATGCTTGATCACCGCGCCCATCGCCACTTCGCCCAACTGCTGGCCGTGGAGGCCGTAGCGCTCCACCAGCGCACCCAGCGTGCGCACCGACATGCCGAGGTTCCCGACATCCGCATACACCGTGTTCTGGCGACAAAACGGAATACGGACGCCGCCGAGAATAGCGACAGGGCGGGCTACTGGCATGAGATCACCTCGCGCGAGGAAGTCGGTAAGATCGCCTCCACGTTAGCGCAGGCATAATGAAGCGAGTGTAGCTATGCGTCCGCGACAGGCCAACCGCCAACCATGAGCCAAATCCTCGCCAGCAACAATGTCTGTGGTGTGATCGCCCTTGAACTGTCTTCCGGGCGCGAACCGGCGCATGCAGCATTGCCGCATGCACTCACCGCCGAGTTGGCGGAAAAGATCGGCCGCGATCTCGCACAGTTGGTACCTGCGGTACGCGAACTGGACCTGAGCTTGGCCGGCGCGCACTTCGATCCAGCCGAGGTGTTACGACCGGGCTGGCCAGTGCACCGGCGTCTGGACGAACTGCGCGCACGCGCGCCAGGACGTGACGACGGTCCACGCCTGCTCGCATTCGGCGCCGATGCCGACGGCAGCGTGCCGTTACCGTTCCAGGCCGATGCCACGCTCCGCGGAGCTGCACTGCGCGTGGTGCCGTTCCTGCTCAGCGGACCGACGGCCGTCGTACAGCCGGTGGCCGAGACGTTGGAAGACGTGCTGCTGGCGCAAGGCATGGCGCAAGCGGACACGGCGCTGCTGATGCAGCAGGGCTTCGGCGCGCAGATCGAGCATGCTCGCTACCTGACCGTGAACGATCTGGCGGCCATGATGTCGATGCAGTACGAGCATCAGGGGCTTGCCGCGCTGTGGCCACTGATCGAGACTGCGTTGCTGGCGCCGGAACAAGAACAATGGCTGGAAAGCCCGCCCGAGCCGCTGCTGTGTTATCGCGGTGGCGAGGTGCGCATGGCCCTGTTCGACCCAGCCGGCTGGTGTGCACACTATGCCTACGACCATCAGGACTGCGACCGCCTGCAGCGAATTTACGAGCAGTATCTAGCACGTCAGCGGCAACTGGCCGCCGTGCTGGAAGCCCACGGCATGCCTGTGCTGTACGTGCACTGCGGGAGCGGCCACGACGCCAGGCAGGCACTGGAGTCCTGACCAGACAGCGGCAAGCTGCACCGCACCGGATGACGACGCATCCCAGTGTGTAATGGCGACCAGTTGTCGCGGAAAAACGCCGTCCAGCAAACACTTCGCCGTCAGTACCTGACGTGCGATGGATCCTCCTGGCAACAAAATACGAACGGGTTTGCGCATCCGTCTTTCCAGTGCATGCAGACCGCATCGACGCATGCGTCATCGTGTCACTAGCAACCGTGCTTGTTGCGCATCGGCACGAGAAAGCAGAACCGAGGGGGAAGACGTACAGCCGCTCTCCCTCGTCGCTTCGTTGCAGGATCCAGGCTCGCCAGGGTGGGAACACGCCACGCTGTGCCGATCAACGCAGCACCGTGATCACCCCGCAGGACACGCGCACATCGGAATTGCCAGCCGGCTGGCCGCGGTTGTCGTCAGGATCCGTATGCACGATCAGCGCACGGCCCACGATGTCGTTGGCCGCGCCGCCGCCGAGCACAATGCCGCGCAGCAGCACATCGATCTGAACGGTACCCTCGGCATTGACGGTGAGGTGATCGATCTCGCCGGCATGGCGCGGACCCTTGCTGGACCGTCCTTGCGCAGCGTCGAGCAGATTGAAATCGCCACCGGCACTGCTTGCGTCAGCCGCACTGCAATCGCCACGCTCATGCAGATGGAAAGCAACGGTATAGTTTGGCTGCAAGCCACCGAGCGTACCGGTGATGCGCACACCACCGGGCGCCGCGACCAACGACAGCTTGCCACTCACCAGACTGCCGGAGGCAGGTGCCAACACCGCCTGCGCCTGTTGCACGGTACCGACGCTGGGCAGCGTCGTGGCCTTGGAAGGCGGATGGGATGGCGCTGAGTGCGGCTTACTACTGCACGCAGCCAACATCAACAACCCGCTTCCGACGAGACCATGTAATCCACAACGCATCGGCATCGACTCCTGTATGCAATAGAGAAAAAGGCCACCGTGCAAACCACATGAAAGCCGCGCGGCACGCCAGTCTAACCGGCACTCGAAGTGGCGTCGCCTCGCTACGCCTTGCGCGGCGACGGATCGCCGATGCGACACCGCCATAACGTCGCGCGCATACATGCGCTCTTTTGCCAAAACAGGTCCGCTTCAACGTCATTGCCACAGATGTGCACCTGTGCACCCGTTGCGAGCAATCAGGCAAGCCGTTTCAGCGCCGGTGCCGGCCCGGGCCGAGCTTACGGGTCACGGTATTGCGGCCCACGCCCAGGCGTGCGGCGGCTTCGGCGCGACGGCCATGCGTGAAGCGCAGGGCGACTTCCAGCAGCGCCTTGTCGAAGCGTTCGCGCGCTTCGGCATGCAGGCCCTCGGCACCATCGGACAGGCGCTGCTGCGCCCAGGCCGACAATTGTGTCTCCCACTCGCCGCTGTCAACGCTGCGCTCGCGACGGCCACCGCGCAGCAACGCGCTATCGACATCGTGCGCATCGATCACCTCAGCCGGAGCCAGCGCGGCCAAACGCCAGCACACGTTCTCCAGTTCGCGCACGTTGCCCGGCCAGGCATAGTCGCGCAACGAGGCCAATGCGGCCGGCGACAGCCGCTTGGGTGGTGTGTCGAGCTTGCGTGCGGCCATCGCCAAAAAATTCTCGGCCAGTTGTGGCACGTCGGTGCGCCGCTCGCGTAACGGCGGCAGTTGCAGACGCACCACATCCAGACGATGCAACAGATCGGCGCGGAAACGGCCCTGTTCGACCAACGCTTCCAGATCCTGGTGGGTCGCAGCGATCACCCGCACGTCCACGCGGATCAACTCGCGGCCACCAACACGGAAGAATTCGTTCTCGGCCAGCACGCGCAGCAAGCGCGTCTGCAACGGCAGTGGCATGTCGCCGATTTCGTCGAGAAACAAGGTACCGCCATCGGCCTGTTCGAAGCGGCCGATGTGACGCCGCTGCGCGCCGGTGAAAGCGCCAGCTTCGTGGCCGAACAGTTCGCTCTCCAGCAGCTCGGTCGGAATCGCCGCAGTGTTGAGCGCGACGAACGGTTTGCGCGCACGCGGCGACTCGTTGTGCAGCGCGTGTGCGACCAGTTCCTTACCAGTGCCAGTCTCGCCGTTGATCAACACCGACAACGGCGCTTGCGCCAGGCGACCGATGGCACGGAACAACGCGCGCATCGCCGGAGTGTCGCCGATTAGTTCGGCACTGCCCTGCGCGGAGGCCGGCGGCGTGGCCACGACGCTGGCGCTGGACTCGGGTAAGGCGCGCGCGGCCAGTGCCACCGCATCGTCCAGGTCGAACGGCTTGGACAGGAATTCGTGGGCACCGCCGCGGAACGCACCAGCGGTGCTGGCCACATCGGTATAGGCGGACATCACGATCACCGGCAACTGCGGATGCGCGGCTTTGAGTTTGTCCAGCAACACCAGGCCATCGTCACCGGGCATGCGGACATCGGTGAATAGCAGATCCGGAGGCGAGCGTTCCACCAATGCCTGCAAGGCGGCGATGGCGCTGTCGAAACTGTCCACGCTATAGCCTGCATCACGCAGCGCGGTGGACAACACGAAGCGGACGGAGCGGTCATCGTCGACCACCCAGATGCGTTGCGTTCCGTGTAGGGAATCGGTCATCGCAGTGCTCCTAATCGGTGTCCGCAGCGGCTTGCGGCAGTAACAGGGTGAACACGGTGTGCCCGGGGCGGGAGCGGAAACTCAACAAACCAGCATGTTCACGCGCCACCTGCTGCGCCAGCGCCAAACCCAACCCGCTACCTTCGGCACGGCCGCTGACCAGCGGCAGGAACAGATGTTCGGCCAATTCCTCGGGCACGCCACGACCGTCGTCGACGATGTCAAGGCGCAGGCCGAGCGAATGCACGCGGTCGCGAATGCGCTGGCCGTGTTCGACACGGGTGCGCAAAGTGACCTGTGCGGCACCGGCCTGGATCGCGTTGCGCACCAGATTCCACACCGCCTGGGTGAGACGGTCGGCATCGCCAAGGAACTCGGGAATACTGGGATCGTAATCGCGCTGCAGGCGCACCGACCAACCACCCTCCGACTCGGCAAGGCGCAATACACGTTCGAGCACCGCGTGGATGTTGAGCATGGCATGCGGCCGCGCTGGCGCCGGCGACAACAACTGGTCGAGCAAACTATTGAGACGCTCGAGAAACGGCCCTGTTCGACCAACGCTTCCAGATCCTGGTGGGTCGCAGCGATCACCCGCACGTCCACGCGGATCAACTCGCGGCCACCAACACGGAAGAATTCGTTCTCGGCCAGCACGCGCAGCAAGCGCGTCTGCAACGGCAGTGGCATGTCGCCGATTTCGTCGAGAAACAAGGTACCGCCATCGGCCTGTTCGAAGCGGCCGATGTGACGCCGCTGCGCGCCGGTGAAAGCGCCAGCTTCGTGGCCGAACAGTTCGCTCTCCAGCAGCTCGGTCGGAATCGCCGCAGTGTTGAGCGCGACGAACGGTTTGCGCGCACGCGGCGACTCGTTGTGCAGCGCGTGTGCGACCAGTTCCTTACCAGTGCCAGTCTCGCCGTTGATCAACACCGACAACGGCGCTTGCGCCAGGCGACCGATGGCACGGAACAACGCGCGCATCGCCGGAGTGTCGCCGATTAGTTCGGCACTGCCCTGCGCGGAGGCCGGCGGCGTGGCCACGACGCTGGCGCTGGACTCGGGTAAGGCGCGCGCGGCCAGTGCCACCGCATCGTCCAGGTCGAACGGCTTGGACAGGAATTCGTGGGCACCGCCGCGGAACGCACCAGCGGTGCTGGCCACATCGGTATAGGCGGACATCACGATCACCGGCAACTGCGGATGCGCGGCTTTGAGTTTGTCCAGCAACACCAGGCCATCGTCACCGGGCATGCGGACATCGGTGAATAGCAGATCCGGAGGCGAGCGTTCCACCAATGCCTGCAAGGCGGCGATGGCGCTGTCGAAACTGTCCACGCTATAGCCTGCATCACGCAGCGCGGTGGACAACACGAAGCGGACGGAGCGGTCATCGTCGACCACCCAGATGCGTTGCGTTCCGTGTAGGGAATCGGTCATCGCAGTGCTCCTAATCGGTGTCCGCAGCGGCTTGCGGCAGTAACAGGGTGAACACGGTGTGCCCGGGGCGGGAGCGGAAACTCAACAAACCAGCATGTTCACGCGCCACCTGCTGCGCCAGCGCCAAACCCAACCCGCTACCTTCGGCACGGCCGCTGACCAGCGGCAGGAACAGATGTTCGGCCAATTCCTCGGGCACGCCACGACCGTCGTCGACGATGTCAAGGCGCAGGCCGAGCGAATGCACGCGGTCGCGAATGCGCTGGCCGTGTTCGACACGGGTGCGCAAAGTGACCTGTGCGGCACCGGCCTGGATCGCGTTGCGCACCAGATTCCACACCGCCTGGGTGAGACGGTCGGCATCGCCAAGGAACTCGGGAATACTGGGATCGTAATCGCGCTGCAGGCGCACCGACCAACCACCCTCCGACTCGGCAAGGCGCAATACACGTTCGAGCACCGCGTGGATGTTGAGCATGGCATGCGGCCGCGCTGGCGCCGGCGACAACAACTGGTCGAGCAAACTATTGAGACGCTCGATCTCCGCTCCGATCAATTCGATCAGTTCGTGTTCGTCCTCCTCACGGTGTTGCGCGCGTCGCGCCAGCAACTGCGCCGCGCCCTTGAGCCCGGCCAATGGATTGCGCAGTTCGTGGGCCAAGCCTTTCAGTGCGGCGCTCAACGCACTGGGCAAGACTTGCGCCGGGTCCAGGGTGGGAAACTCATCGACTGGATGCGCCTCCAGTAGCCAGCCGCCATCGTCCAGCCGCGACAACCACCCCTCGGCGAAGCGCGGCGCCTCGCCAGGGATAGCCAAGGCCATGCGATGCAGGCGCAACACATCGCGCTCGTCGTTGCGCAGGAACCGCGCCAGCGCGTCGCCCTGCAGTTCCAGCGAAGCCAGCGGCTGGTCGAGCAAGCGACGCACACTGACCCCGAGCCAGCGCGTGAACGCGGGGTTGGCGCCGCGCAGGAGACCGTCGGCATCCGCCCAGACGACCGGGGTGATGAGGGCGGAAAGCGGGGGCGGCGCGGCGCTCATCGTCATCGCACCAATATAGTGCAAAAATAAACGCTCGACCCGACGCTCGCTGGATAACCGGCCACACAGCGGTCCGATTGCACCGTTGCCTTGCCCGCACACCAGACTGCGCCAGCGGCGAGACCACGAAAAAAACAGAAACGGGCGAAGCGAGCATCCACGGCAAATACCTCGATCGCTGGGAACACGGGCATCCTTACGCCCCAGGGAGCGTCCGTCGTGAAGGCCTCGGGTCGTGCGGGCCGGCGAAAACGCCGGCCGCACCTATACAGTTCCGAGTCCCGGGACCATGAGGTCGCGAGCCGGTGATGCTCAGGACTCGTAGGCCGATTCGCCGTGCGAGGTGATGTCCAGACCCTGGCGCTCGGCGTCTTCCGACACCCGCAGGCCAAACACCGCCTTGGCGACAAGGAAACCCACCACGGAGACGATGCCGATCCACAGCACGGTCAGGCCGACGCCGGTAGCCTGCACCAGCACTTGGTGGCCCATGGTCACCCCTGTGGCGTAACCGGTGCCACCCAGCGCCTTGTCGGTGAACACGCCAGTCAAAAGCGCACCGACAATGCCGCCGACACCATGCACACCGAACACGTCCAGCGTGTCATCGGCGTTGAGCAGCTTTTTCAGCCCGGTGACGCCCCACACGCAGATGACGCCAGCGGCGGCACCGATGGCAATCGCGCCGAACGGTCCCACCGTACCAGCCGCCGGGGTGATGCCGACCAGGCCGGCCACCATGCCCGAGGCAACGCCCAATGCCGAGGACTTGCCCTTGACCACCTTCTCGGTCAACGACCAGGCCAACACCGCGGCAGCGGTCGCCAGCAGCGTATTGAGGAACGCCAGCGCGGCGATGGCATTGGCTTCCAACGCCGAACCGGCATTGAAGCCGAACCAGCCCACCCACAACAACGACGCACCGACGAAAGTCAGAGTGACGTTGTGCGGCTTCATCGCGGCATGACCGAACCCCAGACGCTTGCCGACGAAGTAGGAGCCGACCAAGCCGGCCACGCCCGCATTGATGTGGACCACGGTGCCGCCAGCGAAGTCCAGCGCCCCCTTGCCGAACAGGAAGCCCGGCGTCGACCACACCATATGCGCCAGCGGCAGGTAGCCGGCAGTGAACCAGATGACGACAAACAACAACACGGCGGCGAACTTCACCCGCTCGGCGAAAGCGCCGACGATCAGCGCGCCGGTGATGCCAGCGAAGGTCAGCTGGAACGCGACGAACACATACTCAGGCAGCTTGAAGCCCTTGGAGAACGTATCGGCCAGCGTGGTGGTATCCACTCCGGTCAGCAGAGCCTTGTTGAGCGTTCCAATGAACGCGCCGCCATCGGCGAAGGCCAAGCTGTAGCCGTACACCACCCACAGCACCGCGATCAGGCAGAACACCACACCGACCTGGATCAGCACCGACAACACGTTCTTGGCGCGCACCATCCCGCCGTAGAACAGGGCCAAGCCCGGCACCACCATCAGCAGCACCAGCAAGGTGGAGGTCAACATCCAGGCGACGTCGCCCTTGTCCACCACCGGCGCGGCGGCGGGCGTGGCAGCGGTGGCCGGCGCGGGCGGCGGCGTCAGTTGCTCGGTCTCCACATTCGCCGTGGACACCGGCGTGATCTGCGCCTGAGCGAATACGCTGCCCGGCACACTCGCCGTCATCGCGCCAACCAGGATCAGCATGCACGCCGCATAAAACCGGGACTTCCACCCGGAGAACAAACCTGTCTTCATGATCAAGGGTTCCAGGATGGGATTAGAGCGCATCGGCGCCGATCTCGCCGGTACGGATACGGACGACCTGCTCGATCGCGGTGACAAAGATCTTGCCGTCGCCGATCTTGCCGGTCCCGGCGGCGGCCTGGATCGCCTCGACCACGGCCTCCAGGTGTTCGTCGGTCACCACTGTCTCGATCTTGATCTTGGGCAGGAAGTCGACGACGTATTCGGCGCCGCGGTACAACTCGGTATGACCCTTCTGCCGACCGAAGCCCTTGACCTCGGTGACGGTGATGCCGGACACACCCGCCTGCGACAAGGCCTCGCGGACCTCGTCGAGCTTGAATGGCCGGATGATGGCGGTGATCAGTTTCATGCGCATATCCCGTTGATGGAAGGAAACAACCGCCGAACGCTGTCCGGCGCGTGGCACGTGGTGCGCGCCGCGAACGGCGCGAGTACTGCTGCGCGAAGCATTCCGTGAATCACGCCGCGACGCGACACACCCTTGTGAAGTGCGACGGTAGCGGCAACGTGGGAGGGAACGTGGCCCACGGCACGCAAGCGCGGTATTGCGTGGATACCCCTGCTCTATCCGCCGAAAGTCTGATGACTAGCGCGAGCCACTGGCCCGGCTCCCCAGCCGGACCAGCAGCGGCGATGACGAAGGAAGAAACCTTCGCCGTCGCTGCGCATGCAACTCAGTTGGCGTAATACAGCTGATATTCCAGTGGGTGAGTCGCGGCACGGAACTTGGTCACTTCCTGCATCTTCAGCGCGATGTAGCCATCGATGAAGTCGTCGGTGAACACGCCGCCAGCCTTGAGGAACTCACGGTCGGCATCCAGCGCTTCCAGCGCCTGATCCAGGCTCGAGCAGACCTGCGGGATTTTCTTCTCTTCCTCAGGCGGCAGGTCGTACAGATCCTTGTCGCTGGGCGCGCCCGGGTCGATCTGGTTCTTGATGCCGTCCAGGCCGGCCATCATCAGCGCGGCGAAGGTCAGGTAGCCGGACTGCAGCGGATCCGGGAAGCGGATTTCGATGCGGCGGGCCTTCGGGTTGGACACCCACGGGATGCGGCACGAGGCCGAGCGGTTGCGCGCCGAGTAGGCCAGCATCACCGGTGCTTCGAAGCCGGGGACCAGACGCTTGTAGCTGTTGGTACCGGAGTTGGTGAAGGCATTGATCGCCTTGGCATGCTTGAAAATGCCGCCGATGTACCACAACGCCATCTGCGACAGGCCGCCATAGCCGTCGCCGGAGAACAGGTTGACGCCGCCCTTGGCAAGCGACTGGTGCACGTGCATGCCCGAGCCGTTGTCGCCGACGATCGGCTTGGGCATGAAGGTCACGGTCTTGCCGTTGCGATAGGCGACGTTCTTGATGATGTACTTCATCATCATCAGCTCGTCGGCCTTCTTCACCAGCGAGTTGAACTTGGTGCCGATTTCACACTGACCAGCGGTGGCAACCTCGTGGTGGTGCACCTCGACTTCGATGCCGACCTGCTCCAGGGTCTTGCACATTTCCGCGCGCAGGTCCTGCAGCGAGTCGGTCGGCGGCACCGGGAAGTAGCCACCCTTGACCGCCGGACGATAACCGCTGTTACCGCCTTCGATCTTGCTGCCGCTGCTCCACGCCGCTTCCTCGGAATCGATCTTGAAGAAGGTGTGGCCCATGTCGTTGCCGAAACGCACGCCGTCGAAGATGAAGAATTCCGGCTCCGGGCCGAAGAACGCCTGATCGGCGATACCGCTGGACTTCAAATAAGCCTCGGCGCGCTTGGCCACGCCGCGCGGATCGCGCGCATAGCTATGCATGGTCGCCGGATCAAGGATGTCGCAGGTCAGCACCAGGGTCGGGTCGGCCATGAACGGGTCGAGGAAAGCCGTGTCAGCGTCCGGCAGCAGGACCATGTCCGACTCATTGATGCCCTTCCAGCCGGCGATCGAGCTGCCGTCGAACATCTTGCCCTCTTCGAACAGTGCCGGCTCGATGATGCTGACCGGGAACGTGACGTGCTGCTGCACGCCGCGCATGTCGACGAAGCGCAAGTCGACGAACTCGATCTTGTTGTCCTTAACCAGCTTCTCAATAGTTTCCGCAGACATCAGATACAACCTCAGTTTATGAATGGCACGAGAAATTATGAGCAATCCACATGCCAACTTCGTAGACTTCACAAGCCATTGAATTTACAGGGCATGCACGCAGATGGCGCAGGCATTCCGCACCATTGCGATGCAATTGCCATGAAAAGCACCACTGTGGTGCGCAATTCAATGCTCTATCCTTGCGTACATCTCCTGCCCCCATCCCATTGAGCCAATCTCCTCCATGAGCGACCCGCTGTCCGCCCTGTTGTTGGGCATCATCGAAGGCCTGACCGAATTCCTGCCTGTCTCCAGCACCGGGCACCTGCTGATCGCCGAGCAATGGCTCGGCCACCGCTCGGACTTCTTCAACATCGTCATTCAGGCCGGCTCAATCCTGGCGACCACACTGGTGTACCGGCAGCGGCTGTGGGCACTGGCAACCGGCCTGGGGGACCGCGCCAACCGCGACTATGTGTTCAAGCTGAGCGCGGCATTCCTGGTCACTGCCGTGGTCGGCTTGACGGTGCGCAAGGCTGGCTGGCAGTTGCCGGAGAGCGTGCATCCGGTGGCCTGGGCGCTGGTGATCGGTGGCGTGTGGATGCTGGTGGCCGAGCAGATCGCAAGCCGACTGCCCGAGCGCGAGACGGTCACTTGGAAAGTAGCCATCGCGGTCGGCCTGGCACAAGTGGTGGCCGGCGTGTTCCCCGGCACCTCACGCTCGGCGGCGACGATCTTCCTGGCGATGCTGCTTGGCCTGAGCAAGCGCTCGGCCGCAGCCGATTTTGCTTTCCTGCTCGGAATCCCGACCATGTTCGCGGCCAGCGCCTACTCCTTCCTGGAACTGTACAAGCACGGCGCGCTGGGCAGCGAGAACTGGGGCGACGTGAGCATCGCCTTCGCCGCGGCGCTGGTGACCGGCTTCATGGTGGTGAGGTGGCTGTTGGGCTACATCAAATCGCACCGGTTCACCGCCTTCGCGGCGTATCGCATCGCGCTGGGCACGGCGCTGCTGCTATGGCTGCCGGCAGCGTGATGGCACGGGCGATCCGGCTCGCCCTTGCCCCAATCCCTGTTCCGAAAGGTAAGCGATTCAAGCCAAGGCGGGATTGAGGCTGTAGGTGCCGTACACAGTGGCTTCGGCCACCACGTGACCCTGCATCGCGCGCAGCGCGTCGGCGCCAGTAAAGCGCGCCGGTAGATCGAGTCGGGCGACGTCCAGCGCGAACAGGCGAAAGAAATAACGATGCACGCGCAGATCGTTGGCCGGCGGATACGGGCCGTCGTAGCCGTAATAGTCGCCGCCCATCGCCGCGTCGCCGGCGAACCAGTCGGTGTAGCTGTTCAGTCCCTGCCGCGCGCCCTCCAGGCCGGGCGGTTGCTGTTTGCCCTTGACCACCACGCCGTCGCTGGCGCTGCCTTCGGCAATCGCGCGCGCATCCGCCGGCAGATCCACCATGACCCAATGGATGAATTCCGTGCGCGGCTGCTCGACCGGAATCCGCACATCGGCGCGGCCGACCATCTCGGCCACGGTCGGTACGTCCGGATCGATGCACAACAGGGCGAACGAGCGGGTCGTAGACGGTACCTCGTCCCAAGCCAGATGCGGATTGCGATTGCCGCCGAAACCGTCGGGCTGCCCCATCGCATAGGTCGCGGCAAGCAGTTGGCCGGGCTGCAAGCTGTCACTGCGAAGGCGCATACGGGAAGCTCCGTGGGAAATCAGGTTTCAGGGTAGCCCAGGCGCACCGCAACGGGCGTGAGCAGGGCGAACGCGGCAGCCAGCGGCTCCGCATAGGCGCGCCAGTGGCCGGCGGCCAGACGCGGTGGGCCGAGCGTGGGCACGGTCGGAAAGGCGACACCGAACGCTTGCTCCAGGGCTGCGGCCACAGCGGCCGGATCGGTCTCGATGCCGTCCAGCCGCAGTAGCCGGTGCGGGTACAGGTCCTGCGCATGCAGCGTGGCGATCTGCTCCAGCACCGCCGCCAGCCAGCGCGCACCGACCTGCGGCGAGACCAGTTGCAGCGGTGCCGGGGCACCATTGGCCAGCCAGTCCAGCAGCATATCGCGCGGGTCGCGCAGCACGATCAGCAACCGCCCTTCCGGCAGATGCGGGCGCAGCGCCCGCAGCAAGGCGTTGTCCCACCACAGCAACCAGTCGACGATGTTGCCATCGCCAATGCCGCGCGCCGGCAACTGCGCGCGCCACTCGGCGACCAGCGCCGCGCCGTCCAGCGCGCCACTATCGAGTTCGCCGACACTGCGGTAGCGCTGCAAGCCATCGCTGGGCGGCTGGGCGCCGAAACGGTCGCCACGCAGCACCGGACTGGCCGCACCCAACACCGTAATCACTCGTTCCACGCCGCTGCCGGGCGCGCCCCAGACAAACAACGGCCGTGCCTGCGTGTGCGCCTGGACCGTGGCCAGCGGCGGCCAGGGCGACAGCGCCTCCTGGCCCAGCGGCGGCAACGGCAAACGGTGCGCTTGTTGTTCCTGCTGGAATGCCAGCCAGGTCGCCAGCGCATCCTCGACGCGACCAGCGGCATCCTGCACCGCCGCCAGCCACGGCCGCAGAATGGTCCGGTTCTGCTCAGGCAGACGCTGCATCAAGCCGCACACGTGATCGATGGCCGCCGCGTGTTCGCCGCGTTCCAGCATCGCCTCGACCAGCCGCTCCTCGCCGCTGATCCGACCCGGCTCTAGCGCCACGATACGCTGGGCCACCGCCTCGCCTTGGTCGCGCTCGCCGGCCATGTCGTGCACCCGCATTTGTGCCTCCAACGCCGGCACGTGTGCGGGCATGGCGGCCTGCCAGCGCGCGATCAGCGCACGTGCCTCGGCACCGCCCACCGGCTCCAGCGCCAGCCGTGCCAACCACAGGTCATGGGCGTCGGTCGTGCTGGTCAGCGCCGCTTCAAGGGTCGCGCGCGCCTCGTCGAGCGTGCCCAGACGCTGCCAGGCAATCAGCGCCGCGTGCAGTGTGCGGCGATCGGCCGGAGCCGCAGCCAGGGCCGGACGCAGATGCTCCAGCGCCTGCGCCGGTCGGTCGGCCTGCAAGGCGTATTCGCCGGCCAGGCGGCGCATGTTGGCGGTATCGCCGGCAGGATCGGCCAGCACCGTTTCCAGCGCGGCAATGGCATCCTCGAGGCGGCCCTGACGATGCGCGAGCTGCGCGACCAGCGCCATCATCGGCACACTGGTCCCAGGAGTGAGTGTGGCGACCCGGCGGAACGCCGTCTCGGCGAAGGCCAGATGCTGTTTGTCCAGATAAGCAAAGCCCAGCGCGTAGAGCAGGCGCGGATCGTCCGGCACGGCATTGCTGGCATGCGACAGCAAGGCCAGCGCGCGGTCGGCCTCGCCACGGCGCAGCGCCAGCATGCCGTCCAACCCGAGCAACTGCGGATGCTCCGGCTGCAACCGCGCGGCGGTGCGACTCAACCGCTCCACTTCGTCCAGGTCGCCACGGCCCAGGGCCAGATGCCCGCGCATGATGTAGGCCATGAACGCGTTGGGATCCAGCGCCGCGGTCTGTGCCAATGCGACTTCGGCCTGGGCCATGTCGTTGGCACCCACCAACATGCTGGCGCGCAGCAGATGCAATTGCGCATCTTCCGGCGCCAGCGCAATCGCCCGGTCGATGCTGTCCAGGGCCTCGGCGGTATCACCATGCTGCTGCCGCGCCAGCGCCAACCAGCGCTGCGCTTGTGCATCGTCGGCGGCTTGTGCCGCCCAGGCCTGGGCAAGACGCAGGGCATCGGCGGTGTCCTGGCGGCGTAGGGCGTCGAGAATGGACTCGTGCATGGTGCTCTGGCTGAAGACAAACCCACATTGTAGCGGGGGTGCCCGGCCAATCCGCAGCGACGCGGCGGTGCAGGATTTAGGACGTCACCAGCCCCTGGGTCAGGCGCTCGGCCACCCACCGCTCGGCGAAACCGTCACCACGGGCGTTTTCGATGAAACCGCAATGCCCACCCCAGCGCGCAATCTCCAGCCGCGCCAAGGCCGGCAGGCGCAAACTGCGGAAATCGTCCAGGGGAATCACCGGATCGTCCTCGGCCATCAGAATGTCGGCCGGTACGTGCAGGCCCAATAGACGCTCGCCAGCAATGCTGTAGCTATCGAAATACGCATCCAGGCTGGCGAAACCCGCGTGCCGCTGCGCCAGCCACCCCATCAATCCGCGCATGTCCAGCGCCAGAGTGGCATCGTCGTAACCATGTTGGTCCGGAAACAGTTCGCGCTTGCGCATCAGCGATCCGCGCCAATTCCGGCGGAAATACCAATCGTAGAACTGCGGGCCGTTCTCGACGCGCTGCATGGCGGCAGCCGGATCCAGCAACGGACACACCGCAGCCACGCGTTGCAGCGGCAAGCCGGCCACCGGTGCGCGCAAGGCCAGACGCAATGCGAAATTGCCGCCAAGCGAATAGCCAGCGACCAACAGCATCGGTGCCGGGAAACGCCGCCATAGATCGCAGGCGGCATTGAACACCTCGTCCAGACGATCGGAATGGAACAGGTCCACGTTGAGGTGGTGGGTATCGCCGTGATCGCGGAAATTGAGTCGAAACACCTGGTAACCACGGGCAACCATCTGTGCGGCGGTCAAAAACATGTAGCTCGAATCGGCACTGCCTTCCCAACCGTGCAACAGCAACACTGTGCCGAGCGGGGCGGCATCGGCCGGCACGCTCAACCAGCCCTGCAGGCGCACGCCATCGCCGCCATCGAGGATATGCGAGGTGGTGATCGCACCGCTGGCGACAAGCAATTGTTCGCCACGACGCACGCGCAACAGGCTGGACCCCAGCACCGATTGCAGGTGGGGATTGCGCAACCAGCGTGGGGGAGAGTAATCGGTTGCATTCATGGGAGATGAGCTTGCATGCAAAGAGGGAGGGTAACCTGTAACCACGGTGCGACCGGTGTTCCAGGGTTCAGCCTTGTTCCATTGCCGTGACGATGCGCGCGCGCGCTGTCTCGGCGATGTGCCGCCGTCCTTCCACGTCATGCAAGTGAATCGGCTGGAGAAAATGCACTTCAGCCGCACGACTGGGTTCGCCGAGCATACGCACCATGTTGACCAAGAAACTCTCCTGCGGCCCAAACGCCACAATCGCCTGGGCCGAGCCGCCTGACCCATAACGCAGCGCCACTGGCTGCACAGGCGCATCGACTTCCACTGCAGCCTGGAAGATCCGCGCATGGAACGGACCGAGATCATGACCGCTACGGGTGCGCCCTTCCGGAAACACCCCGACCGAGCGCCCCGAGCGCAACTCTTCCCGCATCGCCTGCATGACGCCACTCAACGATGCGTTGCTACCACGCTGGTGGAAGATGGTGCGCACGCGCACGGCCAACCAGCCGATCAGCGGCCAGCCGGCAATCTCGTGCTTGGCGACCAAACCCATCATGCGCTGGCTATGCAACATCACGATATCGATCCAGCTGACGTGGTTGGCCACGAACAACACTGGATTGGGCAATGGTGCGCCGATACGGCGCACGCGCAGGCCAAAGATGCGTAGGAAGCAGATCGACCACCAGCGCGCCATACGATCACCAAAGGACTCGGCGCCGCCACGCCCAGGCGACAAGGCCATGCACATCAGCGCGCACGGTGTCGATATCGACACGTGCAGTGCCAGCAGCGGCACACGATAGCCATAACGAATCCAGCGCAGCGCTCCACCCTGTCCACGCGTGGCAATGTGCAAAAACTCACTCATTCGGAACAGTTACCGGAAGCAAGGGGAGTAGACGAGCTATTGTGTCAGTCTCGCGCCGCTTGCGCGGCGACCGACAGTTGCGCGACGACACCGCGCAAGCTGCGCCACGCCACAATGGCAAAGCTCAACCACGCGCGATCACCGCCAGGGTCAACCGCGATACGCACACCGGCTTGCCCGCCGTATCCTCGATGCGGATCTCCCACACCTGCGTGGTTCGGCCGATATGCAATGGCCGTGCGGTACCGACCACCCATCCGCTGCGCACACTGCGCAGGTGATTGGCGTTGATTTCCATACCCACACAAACCTCGTCCGGCGCCACGCACAGATTGCCGGCACTGCTGCCCAGGGTCTCGGCCAGCACCATCGAGGCGCCGCCGTGGAGCAGCCCGTATGGCTGCAGCGTGCGTGCATCCACCGGCATCCTCGCGCGCAACCAGTCCGAGCCGGCCTCGCTGAAAACGATACCTAACTGCGTCACCAGGGTGTCGCACGCATCGGCATTGAGAGCATCCAGATCGACCGGTTCACGAAAGGCCATACGCAAATTCCCTGCAATCAAAGAACCCCAGCCTAACGTCAGGCAGGTCGCAACACCCTACAAGCCGTACTTTTCCACCAGCACGATCCTGGTCGTGTCCCTCAGAGAATCGGCACCAACCCGGACCCGAACGCTGTCAGCATCCGGACCAGCAGCCACTTCGGTCCGACATCGACCTCGGGAAAATCCCCCACTGCGGCGTAGCAGCGGTGGAAGCCAGGATCATGCCGGGTCAGCGGGGCCGGGCAATCCGGGCCGGGTTGGAAGGCGTAGTCGGTGGCATAGCGCCACGGCCACAGATCCATTACCGGCAACGCTTCGGAGAGCTTGTCGATGCTGTAGTTCAAACCCGACAACAGCGCAGGCTTGACCCGTGGCGCCACCACCCAGGAATTCTCCGGCTCGATGTCGCGGTCGATGCTGGCCGCCAATGCCTGGGCAAAGGCTGGATCGTCGACGATCACCGCCCCCTCGGTGTTATAGGTCTCACTGCGCGGATCGAAGTTGTGCGAGCCGATCACTCCGACACGACGATCCACCACCAGCGACTTGGCATGCACGCCCATGCGCGCGCCCTCACGCGTCACCGGCAGCGGGTGATTGGCGATGCGTCGGCCCAGATAGGGGCGCCGGGTCTCGGTCCGCAACAGGCGGCGCTCGACCTGGCTGCCGTCGCCACGACTTCCGGACGGTCCACCGCTGCCCAGCAAGGAAAAACGCTTGTCGATGCTGCCACCGACCGACGCATCAGGCAACGGCGCGTCAACGGTATCACCATCGGGCAGTTCCCCACGCAACGGCGCGGGGAGCAAATTGGCGTAGTTCACCGGCGCATCCAGCGGGAACGGCATGTACTCGTAGATGTCCAGGCCCAGCGCGCGCAGATTGCGCCGCTTGTACTTGTAGGACAGCGCGTAGACCACCGGATTGTCAGTGGAGGCCAGACTGTTGCTGGCCACTACCACCCGGGGTGGATGCGCGCGCTTGCGCAGGTCGCGGAAGATCGCCTGCGCTGGATCCGATAGCACCAGGTAGGGCGTCTGCAGCAGGATTTCCTCGCGTGCCTCGGCGATCAGATGATCGAGCCGTGGCGCGGTGGAGATCGCCTTGGGGCCATGTTCGCGGCGATGCTTTTGCGGCAGGTCGGCGACGTAGTCCACATGCTCGACCGGCAGTGCCGGCAACACGAACGCGTTCTCTACGAACGCCGAATCGGTCGCCTCCTGCCGCACCCGTTGGACCCGCTCCGGGCGCAGGAACCGCGCTGGCGGCAGTGCCGGCACACCATCGCGCAACAAGAGCTTGCCGACGTCGTTGAGCCGTGCCACAGGCACGCTGCGCCGCGCCTCCCAGTAACTATCGAAACTGGCAGCCATCGCGCGCGCCACTGGGCCGGCCACCAGCACGTCGCGGTCGCGGAAGTTGTATTCCCTGTCCCAGTCGAAATAGTCGTCCTGGTAGTTACGCCCACCAGCCACACCGATCGCATCGTCCACCACCAGCAACTTATTGTGCATGCGCTGGTTGAAGTGGCGGAAGCAGCACAGCACACTGGCCGCGTAGTGCAGGTAATTGGTCTTGGCCAGGCCGAAGGTGGGGTTGTAGATGCGTAGCGAGAAGTTTTCGTGCTCCCCGGCCAACGCGCCGAGAATCTGCAAATCGGAGATCGCCGAAAGTTGGTCGATCAGCACCCGCACCTTGACCCCACGCCGCGCCGCATCCAGCAGTTCATCCATCACCAACCGCGCGCTATCGTCCTTGTCGAAGATGTAAGTTTGCAGATCGATGCTACGGCTGGCACTGCGAATCAGGTTGATCCGCGCCACCAACGCCTCCTCGCCGTGATCCAAGATCGTGGCGTAATGGTGCGCCACCCCATCGCCGGACTGGGCGAAAGCCTGACCGGCCAACCCACGCAGCGGCGAGACAAGCGCGCAGTGGTCACTGCGCGTGCAGGTCAGTTGACGGTCTTGCGCGGCCTGCGCAATCGCCATGGCACGGGCATGCTGTGTGTGCGACAGGCTCGCGCAACCACTGGCGAGCAGCAACACCGCCAGTACCACTCCCCTCATCAGTGCTGTCACCGAACGCCCACCTCGACCAACCGCGTATGAAACACGAACGTGACCCGATCACTCAAGGCCAGATCCCACTTATCCATCCCGTAACGCCCACGCAACACCGTGCCGCGACTGATGACATCGCAATCATAGCCTGGCCGGCTGCATGCGGCCGGCATCACGGTCAACACTTCGGGATGACTGACTCCACGGATGCTCAAGATCCCGGATATCGACCCGCCGCTGCTCAATAAACGCGGGGAAAACGGTTGCGAATCGAAGGAGACCGTGGGGTAACGCGCGGCATCGAAGAAATCCTCGCCACGCATCCAGCCGGTATAGCGCGGCTTGCCGGGGATCTGCGCATAGGCGCTGAACAGGCGTAGCCGCACCTGGTGACGGCCATCCGGCAGGACGTGGACGTTAATTTCGTAACGCGGGAAAACGCCTTCGATGCGCAGGCCAAAGCGGGTGCGAATCTCGAACCCGAAGTACGATTGCGCTGCGTCCACAGCGTAGTCGCCTGGCGGTAGTTGCGTCGCAGACATTTGCGTGCCACCCCTAGCGGACAGCAGACACAACGGCAACAACGCGGCGCACAGCGCCGCAGTCAAATGACGACGGAACCGAATCAAGGCCACCAGAAGGCGTGCAGACGTGCCAGGCCAGGCTCGATCGGCGCATCTTGCGGAACCGCCAGCACGGCGATGCTGGCGGTGGGCATGCCGCGATAGTCGCCGGACTGACCGCTGTGCATCAGCGCGACCAAGCGCTCCAGGCCCGGGTTATGGCCGACCAACAACAGCCGCTCGACGTCGCGATGGCCGTCCAGCAGGCCGGCCAGGGTCCCAGAGGTGGCTTCGTAGATGCGCGGCTCCAAACGCTGCTCGACATAGCCGGTCAAGCCCAGGATCGCTTCCAGGGTCTCGCGTGCGCGGCGTGCAGGCGAACACAGCACTCTGTCCGGCACCAGACGTTGTTCCAGCAGCCAGCGCCCGGCGGTCTCCGCCTCGGCCAGGCCGTGCGGCGATAGCGGCCGGTCGAAATCGGCCTGACCCGTGTCGGCCGGCTCGGCATGGGCATGGCGCAGCAGAATCACTTCGCGTAGAACGATGGTCATCGGTCAAGCCTTCTTCAGCCACTTGAGCAAGGGCTCCCAGTCCATTTGATGATCGCGGACCTGGGCAGAGCGGTAATCGAACAAACTGCGGCCCAGCCCGACCAGCACCACATAGGCCTGGCTGTCGCGCAGTTGCCCCACCACCGGATAAGGCCACTCGCCGAGCATCTGCAGCGCCTGCTGGGTGGCGTGGGTCCACGGCTTGCAGCGGTTGAGCAGCACCCCGACCGGCAACTTACGCTGGTGCACCCGTGGCACCTTGGCCAGCGTGTTGAGGAAGCCGACGCTGGCCTCGATGTCCAATGCAGAAGGCGTCAACGGCACCACCACCGCGTCGGCCTCGTCCAGGAAAGGCGCCAGATCCTCCGCCATGGCACCGGCAGGGGCATCGATGATCACCCGCTGCGCATCGTCCGGCAGCCCGGCACGCCACGCGCGCTTGCGGCTGACATCGATTGGCAGCACAGCGCTTTCCAGGCAGACGCGGCGTTCGGCCCAGCGGGTCGAGGAACCCTGGGGATCGGCATCGGCCAGCACCGTCCGCTTACCGGCCAGCGCATAGAACGCGGCCAGATGTGTGGCGATGGTCGTTTTGCCCACCCCACCCTTGGAGCCGGCCACCAGGATCGTCTTCATGCACGCCTCGCTTCCGGGGAAGAACCGGCAGCGTACACCGGCATTCCGTCAGCAGGTAGTCAACGTCTGTTCTCGGACGGATTACAGCACGCTCGCTGGCCATCGGCATCGAGCGACAACGGGGCGACACGATGTCCACATTTCCCAAACCAAACCGATGCGAGTGTATGCCCCGGGCAAACGCCTCCAGCTCAGCCCCGTGCCCCCAGCACCCACAACCACGCCGGCAAGGTCAGCAGCGACAGCAAGATGCCGTAACCCACCAGCGCCGCCGCCAGCCGCGGTGCCAATCGGTGCGAAATCGCCAACAACGCCGCGGTAATCATGGTCGGCATCGCCGACTCCAGCACGTTGGCTTGAAGCATTTGCCCACGCAGCCCCAGAGCCCATGACAGCAGCCAGACGAGTGCCGGCAGCAACAGTAGCTTCAACACCAGCCCGGCGACCAGTGGCACCAATTCATCGCGCGGCAATCGCAACTGAATCGAAAAACCGACGGCCAGCATCACCAGCGGCAACATCGCATCGGTTAGATGCTGCAGAGTCGAGGCGATCCAGGCCGGAGGCCGCACAGGCATCAGCGTGAGCGCGAACGCCAAGGCCCACAGCGGCGGAAAGCGTGCCATCCGCAACAGCGTCTGCTTCGGTGAGGGCGGCGTCTGGCCGCTGTAGCGCGCCAACACGTACAGACCGAAGCTGGACAACAAAACGAATGTGCCGAACTGGTCGTAGACCACCGCATAGGGCAACGCCGCCTCGCCAAGCAGCGCATGCACCATCGGGTAACCGATGAAGCTGGTGTTACCCAATGCCACGCATAACAACAGGACCGCCTGCTGTTCGCGGCGCAGGCGCAGCGGAGCGCGCAGCGCCAGCACCGCCAGGACCGTCGCAGCGGTGAATAACCACGGAGTCAGCACCAGTCCCAGCAGACTGAGATCAAGTTGCAGGCGCGGCACATACATCAACACCGAAGCCGGCAAACACAGGTAGAGCACAACTGCGTTGAGGACATCGGTGGTATTGGGCGGCAGCACGCGCAGGCGCGCGAACAGCTTGCCAAGGGCCAGCATGGTCAGGATCAGTGCAAACGCATCGAAGGCCATCGGTGCTACAAGGCTCTGCGCAAGTTACGCTGCCATTTACACGCGCGCGGTGCGCCCACAGCGACGAAGGGTGCCGGCGCCGCGCCAGGCGCTGCCATCTGGCGGCTCAAGGCCAAGCCGGCGGCGCAGCCTGCCAGGCAGCTTGGACATCGGCCAACGTGGCGCGCTCGGCATCGCGCCAGTTCGGCAGCAAGGCGGCGAAATCGGCACCGCTCCCCCATTTATCCGGCCAAGTGCGCACGGCAGCGGCGTACCACTTCACCGCTTCGTCCTTGCGCTGCAAGCGCCACAGGACCAGTGCCAGGGTCGGCGGGATCCAATCCGGCGTCGCTGGATGACCATTGATCAGCCCACTCCAGTGGCTCAGCGCGCCAGCCGGATCGTCAATGCGCAGCAGGCTCCAGCCGTAATTCCACTCCACCTGACGACGCTGTACCCCACCTGAGAGGCCGTGCAAAGCCTCTTGGTAAAGCTGTTTGCCCAATTCCTGGCGGCCGTCGGTCATGGCGATAGCGGCCAGTTGCGCACGCGCCTGACTCGTACCCGAACCGGCATCCAAATTGCGCTGCACGGCATTGGCAAGACGCTCCACCAGCGCATCGCCATTGCCAGCAATGGCAACCACTGGACGCGTGGTGCTTGGGTCCTGATCGAAATAAAATTCTTTCGGCGCCGGCAACGCTTGCGCCCCCGTCACACCGACTGCCCCCATGCAAGCCAGTGCCATGGCCATTACCTGTGTGTGTATCTTCATTACTGAAACCCCTTGCAGGTCGTCCCCTCCCTCTTGCCCCATCCTAACCGCCAACAGCGCTGCGGGCGAGCGCCTGCCTGCAAAAACGTGACTGATACAATCGTCCGCTGGCGCACGCTAAAGCATGCGGCGCGCCAACCTTCCATCCCTGGGCAAGTACATGAACCGCATCGCCGATTCGCGTCCATCGTCCTCTCTCGCCACAGTGGCCAACGCTGGCGTGGATGCCAGCTATACGTTGGAAGACAAGTACACCCGCACCGAAGGCCGGATCTATTTGTCCGGCGTGCAAGCGCTGGTGCGCCTGCCGCTGATGCAACAGTTACGCGACCGTGCTGTCGGCCTGAACACTGGCGGCTTCGTCAGCGGCTACCGTGGCAGTCCGCTGGGCGGTTTTGACCTGGAGTTGTGGCGCGCGCGCAAGCACCTGGACGCCGCCAATGTGGTCTTCAAGCCAGGCATCAATGAAGACCTGGGTGCGACCATGGTATGGGGCACGCAACAGACCAACCTGTTCCCTGGCGCACACGTGGATGGTGTATACGCCATGTGGTACGGCAAAGGCCCGGGCGTAGACCGTTGCGGCGACGTGTTCAAACACGGTAACGCCGCCGGCACCTCGCGTCATGGCGGTGTGCTGGTGCTGGCCGCCGATGACCATGCCTGCCGTAGCTCGACCCTGCCGCACGGCTCGGAAGAGGAGTTCGTCAGTGCGATGATGCCGGTACTCAACCCGGCCGGCGTGCAGGACATTCTCGACCTTGGCCTGCTCGGCTGGGCGATGAGCCGTTATACCGGGCGCTGGATCGGCTTCAAGACCATCGCCGAGACGGTGGAATCCTCGGCATCGGTGGAAGTGAATCCGTTTGCGCGGCAGATTGTGTTGCCGGAGGATTTCGCGCTGCCGCCGGGCGGACTCAACATCCGCTGGCCAGATCCGCCGCTGGACCAGGAAATGCGCCTGCACCGCTACGCGATCGGCGCCGCGCAAGCCTTCGCCCGTGCCAACGGCATCGACCGCATGGTGATGGACGCGTCGCAGGCGCGACTGGGCATCGTCACCACCGGCAAAAGCTATCTGGACGTGTTGCAGGCGTTGGAGTACCTGGGCCTGGACGCGGACACCTGCGCGCAGATCGGTATCCGTGTGTACAAGGTCGGCATGAGCTGGCCACTGGAACCGCTGGGCATCGCCGCGTTCGCGCGCGGGCTGCAAGACATCGTGGTGGTGGAGGAAAAGAAGTCCTTCATCGAGCGGCAGATGAAGGAACAGTTGTACGCCTGGCCAAGCAACGCCGGCCCACGCCCGAACATCATCGGCAAGTACGACGAGGCCGGCGAATGGATCCTGCCCTCCACCGGTGAACTGACCCCGGCCACCATCGCCGCGGTGATCGCCAAGCGCATCCTGCGCCTGCCGCAATCCAGTGCGATCGATACCACCTCGATCGAACAACGACTGCAGTGGATGACGGACAAAGAAGCCGAAATGGCACTGCCGCGTGTCGACTTCACCCGCGTCCCGCACTACTGCTCCGGCTGCCCGCACAACACCTCCACGGCCGTGCCAGAAGGATCGCGGGCCATGGGCGGCATCGGCTGTCACTACATGGTGACGTGGATGGACCGCGCCACCGACACCTTCACCCACATGGGCGGCGAAGGCGTGACCTGGTCCGGGCAAGCGCCGTTCACCGACACCGCGCACGTCTTCCAGAACCTGGGCGATGGCACCTATTTCCACAGCGGCTCACTGGCGATTCGTCAGTCGATCGCCGCCGGGGTCAACATCACCTACAAGATCCTCTACAACGACGCCGTGGCGATGACCGGCGGACAGCCGGTGGACGGCACACTCAGCGTGCCCGACATCGTCAGGCAAATGCAGGCCGAAGGCGTGCGCACCATCGTCGTGGTCAGCGACGACATCGACAAATGGACGCGGCGGCGCGAGCTGTTCCCCAGCGAGGTCGAATTTCACGACCGCAGTGAACTGGATGCGGTGCAGCGGTACCTGCGCGAGGTCAAGGGGACCAGCGTGCTGATCTACGACCAGACCTGCGCCACCGAAAAACGACGCCGGCGCAAGCGTGGCACCCTGCCCGACCCACCCAAGCGGGTGCTGGTCAACTCGCTGGTGTGCGAAGGTTGTGGCGATTGTGGCGAAAAAAGTTTCTGCGTGTCGGTGCTGCCGAAGGAAACCGAGTACGGACGCAAACGCCAGATCGACCAGTCCAATTGCAACAAGGATTTTTCCTGCATCTCAGGTTTCTGCCCCAGCTTCGTCACCGTGCACGGTGGGCAGTTGCGCAAAGGCAGCCAGATCGACGCCTCCGCGTTACTGGAGCAGCTGCCGGAACCCACGTTCCAAAGTGATCTGACGCAACCTTGGAACATCCTGATCACCGGCGTCGGCGGCACCGGCGTGGTCACCATCGGCGCGTTGCTTGGCATGGCCGGACACCTGGAAGGCAAAGGCGCCAGCGTGCTCGATCAGACCGGTCTGGCGCAAAAGGGCGGCGCCGTCACCACCCACGTCCGTCTGGCGCGCCGACCCGAGCAATTGCATGCCGTGCGCATTACCGCCGGCGAAGCCAACCTGCTGTTGGGTTGCGACATGGGCGTGGTCAACGACTATTGCGTCCTGTCCAAGGTGCACGGGGAACGCTCCCAGGTGCTGCTCAATACCTACGAAGCAATGCCCGGCAGCTTCACCACGCATCCTGACATGCACTTTCCCGCCACGGAGATTATCGCCAGCGTGCGCCTGGCACTGCGCGGACGCGAGCCCTTGCTGCTGGATGCCACGCAATTGGCCACGGCGTTACTCGGCGACGCCATCGCCAGCAATCTGTTCATGCTTGGCTACGCCTGGCAGCAAGGTCTGGTGCCCCTGTCGCATGCGGCCTTGATGCGCGCCATCGAACTCAATGGCGCCGCCGTGGCGATGAACCAGCAAGCCTTCGCCTGGGGCCGGCGAGCGGCGCTGGATCTGCCTGCGGTGCAGCGCGCAGCCGGAAAGTCCCAGGTCAACGATGCCGCCGAGATCGATGACGCTGCCGCTGCGCCGCTGGACGACAGCCGCCTGTCGCACTCACTGCACGAACGCATCGCGCGCCGCCACGCCTTCCTGACCGATTACCAGGATGCCGCTTATGCCGCGCGCTACACCACGCTGGTGGAACGCGTGCGCGCGGCCGAACACCACATCGCCCCGACCTCGACCGCACTAACCGAAGCGGTGGCGCGCTACGCTTTCAAGCTGATGGCCTACAAGGACGAATACGAAGTGGCGCGGCTGTACACCAGCGGCGAATTCCAGCGGCAGGTCCACGCCCAGTTCGATGGGGATTACACCCTGCAGTTCCATCTGGCACCGCCGCTGCTGGCCGCCAAGGACGCACAGGGCCAACCGCGTAAACATGCTTACGGGCCGTGGATGTTCACCGCGTTCAAGTGGCTGGCCAAGCTGCGCCGACTACGCGGCAGCCGCTTGGATGTCTTCGGCTACAGCGCCGAACGCCGCGGCGAACGTCAGCTCATCGCCGACTACATCGCCACGGTCGACGAACTGCTGCAGCGGCTGCAGACCGATAACCTGGCGCTGGCAGTGCAGATCGCCAGCATTCCCGAGCACATCCGCGGCTACGGTCACGTCAAGCAAGCGCACCTGGACGATGCCAAGCAACGCGAAGCGCGGTTGCTGGCGACGTGGCGCAATCCCAAGGCGCTGCACATCGTGCAGACCACCTGACTCCGTCCGCGGACGCGGACACGTGGCTCAGCAGCCGCGCCGCCAGACCAGGCAGCGATTGTTGGCCGGCATGGTCGCATCTTCCTCCAGCGTCAGCCCCCGCGCATGCGCGAGTGCCATCACCGCCTCTACATCGCGCAGACCGCTGGCGGGATCGCGCGCCTTCAGCCAGGCGTCGAACACACGGTTGCTCTCGCTGGTGAACGCACCGCCGACGTTGAACGGCCCATACACCACCAGCGTCGCGCCCACGCAATCGGCGAACAATCGTCCGACGCCAGCAAAGAAGGCCTGCACCGCCGGCCAGTCCATGATGTGCAGGGTATTGGCGCTGAACACCGCATCGTAGCCGGCAACCGGCCATGGCCCTTCGCGCACGTCCAGGCACAAGGCCGGTGGCGTGTTCGGCAGCGCCGCCGCATCCAACCATTGCGCGATACCGGCGAGGTGCTCGGGGCGCTCACTGCATTGCCAGGTCAACTGCGGCAGCGCTGCGGCGAAATGCACCGCGTGCTGACCGGTACCGCTGCCGATCTCCAGCACACATCGGCGATCGGCGAAGTGCCGACGCAGCACGTCCAGGATTGGTCCACGGTTGCGCTCGCAGGCCGGCGCAAACGGTTTCTCGCTCATCGTGTCCGTTCTCCCAGTCGCTGCCCACGC
This sequence comes from Xanthomonas sp. MUS 060, assembly GCF_000963215.1. NCBI lineage: Bacteria > Pseudomonadati > Pseudomonadota > Gammaproteobacteria > Lysobacterales > Lysobacteraceae > Xanthomonas > Xanthomonas sp. MUS 060. Next base: position 279,805 of record NZ_JZIM01000004.1, read on the forward strand.
ATCCGCTTCACCCGCGCGAACGCACGAAAATGCACTTGCTGCTGACAGCGTATTTGATCGCTTCGGCCAGTAGACCTGGGATCACCGCCGACTGCGCGTTGTCGACATCGATCCGCACCGCCAGGCGTGGCGGATCGTGGTCGGTCTCGGTGCTGTTGCGGGATTTCATGGCAAGGCCCTGCAAAAATCGGATGCGGCATGACGTCATGATCCCAGAAAGAACGGGGACGACGCGACACGCTGCCTCTGTGTCTGCGCAGACCCGGCACAGCAGCACTCAACGCTGCGCTGGTAACGCCTCGTAAGCCTGGCGCACCGCCGCCTCGCCATAGCGACGTTCCAGCCGGCGCACGATGAAATGGCCGCGCGCCAGCGCTTGGAAGTGCGCAATAAACAAAGCGTTGAGCAGCGCGCCGCTGGCCGCACCGACCAGCGGGACCGCCTGCGCCGCCAACTTCTCGCTGACCGTGACCGAGAATTTGGCCGCGATGCGCGACAGCACCGACACCAGCACCGGCGCGCCCTTGCTGCCGAGTCCGTGCGCCGCGACGTACTGCGCGGCAGCGCCGAGTTGCTGCGCCAGCGCCGCACGCACGGCGAAATAACCGGATTCGCTGTCGTCGTCCTGGCGAGGCCCGCCATGCGCCAGCACCTCCAAACAGGCCAGCGCGGTGGCTGGATCGTCCAGGCGCTCGCCTTCGGCGCGGGCAATATCGGCAATGGAACGCAGCATCAGTGTCGTCGTCAGCGGCAACTCCACCACGAACCCAGGCAACCCGAAGAAGCCACCAACCGCGCCAGTCGTGGCGACCGCAGCTCCGTGCAGACGCGGTCGGGCTTTGGCTGGCGCCTGCGTGCGCAGGGTCGACAACGCCGAGCGCAACGCCACGCGCAACGCACGCTGGCTGATTGCCTCCACCCGCGAGGACAACACGCGCGGCAAGCGTTTGCGGAGCAGGTGCTCGACCGGCGCACCGACCGCATTGGCGATTTTCGTCGCCAAGCCGGGATGTTCGAGCAACGTCCGCGCCTGGGCCAGATCGCGGTAGTCGTCGGCATCCAGCACAGGAACGGGAAAATGCGAGGTCATGGCCGCAAGACTCCTGGCGAGGGTGTACCACAGCATGCACTACGCCGCCTTGCGCGGCTGTGGACAAAGGCTGCGCGGACCGTTGGCCCAAGAGCCGTCTTGAGTTTATTCAATAATGCGCCGTCTGCGTGTGTCGTGTGCGGCGGCGCTCATGCTATCGGTCTGGCTATCGGCCATACGAGTTCTGTTGTTGTTGCTGTTGCTGCCGCATGGCTGTCAACTCCGCTTCTTGTCTCTGCTGCTGGGTCTGCACCTGCTGGAGCGTGGACTGCACCGACGGCGCAGGCTCGCGCAGGTCCAGCGTGAAGTGCTTATAGAAGACATCGAGATCGTACCCCTCGAATATATCGCCCTTGACCACGAAATCGTTTTTCCCTTCTGGACTC
>NZ_JZIM01000005.1:0-245078 GCF_000963215.1 Xanthomonas sp. MUS 060
CTTGGATCCACTCGTGCACCAGCGCACGACGCACCGGTGCGCTGACTATTTTTTTCGCAGCGCTTCCTTGATCAAGTCGTTCTCGAACAGCTGCACGGCCAGCAACGTCTTCAGCCGCGCGTTCTCGGTCTCCAGATCCTTGAGCCGATTGGCATCGGGCACGCTCATCCCTCAGAACTTGCTGCGCCACAGGTAGTAGGAGGTCTCACTGAAGCAATGCCGCCGGCATAGATCCTTGATGGCCACACCGGCTTCGGCTTCGCGCAGGAAGCCGATGATCTGTTCTTCGGAAAAACGCTTCTTCACGTCCAATCTCCTCGGGGTAGGGATCGGACTCCAAACCAATGTGCTACTCAAACTTGGGGGGACGTCGCTTCTGCGCGATGCGCTGCGGTGCAGTGCGGGTTTGTGTGTGGTGCGGATTTGCAGTTCGCACGCTTGGCCGCTGCGGGGTTGCCAAGCTGTGGAGCTTGGTCCACAATGCACTCCCTTGCTATCTGTTGGATTCAGAAAATTCTTTTGAATCAAACTCTTGGGTTGCAAGTGCAGAAAGTGTAAAGCTTCTGCGGCACAGGCCCCGACAGCGGGGCTTTGTTTTTGTCGATCGCGGCGATAGCGCTCCGACGAGATGTTAAGTCCATCGGCCTGGTGGCAGAGTGGTTATGCAGCGGACTGCAAATCCGCGTACGCCGGTTCAATTCCGACCCAGGCCTCCATCTCGATTCAACGACCCGCCGTTGGTTTTGCGGCTGCTCGCTGTTGCGCAATTAAAACATCTGTCCCGCACTCTTACTGCGTCGACATTACCCTGCCGCTGACTGCATCGCGCCTTACGGATGCCGGGAGAGATCATCGTTCATCTGTCACCTGTGCGGGTCCACATTGTTTGCGGCATGCAAACTCCGCTGTCACGTCTATCCGTTACCTGCTGCCATTCGTTCGGCAGCAGATAGTCGGGGTGCGTGGTCGATCTGGGTCAGAATGCAAAGAACGCCATCGCCGAGTGGATCTAGGGAAGGGCGAAACGGGGCGATGTTCTTGATCTGAAGCGTTTGCCGCTATCGATGTCTGTCGATGGGCCTGAATATGGAGCGGGAAACGAGACTCGAACTCGCGACCTCAACCTTGGCAAGGTTGCGCTCTACCAACTGAGCTATTCCCGCTTGAGGCCGCGAATTCTACCTGGAACGCAGAGGCTGTCAACTATTAGCTTCGGTTTTTTTTGCACTCTTTTCCGCCACCGCCGCACGCTCGTCGGCGCGCAGGCTCGGCCAGGCCGCATGCAGGTACTGGATCCCCGACAGCAGGGTCAGGATCGCGGCGATCGCCAGCGTCCAATCGCCGACATGGAAGATGAACAACCCCATCCACACACTCTGCGGCGGCGAGCCATCGGGCATCACCGAATACAGCAGACATAGCAACGCGACCATCTGTGCGGTGGTCTTGATCTTGCCGATCATCGCCACCCGCACCTTGGCACGCTGGCCGATTTCGGCCATCCATTCGCGTAACGCCGACACCGCAATCTCACGACCAACGATCACCGCCGCCCAGACCGCCATCCATGGGGTCGGATGGCCCTGCACGATCAGGAACAGCGCCACTGCCACCATCAATTTGTCGGCAACCGGATCGAGAAACGCACCAAACGCCGAATATTGGTGGTAGCGCCGCGCCACCCAGCCGTCCAGCCAATCGGTGAATGCAGCCACGCCGAAAATCGCAGCGGCGGCGAAGTTGGTCCACGGATAGGGCAAGTAAAACACCAGGACCAAGATCGGGATCATCACGATCCGCAGCAGCGTGAGCCAGGTAGGGATGGTCAACTTCATTGCGCTGCTCTACTCGCCTGCCGGGTCGGGGACCGGCAGTCCATGCAGGTTAGCGTAGATTCGCGCGGCCAGTGCGTCATTGATGCCGTCCACCCGCGCGATCTCCGCTTCGCCAGCGGCCTTGAGCCCAGCCAGTCCTCCAAAATGCTTCAGCAGGCTGGCGCGGCGACGTGGACCGATGCCTGGGATGTCTTCGAGTTTGCTGGTCATACGCGCCTTCTGGCGGCGACCACGATGGCCTGTGATGGCGAAACGATGCGCCTCGTCGCGCACCTGCTGGATGAACTGTAGCGCCGGCGACGCCGCACCAGGACGCAACTCGCGCCCGTCCGGCATGAGCAGGGTCTCGTGACCGGCACGGCGTTCTACGCCTTTGGCGACGCCGATCAACCGCACGCCCTCCACGCCCAGCGCGATCAGCGCCGCGCTGGCTTGCGCCAACTGGCCGGCACCGCCGTCGATCAACAACACATCCGGCAACACCGCCTCCGCCTTGGCTTCGCCTTCCACGGCACGTCGGAAGCGGCGCTCGATCGCCTGACGCATCGCCGCATAGTCGTCGCCCGGCTCAATGCCGCTGATGTTGTAGCGCCGATATTGACTGCGCACCGGGCCACTGGCGTCGAAAACCACGCACGATGCCACCGTCGCCTCACCCATGGTGTGGCTGATGTCGAAACATTCCACGCGTTTAACCGGCTCCTCCAGCTCCAGCATTTCCCGCAACGCCTCGCTGCGGGCATGCTGCGCCTGATGGCTGCTCAGTTCGCCGACCAACGCGATCTGCGCATTGCGGCTGGCCAGCTCCAGATAGCCAGCACGCTCACCACGCACGTTCCATTTGAGTTGGACTTTGCGCTCGGCAGCGGAACTCAATGCCGCTTCGATCAACGCGGCGTCGGTAATCTCGCGATCCAACAACACCTCGCGCGGCGGCGGATGTTCGGCGTAGTACTGCGACACGAACGCGCCCAGCACTTCAGCCGCACTCTCCTCGCCATTGGTCTTGGGAAAAAACGTGCGTGTCCCGAGATTACGGCCATCGCGGAAGGCCAGCAGCAGCACGCAGGCATGCGCGCCCTGGGTGGCGCAAGCGAGTACGTCCAAATCCGCTGCGCGACCATCGACATATTGCCGGGTCTGCATGCTGCGCAGCGCGCCGAGCAGATCGCGCAGGCGAGCGGCACGCTCGAACTCAAGCCGCTCGCTGGCCATTTGCATCGCCTGCACCAGTTCCTCACCGAGCTGGTCGCTGCGACCGTCCAGAAACAGCATGGCGCGGCGTACTGCCTCGGCGTATTCGTCGGCCGCCACCAAGGCCACGCATGGCGCGCTACAGCGGCCGATCTGGTATTGCAAACACGGTCGCGAACGATTGCGGAACACGCTGTCCTCGCAATTACGCAGCTTGAACAGCTTATGCATCAGGTTGAGCGTCTCGCGCACGGCGGTCACGCCCGGATACGGACCGAAATAGCGCCCAGGCACCGCGCGCGGACCGCGATGCAAGGCGATCCGCGGCCACTCCTCGCGGGTCAACAGGACATAGGGATAGCTTTTGTCGTCGCGCAACGACACGTTGTAGCGCGGCGCCAACGATTTGATCAGTTGATTTTCCAGCAATAACGCTTCGCCCTCGCTACGCGTGACAGTCACGTCCATGCGCGCCACCTGCGCCAGCATGGTCATGGTCCGTGCGTTTTTCGGCGAACCGCTGAAATAGCTGGACACGCGCTTGCGCAGCGCGCCGGCCTTGCCGACGTACAGCAACGTGTCGTCGGCGGCATACATGCGATACACACCCGGCGCAGTACTGAGGTTGGCGGCAAACGCCTTACCATCGAACGCGGGCAATGCGGAGGCGCTCATTCGCTGATCGGCAGCTCGCTCAGTTCGCCGCTAGCAATGTCGTAGCGCAGCACGGCATGCGCATCGGTCTCGGCAATCCACACCGTCCCGGCACCGACCGCCAGCCCAGCCGGACCGTGCAAGCGCCGTGGCAACGCCACGGTCGACAATTCCCCACCACCCAGACGCAGACTGCGCAGACTGCCGTTGCCGCTGTCGGCGATCCACAGCAGCGGCGCGTCCGGACTGAGCGCGATCGCTTGCGGGAATTGCAGCCTGGCACTGCTGCGCGGACCATCCTCATGACCGAAATCCCACACTCCCCGACCACCGAGCAAGGTCTGCACCAGGTCCCCGCGCAACTGCATCGAGCGCACCGACGATCCCAAGGCATCGCAGACATACAGCACCTGATTCACCACCGCCAGACTGCACGGCTGCGCGAACGCGGCCAGATAGGCACTGCCGTCGCGCAACTCCAGCGCTCCCGCACCGGCACACCGGCGCAAGCTGCGGCTGCCGAGTTCATAGCTCCAGATGCAGTTGTCGCCGGCCATCGCCATGTACACATGGTTATCGGCGACCACGAGATCCTGCGGGTGGTTCAACGCGACCAGCAGGGGCTGCCCCACCGGGCCTTCGACCGGCTCGCCAGCACGTCCGTTGCCGCACAGCGTGTCGACCTGGCCGGTCAACAGGTGGATACGACGCAGTGCGTGGTTGCCCGTATCGACGACGTACAGCACCCCACGCTGCAAGGCCAACCCCTGCGGACGATGGAACGCCGCCTGACCCAGTTCACCGTCTATGAAATCCGCAGTGCCTGTGCCGAACTGGCGTAGCACACGGCCACTGGTCGTGCATTCGAGAATGCGATGATGACCGCTATCGGCGATATACAGGCGATCCTCTGCCAGAGCCAGACCCGTGGGGAAACGCAAGGGCAAACGCGGCTCTGGTTGAGTCTCGCGGACATCGCGCAAATCCTCGTCCAGCGACAGCGGCTGTTCGGCGCACACCCCTTGCAGCGCCCTGTCCAACGCGACGCCACCGATCCCGACCAGACGCTCGTACTCGAAGCCATCGGCGTCCAATAGCACCAACGTCGGCCAGGAATGAATATTGAAACGCTGCCAGATCTTCCAATCCGCATCGAGCACAATCGGCACCGAAATACCTTGGCGACGCAGCAGCTTCAGCGCGCCCTCCGGTTCGCGTTCGCTGTCGAAACGCGGCACCTGCACCGCGATGACCTGCAACCGGCCCGGATTGCGCGTCTGCCAATGGCTCAGTTCGGCCAAGCGCTGCACGCACCACACCGAGGCAGCGTTGACGAAGGCCAACACCAAAGCGCGCCCCTGCTGTTCACGCAGGGTGGTCGGCGCCGCATTCAGCCAAACACTGGACGACAACAGTTCCAAATCAGTAATGGAATTCATCGGTCAATTATGCCGGAGTCGAAGGTAGCGGAGAGCCGCGCCACGCTAGCGACGGCGGCTTCGTCTACCAAGCGCCAAACACGCTCGAAGTGCGTGCTGTCGCCGGTGTACGGATCCGGAATTTCCTCACCTGCCGCGACTCCGGCCCAAGGCAGCCACAGCGCCATCTGCGCACGCGCCGTGATCGGCGCGCGCCGACGCAGGTCTCGCAGATTGCTGGCATCGGCGCACAAGATCCAGTCGAACGCGGCGAAATCGGCATCGCACAGCGACCGCGCACGCAGCCCGGAAATATCCACGCCGTGACCACGGGCGCAAGCGATCGCACGCGGGTCTGGCGGCTCGCCACGATGCCAATCTCCGGTACCGGCGGAATCCACCTGCACCTGCTCGGCCAGTGGCGAATGCTGCAGGTGATGACGTAACACAGCTTCGGCCATTGGCGAGCGGCAGATATTGCCCAAACAGACCATCAATAGCTTCATGCCATGCCCTGTCGGTATGCCTCGGCACGTGCCAGATCCTCCGGGGTATCGACCCCGGGCGGGAACGGCGCCGGCGACAACGCCACCGCGATACGGAAGCCAGCCTCCAACACACGCAACTGCTCCAGCGACTCGATCTGCTCCAGTTGCCCAGGCGGCATCGCCGCGAACCGGCGCAGGAAAGCGGCGCGATACGCGTAGATGCCGATATGACGCAACCATGGACCAGGCAGGGAAAATTGCGTGCGGGAAGCGGCAAACGCCTCGCGGTGCCATGGAATCGGCGCACGACTGAAATACAACGCATTGCCCTGCGCATTACGCACCAACTTGACAACGTTTGGGTCGAACAGGTGGTCGGCCGCATCCACAGGCGTACCCAAAGTTGCCATTTCGGCGCCGCTTTCGGCCAATGCCTGCGCCACTGCCACGATGCCCGCGGCAGGCGCGAACGGCTCGTCGCCTTGCAAGTTGACGACCAGGGTCCCATCGTCCCAGCCGGCGATAGCGGCGCATTCGGCCAGGCGATCAGTGCCCGAGACGTGCTCGGCCGAAGTCGCCGCCACATGTACCCCCTGCAGATCTTGCACCGCTGCGGCAATGCGCGCATCGTCAGCCGCCACCCACACCTGCTGTGCGCCAGCGGCCAGCGCGCAGCGCGCCACATGGCGGATCAACGGCTCACCGCCAAGCAACCGCAACGGCTTACCCGGCAAGCGCGAGGCCGCATAGCGAGCAGGAATGGCGACCACGAACGACGGCGAAGAAACAGCGCCGCTCATACGACAGCGATGCCGGCAACGGCGGACGAAGGCAGGAAATATCGCGATACGAACATCATCGATGGTCTCTCCGCAGAGTTGTCATGAATGGCAAAGCAGACGCGCCCCGGATGCACGCGCCAAGCGCGGCCGCGGCCTCACGACGCGGCATATCGCATTGTATCGGCGAGAGCCGAAGCACCACGAAGGCCCGACATACACCAGGATTCTATCGCGCTGCGCCATCGGACACTGCGCGCATCACATTCCTCGGCACGCGGGCAGCTCACTCGGCGACATTGCCGGCGCGACCACGCAGCTTGTCCAGCCGATCCAGCAGTGCAATCCAAAATGCCGCTGGCAATTCGGCGACCAGCGGCACACTGAAGCACCAATCATCGACAAGCGCGGCACACTTGACCGCGTCCTTCTCGGTCATCAGCACCGGCAACTCGCTGCCAAAGGCCAGATCTGCCGCACTGTAACGATGGTGATCGGGAAACGCATGCGGCACCACCCCGATGCCATGCGCGCGCAACATGGCGAAGAAGCGCTGCGGATGCGCGATACCCGCCACGGCATGCACACGCTGGCCGGCAAAACTTTGCAACGACCGCCCGCGACCACCGCGCATAGGCTGTGCATTCTCGATGCGCAGGCGCATGGCCCACTCGCCGAAGCCGACCTGGACCTCTCCGCTGTCACTGTCCTGGCCCAGGTTGACGACCCGAAAGTCGCATTCGCCGCCGCGCGCGACCGGCTCACGCAGTGGCCCGGCCGGGAGCAGACGAGCGTTGCCGTAACGGCGCTGACCATCCACCACCTCGATCTCGACGTCACGTTGCAGCCGATAGTGCTGCAATCCATCGTCGCAGACCACGATGTCGCAACCGGCCTGCAGCAGTGCGCGTGCGGCGGCGACGCGGTCGCGATCCACCCGCACCGGCACGCCGGTCTTGTGCGCGATCAACACCGGCTCATCGCCACCGAGCTCGGCATCTGTTGCAGACTCGATCCAGCGCGCGACCTGATCCTGGCGACGACCGTAGCCACGCGAAGCCACCCCCGGCGTCCAACCCGCTTCTTGCAGACGCCGCACCAGCGCGATGGTCAACGGTGTTTTACCGGTACCACCCGCGGTGAGATTACCCACCACCACCACAGGCACGGCGAGACTGTGACGCTTACGCCAGCCACGACGATACAGTGCGCGGCGCAGCGCGATCACCCCCGCGTACAGCGGCGTCAGCGCGTGCGCCCACAGCGGCGCGGTGCCGGTGCCGTACCAATAGGCAGGAGTCTGCCGTCCACGTTCGTCACTCATTCGAACGGCCTTTCACGAAACTGCATGCGGTGCAGGTGCGCGTAGACGCCGCCCAGTGCCAGCAGTTCGCGATGGGTGCCGCGCTCGACGATACTGCCCTGATCCATCACCAGCACTTGGTCGGCGTGTTCGATGGTGGACAGACGGTGCGCGATGACCAGCGTGGTGCGCTCGGGCATCAACCGATGCAGCGCGTCTTGCACCAGGCGCTCCGATTCGTTGTCCAGCGCCGCAGTGGCCTCGTCGAGGATCAGAATCGGGGCATCCTTGAGCATGGCGCGCGCAATCGCCAAGCGCTGACGCTGACCGCCGGACAAGCGGCCACCTTTGGCACCGACCTGAGCCTGCATGCCATCGGGTAACTGCTGGACGAATTCCATGGCGTTGGCATTGGCAATCGCGTGCCGCAGTTGCGCCGCATCCGCTTCGCGCATCTCCCCGTAGGCAACGTTCTCGGCGATGCTGCCATCGAACAGCATCACCTGCTGCCCGACCAGCGCAATCTGCCGGCGCAAATCGGCCAGACGGTAATCTTGCAACGGCTGGCCATCGAGCAGAATCTGGCCGGACTGCGGGTCATAAAAACGTGGAATCAACTTGACCAAGCTCGATTTACCGCTACCGGAACGCCCAACGATCGCGGTCACGGTTCCAGGTGCGGCAACGAAACTGACCTCGGCCAAGGCCGGGCGGATCTGTCCCGGATAGGTCGCCGTCACCTGGCGGAATTCGATCAACCCTTGCGCACGACCGATGCGGCGTGTGCCACTGTCCTGCTCCTCCGGCGCATCCAGCACCACGAACAACCGCTGCGCCGAAGCAACACCACGTTGCAGCATGTTCTGCACGTTGGTGAGATTCTTCAATGCCGGAATGATCGCCATCATCGCGGTCATCAGCGAAACGAACTCGCCGGCAGTCAAACGCCCGGCCAATGCCTCGTGACCGGCGATCAGCAACAGCGCGGCCAGGCCGATCGCACCCAGCAATTGCACCGCAGCCGAGGAGATGCCACGGGTGGATTCGACCTTCATCGCCAGACGCAGGTTGGTATCGGCCAGATCCTGGTAGCGCTGCATTTCGCTGGCACGTGCGCCGTAGACCTTGACCTCCTGATTGCCGGACAGCGCCTGCTCGGCGGCCTGCATCAATTCCGCATTGCTTTCCTGGATGCGGTGGCTGACCCGCCGGTAGCGCTTGGCCACCCGGTCCATGACCCAGGCCAGCGGCGGCGCCACCAGCAAAATCGTCACCGTCACCGTCCAGCTATACCACAGCATCACCGCCAGCGCGCCGACGATCTGCAACGTCTGCTGCACCATGACCTTCATCGCATCGACCGCCGCCTGCGCCACCTGATCGCTGTCCGAGCCCAGCCGCACCAGCATCGAGGCCACCGGCTCGACATCGAAGCGGCTACCCGGCAGGCGCAGGTATTTGTCCAGCACGTTGACGCGGAAGTCGCGAGCAATGCTGCGCGCCGCGCGTCCCATCGCCATATCGGTGAAGTAACCGGCAAGACCGCGCAATACGAACAAACCGACGATCTGCAGAGGCAGCCACATCGCCACCTCGCGGTTGCGGGCAATGAAGGTCTCGTCGGTGATCGGCTTCATCAGCGCGAGAAAACCCGAGCCGGCCACAGCTTCCAACAACGCGCCAACGGCGGCGATCAATAACAAACCACGGTAGCCACCGGCATACGACAACAAGCGGCGATAGGTCCGCCAGGGCGAGTCTTGATCGGGCGTGGCGAATGGTGCGTTCACTTGTTGCCTCCGTCCCTGTTGGTATCGGGTGCAGTGGCGATGGCGATGCGGCGGAAACCAAGCTGACCCAGCGCGTCCTGCACGGTGACTACCGCCTGATACGGGGTACGCGCATCGGCACGCAGCAGCACAGGCTGGGTGCGGTCCTCACCAGCGACCTGAGCGATACTGCGCTTGACCGATTGCAAATCCGTGCGCAGCACTTCTTGATCGTTGACGAAATAATGCCCATCGGCATTGATCAACACGCTCAGAGCACGCGGCGGCACCGCTGTATGCTGGTCGCTGGCGTTGGGTAGCTGCAACTGCAGCGTGGAGCGAGCCTCGAAGGTCGTCGTCACGACAAAAAAGATAATCAGCACCAGGATGACGTCGATCAGCGGCACCAAGTCGATATGCGGCTCGTCCTCACCACGCTCGTCGCGAATCCGCACCGGCTCAGCCCTTGGTCGCGGCGGTGGCGCTCTGCGCCGCCGGTCGTGCGGATGCCGCCGGTATGCTGGTACGGCCGTGGCCCTCCAACACGTCGGTCAACGCCGTGGCCTCCTGCTCCATCTCGATGATGTAGCCAGCAATACGATTTTTAAAATGACGATGGAAGATTAATGCAGGCACCGCAATGATCATGCCAGTCGCGGTGCACACCAGCGCCTTGCCGATGCCACCTGCAAGCTGGTTCACGTCACCGACACCATGGTCGAGGATGCCAAGGAACATCTGGATCATGCCGACCACCGTGCCAAGCAGACCCAACAGCGGTCCGGCCGATGCAACCGTCCCCAAGGCATTCAGAAAACGTTCCATCCGATGGACGACATGACGGCCTGTATCTTCGATGCGCTCGCGCACGATCTCGCGCGAACGGTGGCGCACATCCAGGCCGGCAGCCAACAGCGCGCCTAATGGCGAATTGCGCCGCAACGATTCGATGTGGGTCGGATCGAGCTTGCCACGTGTGGCCCAATTGCGCACTTCCTGACCCAGCCCCGGCGGCAGAACTTCGCTACGGCGCAGGCTCCAGAACCGCTCCAGGACAATCGCCAGCGCGACCACGCCCAACAGCAGCAATGGCAGCATCGGCCAGCCACCCGCCCTTGACCAGTTCCAACACGTCGCATCCCTCCGGCACGTTCGGCCGTTCGTTCACTGGCCGATAGGATAGCAGCCGTCCGCGCTCGCTCCGCCGCATCCCACAACCGCGCCCGCCATGGCCGCCGCTGGCGCAGTTGCACACCGGCATGCCCAAGCCAGACGCGCAATGCGCCTGCTTGGGCGGTGCACGCGACCTGCGCACCGGAAGCTTGCCAACGCGCGACCACCTCCGGCCGCGGATGGCCGAAGCGGTTCCCCTCGCCCGCCGAGATCAGCACCAGCCGCGCGCCGGTGGCGGCGACGAACGCAGGTTGCGATGCCTGCGCGCTGCCATGATGTGGGGCCAGCACCACCTCGGCGTGCAGGTCCTGTGGTGCCTGGCGCAGCAGCCGACGTTCGATCACATCGTCGATATCGCCAGTGAGCAGGATCGCGCCATAGTCACTTTCGACGCGGAGCACGCAACTGGATTCATTGTCGAGATAGGGAAAGCTGGAAGGCGGATGCAGAAAGCGAAAGCGCACGCCGTCCCACTCCCAGCCGGTTCCCGCAACGCATGGCCGATCCACCAGTACCGGCGCACCGGCAGGTGCCTGCGCCAAAGCAACCGGCAAAGCAGCGCGGACAGCTGCAAAACCCCCGGCATGATCGTTGTCGCCGTGACTGATCACCACGCGCTGTAACCGCGCCACACCCAGCGCATGCAGCGCTGGCACCACTGCCCGCTCCTTGACCAGTTCCAACACGTCGCATCCCTCCGGCACGTTCGGCCGTTCGTTCACTGGCCGATAGGATAGCAGCCGTCCGCGCTCGCTCCGCCGCATCCCACAACCGCGCCCGCCATGGCCGCCGCTGGCGCAGTTGCACACCGGCATGCCCAAGCCAGACGCGCAATGCGCCTGCTTGGGCGGTGCACGCGACCTGCGCACCGGAAGCTTGCCAACGCGCGACCACCTCCGGCCGCGGATGGCCGAAGCGGTTCCCCTCGCCCGCCGAGATCAGCACCAGCCGCGCGCCGGTGGCGGCGACGAACGCAGGTTGCGATGCCTGCGCGCTGCCATGATGTGGGGCCAGCACCACCTCGGCGTGCAGGTCCTGTGGTGCCTGGCGCAGCAGCCGACGTTCGATCACATCGTCGATATCGCCAGTGAGCAGGATCGCGCCATAGTCACTTTCGACGCGGAGCACGCAACTGGATTCATTGTCGAGATAGGGAAAGCTGGAAGGCGGATGCAGAAAGCGAAAGCGCACGCCGTCCCACTCCCAGCCGGTTCCCGCAACGCATGGCCGATCCACCAGTACCGGCGCACCGGCAGGTGCCTGCGCCAAAGCAACCGGCAAAGCAGCGCGGACAGCTGCAAAACCCCCGGCATGATCGTTGTCGCCGTGACTGATCACCACGCGCTGTAACCGCGCCACACCCAGCGCATGCAGCGCTGGCACCACTGCCCGCTCGCCAGCGTCGTACCCGTCTTTGACCGCAGGACCTGTGTCGTACAGCAGTTGATGCTGCGCGGTACGCACCAGCACCGACAATCCCTGCCCCACATCGATCATCACCAATTCCACTTCACCCGGTGCTGGCCGCTCCAATGGCGGCCAGAACAACGGCAACCACAACAACACCGCCAGCGGCTTGCCCGGCACCGCGCGCGGCAACAACAACCAGAACGCACCAAGTAGTGCCAGCGGCAACGCCCAGTCGCGCGGCTCGGGCAACCACCACAGGGCGAAGCGGCTCTCTCCCAGCTTAGTGAACACCGGCCATGTCAGATCGAAACAAAACGCTGCCGTGCGCCACACCCAGATGCCCGCTCCGGCGTGGACCGTGTCCAGCGCAGTCCCGAGCAACGCCAAGGGAACCACGACCAGACTCCACCACGGGATCGCCAACAGGTTGGCTAATGGACCGACCGCCGACGCCTGACCGAAGAGCATCGTGCTCAACGGCAACAGGCCGAGCGTGGCAACGCCTTGCGCAGAGAGGAATTCGCGCAACTTGTCGCGCCAGCCGCTGCCCGCCTTGGGCATGCACCAGACCAACCAGGCGACGCCGAAGAAACTCAGCCAGAAACCGGCCGACAGCACCGCCAGCGGATCGGCGATCAGCATGACGATTGCCGCCAACGCCAGCGCATCGACCACCCGCACCGGACGCCGCCACAGGCGCGCGATCACGACCACCGCGATCATCAACGCGGTGCGGACCGTGGGCAGCGCCATGCCCGATAGCGCGGTGTAACCGGCTGCGCCAAGCATCGCCAGCAAGGCCATCGCCTGATGCCGTGGCCATGATCGCCCCAGACGCGGCCACAGCCGCCACACTCCGCCCGCAAACAAGGCACAGGCTCCCGCAACCAACCCCACATGGAAGCCGGAAATGGCGATCAGATGGGTCAGCCCTGCCGCGCGCAGGATGCGCCAATCGCGATCATCCAGACGCCGAGTGTCGCCCAACGCCAACGCCTGTACGTAGCGCGCCGATGCGTTCGGCACGGTCGCGGCGATGCGTGCCGACACACGCTCGCGCCAGGCATCGATGCCCTGCCCGGGCGCCAATTGCATTGCCGCGCGCGGCGCGACGACATAACCGCTGGCGGCGATCCGTTGCGCGAGCGCATATGCCTCGGCATCGAAACCACCTGGGTTGCTGAGCCCGCGTGGCGCACGCAGGCGCACGCTCAAGCGCCAGTGTGCATCCGCACGCAAGGCGCTACGCGACCCTGGCTGGAGCGCACCGAAGTCATCGTACCAAGCCAGTTGCAGCAGGCGTCCACGCAGCGGTGCCGGTTGTGTCGCATCGGTATCCACGCGGATAAGAAAACGGGTGCGCCGTGGCTGCGACTGTGGCAAGTCCACCACCTGACCACTGAGAGTGGTCACGTGGCTTTCCCAATCTGGGGGTAACTGCTGCGCCAGTACCCTCCCCGCGATCAATCCCAGCCAACCGGCACCGACCGCAAACGCGCCCAACCAGCGCCAGCGTGGCGACACGCCAAACAGCAGCAAGCCGCCCAGTAGCGCCGCCAGCGACAATGGCCATGGGAGCAAACGCGGCAGCCACAGCGCGGCCAGCACGCCGGCAGCGAGACTGACCGCGACGGCGATGCCGAACGGTGCGACCGCTGCGCGCTGACGCGCCAGAGTGACTGGCAACGTGGTGCGCATGAACTGAAGACAACCCGGCATGCGACCTGCCCTCCCTGGCATGGATCCGGACACCCGTGCGGACGCGTCGCCAGCACACGCCGCATCGATGTCAGGCTCAGCCTCGCACAGCGGGCACAGCTTCCCTATCGGATAAACACCTCGCAAGGCATCGGAGTTTGCCGGTCGCCGCATGCACGCCGCCGCACACACGACAACGCGTCTGCACGATGCACACGCCGCCAAAACAGCGCAGACGCATCACGCCGCACGCGATACCGCAACATCGCGATGACGCATCAGACCTCGGCAGGGGCGAGTTCGCGCAACTTGCCCTGGTGCAGTTCCAATACCCGGTCAAGCTTGCGCGCCAGACCGCGATCATGCGTGACCAACACCAGGCTGGTGCCGTGTGCACGATTGAGTTCCAGCATCAGTGCGAAGACGTTGGCGGCGGTCTTATCGTCGAGATTGCCGGTGGGTTCGTCGCCAAGCACGCAGGCCGGGCGGTTGACCAGGGCGCGTGCCACAGCGGCACGCTGGCGTTCGCCACCGGACAATTCGCCCGGCTTGTGCTCCAGGCGATGACCAAGGCCAACCGATTCCAACAAGGCGCGCGCGCGCGCATCGGCGTCGTGCATCGGCGCCCCACTCAGCAGCACCGGCATCATCACGTTTTCCAACGCGGTGAATTCGGGTAGCAAATGATGAAACTGGTAGACGAATCCAAGCGAGCGATTGCGCAGTTGCCCACGTGCCGCGTCGGTCAGCGCCGACATGCGCTGACCGGCGACGTAGACCTCACCGGAGGTAGGGACGTCCAGGCCTCCCAACAAATGCAGCAAAGTACTTTTGCCTGCACCGGAGGCGCCGACGATGGCCACGGTCTCGCCCGGGGCCACGCTCAGGTCCAGTCCGTCGAACACCGGCGTGCGCATCTTGCCTTCGGCGTAGGTCTTGGCCAACGCTTCGGCACGAACGGCCGCCCCGCCCAACGGCGACACCGACGGCTGAGGATTTCCCATCGGCGATTGCGGTTGCTTATTCATAGCGCAGCGCCTCCGCTGGTTGCGTGCGGGCCGCGCGCCATGCCGGATACAACGTGGCCAGGAAACTCATCAACAACGCCACGACGGTGATCACGACCACATCGTGCGGCTGCATGTCGGTCGGCAAGCCGGTGATGTAGTACACATCCTCGGGCAGGAGTTTGATATTGAACACCGCTTCGATGGCCGCCAGGATCCGTTCCAGGTTCAATGTCAGCACGATGCCACCGATCACACCGGCGACGGTACCGATCACGCCGATCAACGTGCCCTGCACCATGAACACCTGCATCACCCCGCTCGGACTCAACCCAAGCGTGCGCAGAATCGCGATGTCGGCCTGCTTGTCGGTCACCAGCATCACCTGCGAGGACACCAGGTTGAACGCCCCCATCGCGATGATCAGCGACAGCAGGATGCCCATGACGGTCTTTGTGCGCATCTTGCCTTCGGCGTAGGTCTTGGCCAACGCTTCGGCACGAACGGCCGCCCCGCCCAACGGCGACACCGACGGCTGAGGATTTCCCATCGGCGATTGCGGTTGCTTATTCATAGCGCAGCGCCTCCGCTGGTTGCGTGCGGGCCGCGCGCCATGCCGGATACAACGTGGCCAGGAAACTCATCAACAACGCCACGACGGTGATCACGACCACATCGTGCGGCTGCATGTCGGTCGGCAAGCCGGTGATGTAGTACACATCCTCGGGCAGGAGTTTGATATTGAACACCGCTTCGATGGCCGCCAGGATCCGTTCCAGGTTCAATGTCAGCACGATGCCACCGATCACACCGGCGACGGTACCGATCACGCCGATCAACGTGCCCTGCACCATGAACACCTGCATCACCCCGCTCGGACTCAACCCAAGCGTGCGCAGAATCGCGATGTCGGCCTGCTTGTCGGTCACCAGCATCACCTGCGAGGACACCAGGTTGAACGCCCCCATCGCGATGATCAGCGACAGCAGGATGCCCATGACGGTCTTTTCCATCTTCAGTGACTGATAGAGGTTGGCGTTCTCGCGGGTCCAATCGCTGACCATGTATGGCCCACGCAGCTTCAACGCCAGATCGCGGGCCACGTTCCAGGCCAAGTCCATGTCGTGCAATTTCAACCGCACGCCCGTCACGCCGTCGCCCATGCGCAGCACTCGCTGCAAATCCGTCATGTTGGTCACCGCCAGACCACGGTCGACCTCGTTGTAGCCGGCCTCGAAGATACCGCTGACGGTGAAGCGCTTGTAACGCGGCACCATGCCCATCGGGCTGGCCTGCGGCTCACCGAGCATCACCACGACCTTGTCGCCCACGGCCACGCCCAACCACAACGCCAATTCCTGGCCGAGTACGATGTTGTAGGAACCGGGAGTCAAGCTGTCGACCGACCCCTGCTTCATCTTTTTCGCCAGTACCGAGACCTTGGCTTCCTCCGCAGGCACAATGCCGCGCACGATCGCCGGCTGGTTGCGCAGACCGGTCAACAGCGCCTCTTCCTCGACATAGGGCGCGGCACCGGCCACACGCTGGTCGTGCATCGCGACGTCCACCGCGTGCTGCCAGTCCTGCATCGGCGCGCCCTGCGCGCTGACCGTGGCATGCGCGGCCATCTGCAGCAGACGGTCGCGGATCTCCTTCTGGAAACCGCTCATCACCGCCAGCGTGGTGATCAACACGGTCACGCCCAGCGCGATGCCGAGGATCGAGGCCATGGAGATGAAGGAAATGAAATTATTGCGACGTTTGGCGCGCAGATAGCGCAGGCCGATGGCCACGGGTAAAGGTTTGAACATGCGCAGCCACCATCCAGGAAGCGCTATGGTGCCATTTACGGAGGCGCAGACGAAGCGGCATGGGCCTGTGCGGCCAGACGCAGTTCACGTCGTGCCGGCGCCGGCAGCGTATCGGGCCACCACACCAGATGTCGCAACCGCTCTTGCGCATCGCGCCAACGCACGAATGCCAATGGCCCGCGCCAATGAACTTGCAACGCGGCGACCGGCACGCCGTCCACGGTGGCAGTGCCGGGCCCGGCAGGGATCAGCACGATGCAAGGAAGACGCGCGGCTTCGCTGCGCAATAGCGCCAGCGCATACAGCAAGGCCAACAGTGCCGCCGGCCACGCCACGCCGCGCGGCAGGTCCGAACCGAGGATGGACAGCGGTGCCAAAACCCCCAGCAAGCTCAGCGCGGCCAGCAGCCAGCGCGAGGGACGCCACTCAAGCCGGCATGGCGCGGATGGTGGCGATGAGATCGGCGGCATGCGCATCGGGACAAGCCTCATACCCCATGAACCAGCGCCATAATTTATCGTCCTCGCAATCGAGCAGCGATAGGAAAACCCCGCGTTCGACTGTCGGTGCGTGTGCCCAGCGCTGATCAAGGTAGCGACCGAACAGTTGGTCCAGCTCGCGCATGCCGCGCCGGCAGCGCCAACGCAGCTTTTTCAGTTCGGTGGTGTCGTCCATCGTATCGACCCTTGCCTGGTGACGGCGCGCCGCAGCGGTCGCCGAAACAAACGCGGCACCGAATCGCAGAGTCGTTGCCGCGTGGTCGGCGGGCAAACCCGCCGCAGTGAGACGGCTCGCCGAGCCGAGCCGATCAGGCGCGGCGCGCCATCATCAATTTCTTGATTTCGGCAATCGCCAGCGCCGGGTTCAGCCCCTTCGGGCAGGTCCGCGCGCAGTTCATGATGGTATGGCAGCGATACAGCTTGAACGGGTCTTCCAGATCATCCAGGCGCGCACCGGTGTCCTCGTCACGCGAATCGATGATCCAGCGGTAGGCCTGCAGCAGGATGGCCGGCCCCAGATAGCGCTCGCCGTTCCACCAGTAGCTCGGGCAACTGGTCGAGCAGCAGGCGCATAGGATGCACTCGTACAGGCCGTCGAGCTTCTTACGATCCTCCGGCGACTGCAGCCGCTCGCGATCCGGCGGCGCTGGGGTCTGGGTGCGGATCCATGGCTTGATCGAGGCGTATTGGGCGTAGAAGTGGGTCAGGTCGGGGACCAGATCCTTGACCACGCTCATGTGCGGCAGCGGGTAGATCGGCACTTCCCGCTTGCCGCAATCGGCAATCGCCTTGGTACAGGCCAGCGTATTGGTGCCGTCGATATTCATCGCGCACGAACCACAGATCCCCTCGCGGCAGGAGCGGCGGAAGGTCAGGGTTGGGTCGATCTCGTTTTTGATCTTGATCAGCGCATCCAGAACCATCGGACCGCACGCGTCCAAATCCACCTCGTAGGTGTCGGTACGCGGATTGCTGTCGTCGTCCGGATTCCAGCGGTAGACCTTGAAGGTACGCACATTCTTCGCGCCCTTGGCGGGATAGTGCTTGCCTTTGCCGATCTTGGAATTCTTGGGGAGGCTGAACTCTGCCATGGCTGTTCTCGTTGGCTCAGGCTTGCGTGCGCGGGAAGGAGATCCGCACCGCACGCATGTTTAGGAAAAAAATGTCACTGACAATCGAGAGAGCGGCGCAGACCAAGGCCCTGACCTCTCTCTCGACACCCAGCATCGACCGTTCGAACAGGACGCGCAATGCCAACAGCAGCCCAAGCGCAATCACGGTCAGCGAGAGCATGTTGGATTGCATCGCCGATCCTGCCCTGGGATCAATACACGCGCGGCTTCGGCGGCACCACGTCCACGTCATTGCTGAGCGTGTACATGTGCACCGGGCGATAGTCGAAGCTGCACTGGCCCTTGTCGTCGACGGTGACCAAGGTGTGCTTCTGCCAGTTGGCGTCGTCGCGTTCCGGGAAATCCTCGTGCGCGTGCGCGCCGCGGCTTTCCTTGCGTTGTTCGGCCGAGTTGATCGTCGCCACCGCGTTGAGCAGCAGGTTGTTCAATTCATAGGTCTCGATCAGATCGGAATTCCACACCAACGAGCGGTCGGACACTTTCACATCCTCGAAGCTGGCGAAGATCTCCGCCATCTTGTCCACGCCTTCCTTCAGCGTCTTGCTGGTACGGAACACCGCAGCATCGGACTGCATGGTGCGCTGCATTTTGTCGCGAATCACCGAGGTCGGGGTGCTGCCGTTGGCGTGGCGCAGCTTGTCCAGCATGCTCAATGCCTTGTCGCAGGCGTCGCCCGGCAGATCCTTGTGCGGCGCATCGGTCTTGATCGTTTGGGCACAGCGGTTGGCCACCGCGCGTCCGAATACCACCAGATCCAGCAACGAGTTGGACCCAAGACGGTTGGCGCCATGCACCGACACACAGGCCGCCTCGCCGATGGCGTAGAGGCCGGGCACCACCGCATCCGGGTTGTCGCCGTCCTTACGCACCACTTCGCCGTGATAGTTGGTGGGGATGCCGCCCATGTTGTAGTGCACGGTCGGCAACACCGGAATCGGTTGTTTATGCACATCGACACCGGCGAAGATGCGCGCGCTCTCGGCGATGCCGGGCAATTTTTCGTCGATCACGCCTGGCCCCAGGTGGGTCAGGTCGAGCAGGATGTGATCCTTGTGTTCGCCGACACCGCGACCTTCGCGGATCTCGATGGTCATCGAACGCGACACCACATCGCGCGAGGCCAGGTCCTTGTAGTGCGGTGCATAGCGCTCCATGAAACGCTCGCCGCTGCTGTTGCGCAGAATGCCGCCTTCGCCGCGCACGCCCTCGGTGATCAGGCAGCCGGCGCCATAGATGCCGGTTGGATGAAACTGCACGAACTCCATGTCCTGCACCGGCAGGCCAGCGCGCATCACCAAGCCACCACCGTCGCCGGTGCAGGTATGCGCCGAGGTAGCGCTGAAGTAGGCACGACCATAGCCGCCGGTGGCCAGCACCACGCCATGGGCGCGGAACAGGTGCAGCGATCCCTCGGCCATATCCAGCGCCAGCACGCCACGGCACACACCCTCTTGGTCGAAGATCAGGTCGAGCGCGAAGTACTCGACCATGAAACGTGCGTTGTGCGCCAGCGACTGTTGGTACAGGGTGTGCAACATGGCATGACCGGTGCGGTCGGCCGCGGCGCAGGTGCGCTGCGCCGATGGGCCTTCGCCGTATTTGGTGGTCATGCCGCCGAACGGACGTTGATAGATCTTGCCGTCCTCGGTACGGCTGAACGGCACGCCGTAGTGTTCGAGCTCGATGATCGCCGGGATCGCCTCGCGGCACATGTATTCGATGGCGTCCTGGTCGCCCAGCCAGTCCGACCCCTTGATGGTGTCGTAGAAGTGGTAGCGCCAATCGTCCTCGCCCATGTTGCCGAGCGCGGCGGAAATACCACCCTGCGCGGCCACGGTGTGCGAGCGGGTCGGGAAGACCTTGGTCAGGCAGACCGTCTGCAGGCCCTTCTGGGCCAGGCCGAAGGTCGCACGCAAACCAGCGCCGCCGGCGCCGACGACGACCATGTCGTACTTGTGTTCGGTGATCTTGTAAGCGGACATCGAGTCTGAATTCCTGTTACGGGCGCCGATCAGGCGCTGCCCAGCGCAATGCGGGCGACCGCGAATACACCGACGATTGCGCCGAGCACGGCGATGAACTTCACCATGGTCTGCAGCGCCACGGCCAGCAGCGAGTTGTGCACGTAGTCTTCGACAATCACCTGCAATCCGATCTGCGCATGCCAGAACATCGCGATCAGGAAACCGACCAGCAGCATGGCATTCCATGGTTTGGCGACCGCCTGGGTCGCGGTGACATAGTCGGCACCGAGCAGGCCCAGCACGAACGTCAGGAACCAGATGGTCAGGCCGACCAGGGCGGTAGCGGTGAGCCGCTGCAGCACGAAGTGTTCGGTGCCGGACTTGGCCGCGCCCAGGCCGCGCACGTTCTTCAGCGGGGTACGGTAACGATTCATGCGGCAGCTCCGGTGAGGACGTCCACCCAGATCAGCGCCACGATGACCAGACTACCGATCACCGACAGACAGCTACTGCGCAAGAACGCAGGAATGCTGAAGCCGTGACCGAAGTCCTGCACGATGTGACGCAGGCCGTTGCACAGGTGGTAGGCGAACGCCCAACTCCAGGCGAACAGGAACACTTGGCCGTACCAGGTGCCCGCCATTGCACGGAAGCAGTCCCAGGAGGCCTGCCCGCGCATCAGCACCAACAGCGCGGCGACGATGACCAAGGCACCGAACGCCAGCACGATGCCGGTGGCGCGGTGCAAGATGGACGTGACCATCTGGATCTGCCAACGATAGACCTGCAGATGGGGAGAGAGGGGACGTTCACGGGTCGCCATGCGCTTGGCTCGTTATCTCGGCTGGGCGGCGTGCTTAAGGCCGCGTTGGCTCACAACTGCTCAGAAATCGATGCAGCGTCCGTTTTTCTCCCAGTCGCCGTAGCGCGTCGGCTCGAGGCCGCCGCGCCCGCCGATCTCCTTCGGCGCAGGCGCCGGACGCGGAGGTGTCTCCTCGGCAGGCCGCTGCGTTTTGGGATCGGACTCGGGTATGGGGGTTGGTTGGCCTATCATAAGGGTCTCACAACAACTCAATTTTAGTCCTCCACTCTCGTGCCTGACAACCTGAATCTGGATTCCGGCGGTTTTTCCGCCCTGCCACACCTGGAGTACGTTGCATTGCGCGGCCCGGATGCAGTCGCCTTTGCTCATGCGCAGTTCGCCAACGACGTGCAAGCACTGCAAGTGGGGCAGTGGCAATGGAACGCCTGGCTCAACACGAAAGGCCGGGTGATCGTGCTGTTCGCGCTGTTGCGACAGGCAGAGGACACGCTGCTGGCCTTGCTGCCCGATGGCGGCGCAGCCGAACTGGCCACGGCGCTGGGCCGCTTCGTGTTCCGGCGCAAGCTGCGCATCGCCGCAGAAGACGATCTGCGCGCCCACGGCCGGCTGAGCCTGCCGGCGCAGGCACACGGTGCGCTGTCGGCGACCGGCGAGGACGGAGCGATCGAGCTGGACATGGGAGGCGATGGCCTGCCGCGCACGCTACGCATGCTGCCGGCGCAGGCCGGTCATGCAGCCGAGCAGACCGTCGTGGATGCTTGGCGCGAGGCCGACCTGCGCCTGGGCTTGGCCCGGCTGGACCCGAGCCAGCGCGAACAATGGACCCCGCAACAACTCGGGCTGGACCGGCTGCACGCCTTCAGCGTCAAAAAGGGCTGTTATCCGGGCCAGGAAATCGTCGCCCGCACCCATTTCCTGGGCAAGGCCAAACGTGGGTTGCAATTATTGGAACTGGAAGTCCCGGTCGCAGCCGGTGCGCCGGTCCTGCGCGAAGGCGAGACAATCGGCAGCGTAGTCAGCGCTGCCGGCGCGCTGGCGCTGGCGGTACTACCACTGGAAGAGGCACCGCCCAACGGACTGCAGGTCCAAGCACGCACCGCGCACTGGCAGCCGCTGCGCGAAGGGCTGGCACGCTGAGCGCGCACGCCATGCAGCCACGGCCACATGCGAGCCGTCGCGCGCGGCGCCGTGGCAATGCCGGCGCACCTTCAGGCTGCCGCCAGCCGATTGCCGCTGTCAGGATCGAAGAAATGCAGCGCCGCGCCGCGTACCGCCACCGGCAGATGCTCGCCCAGCCCTGGCAGCGCGCGCGGCGCGACCCGCATCACCAACGGTTGCGCACCATGGCGGAGGTTGACGAAAATCTCGTTACCGACCGGCTCCACCACATCCACGATCGCATCGAATCCTCCCTGTCCAGCCTCGCTAGGCTGCAGATGCTCCGGACGCACGCCGATCGCGATCTGCCGACCAATCCACTGCGGCGCGACCTGCGCGCCCGGCAACGGTACCCGACTGGCGTCGGCCAGTTGCAACTGCAAGCCGTCGTCTTCGAGCAATTGCCCACGCAGCACATTCATTGCCGGACTGCCGAGAAAGCCCGCCACGAACAGATTGGCCGGGCGCTCGTACAGTGCCATCGGCGCATCGATCTGCTGGATGACCCCATCCTTGAGCACGACGATACGCTGACCCAGGGTCATCGCCTCGACCTGATCGTGGGTGACGTAAATCATGGTGGTGCCGAGTTTGCGATGCAGCTGCGCGATCTCGGTGCGCACCGTGTGGCGCAGCTTGGCATCCAGGTTGGAAAGCGGCTCGTCGAGCAGGAACACCGCCGGCTCGCGCACCAGCGCGCGGCCCAGGGCCACGCGCTGACGCTGGCCACCGGACATGGCGCGCGGCAACTTGTCCAGCATCGGGGTCAGGCCCAGGGTCTGCGCGGCGGCGGCCACGCGCTGACGAATGACCGCCTTGCTCTCCCCACGCAACTTGAGCCCAAACGCCAGGTTCTCGGCCACGGTCATGTGCGGATACAAGGCATAGCTCTGAAACACCATGGCGATGTCGCGATCCTTCGGCGCCACCTCGTTGACCACACGCTCGCCGATACGCAATTGGCCGCCGCTGATCTCCTCCAGGCCGGCGATCATCCGCAGCAACGTGGACTTGCCGCAGCCCGACGGCCCGACCAGCACCATCAGCTCGCCATCGGCCACGTCAAAACTGGCCCCCTGCACGGCCACCTGACCGTTGTCGTAGACCTTGCGAATGTTGTCCAGTCGTACTTTGGCCATCGTGCGGTATCCGGTTTACGGCAAAAGGAACAGGCTGCCGCCGGTCCCACCCGAAGGCGGTGCATGCGTATGCCCATGCGGGTCGCATCGTGCCGGCTCAGCGGCAACAATGACCCACGATACGGTATTCTGACATGCAACCGTTTCCACGATCCGCCCTTGCCCGGCGGGAGGTCCTGTACGTGATTGGCCGCCACCGATCCGGCGCGCGACGCATCAGGACACTGCTGCTTGAGGCATTAGAGAGGTATCCTCAGAGGTCTTGCAGTCGTATTCCTCTCTCGCATCGCACGCTCGCGCCCGACGACCATCCCCCGTTGTGCCTTCGTCTGCGCCGCAGAACAGATACCGTCTGCGCCCGCCACACGCTTGCCAACACCACGCAACTAAAACCAGCCACTAGTGATTGACGACATGTCACCCGAAACCGAAATCCGGTCGATGCACGATACCTTCCTGTTGTTCGGCGCCACCGGCGACCTGGCCCAGCGCTACCTGTTCCCATCGCTACTGCGCATGCTCGACGATGGCTTCCTGGCGGACGATTTCCGCATTCGCGCGCTGGCACTGTCGCCGCACGATACCGCCAAGTTCCACGCGCTGCTCAAGCCGCGCCTGCACGCGGCGATGCCACAGATCGACGAGTCCATCGTGCAGGCGCTGCTGGCCCGCATCGACTACCGCTCGGTGGACCTGCGCAACCCAGAATCGGTCGCCGACGCAGTGCGCGACCTGAGCGCGCGCAAGTGCGTGAGTTACCTGGCGATCCCGCCGGGGCTCTACATCAGCACCTGCCAGGGTCTGGCCTTGGGCGGCGCGCTGGCCGCGCCGAACCGTCTGATGCTGGAAAAGCCGATCGGCCACGACTCGGACAACGCGCACGAGATCCTGCAATCGATCGGCGCGCTGATCGACGAAGACCGCGTGTTCCGCCTGGATCACTACCTGGGCAAGGCGGCGGTGCAGAACCTGATCGCCCTGCGCTTCGGCAACACGCTGCTGGAGGCGGTGTGGAACCGCAACTACATCGAGTCGGTGGATATTCTGGTCGCCGAAAGCGAAGGCGTGGATGGCCGCGACGCCTACTATGCGCGCTCCGGCGCACTGCGCGACATGGTGCAAAGCCATATCCTGCAGTTGCTATGCCTGGTGGCGATGGAGCCACCGGCCTCACTGGAAGCGGACCGTATCCGCGACGAGAAGGTCAAGGTGCTGCGCGCGTTGCGTCCGCTGGAGGCGGCCCACGCCGCGCGCGACAGCGTGCGCGGGCGCTACACCGCCGGCACCGTCAACGGCGAGCCGGCGCAGGCCTACCAGCCGCCGGAAGGCAGCGACGTGGAGACCTTCGTCGCAGTCACCGCCCACATCGACAACTGGCGCTGGGCCGGGGTGCCGTTCCGGCTATGTACCGGCAAACGCATGGCCGAGCGCTCCACCCGCGTGGTGGTCACGCTCAAGCCGGTCACCCACTGGCTGTTCGAGCGGCCGACCGCGCAACAGGCGACGCCGAACCGGCTGACCTTCCAGTTGCAACCCCAGGAAAATATCGAACTGGACCTGATGAGCAGCCTGGCCGGCCCGGAATGGGGCGCGCTGGAGCTGCAGCCGCTGGAACTGGAACTATCGGTGCCGACCGGGTTGCACCGACGCATCGCCTACGAGCGACTGATGCTCGACGCACTCAACGGCAACCACGCCCTGTTCGTGCGCGACGACGAAGTGCGCGCCGCCTGGGCCTGGATCGACAGCGTCAGCGACGCGTGGGCGCAGGCACGGCTGCCCTTGCAGCTCTATCCGGCCGGCAGTTGGGGGCCGCAGGAAGCGCAAGCCTACGTCTCGGCCACGCCACCTAAACCCGCGCCGCGAGACACACCATGAGTGCACCGCAGCGACCAGTCCTGGTCGCGGACATCGGCGGCACCAACGCGCGCTTCGCCCTCGCCGACCTGGACGCCTCCACCCCGCTGCTCAACGACAGCACCCAGACCTATGCGGTGGTGGAATTTCCATCGCTAGGCGACGCCGCCCGTCACTACCTGGAGCAGACCGGCGTGGACGCGCGCAGTGGCGTGTTCGCAGTGGCCGGGCGGGTGGACGGGGACGAAGCACGCATCACCAACCATCCCTGGGTGATCTCGCGTTCGCGTACCGGCAGCATGCTCGGCTTCGACGTCCTGCACCTGATCAACGACTTCGCCGCGCAGGCGATGGCGATCAACCTGCTGCAACCGCAGGACGTGGTCCAGGTCGGTGGCGCGAGCTGGAGCCCGGCGGCAATCGAAGGGTCGCGCAACTACGCCGTGATCGGTCCCGGCACCGGCCTGGGTGTCGGCGGGCTGCTGGTCCGCGGTAGCCGCAGCTATCCGCTGGAAACCGAGGGCGGCCACGTCAGCTTTCCGCCGGGTACGCCAGAAGAAATCCGCATTCTGGAGCTGCTCTCGCAGCAGTTCGGCCGCGTCTCCAACGAACGCCTGGTGTGTGGCCCTGGCCTGGTCAACATCCACCGCGCGCTCAGCGAGATGGCCGGCGACGATCCAGGCCCACTGAAACCGGAAGACATCTCCGCGCGAGCCGCCCAGGGCGATTACCGCGCCATGCGGACCATTCAAGTGTTTTGCGCGGTCTTCGGCGCCATCGCCGGGGATTTGGTCCTGGTGCATGGCGCCTGGGACGGGGTCTTCCTGACCGGCGGGTTGGTGCCGAGGATGCTCGACGCAATTCAGCACTCCGGTTTCCGCCAGCGCTTCGAGCATAAAGGCCGATTTTCGTCGATCATGGCGCGGGTACCCTCGCTGGCGGTGATCCACCCTCGTCCCGGCCTGCTCGGCGCCGCTGCCTATGCAGTGGATGTCGCGCGGCAATCTCCAGGAGCCATGGCATGAGCGCCACGTTGTCCGACCGCATCACCCTGATCCGCTACGACGATCCAGACGAATGGATCGACGCGGCTGCGGCCGAGATCGGCAACGCGTTAGCAGAGGAAATCCAACGCCGCGGCAGTGCGCGCCTGCTACTTTCCGGCGGCACCACACCGGCACCGGTGTACCAGGCGCTGGCCGAACTGCCGCTGGATTGGTCAAAGCTGGAGGTCGGCTTGGTCGACGAACGCTGGCTGTCGCCGCAGGACAGCGACAGCAATGCCTATCTGATTCGACACAGCCTGCTGGACCGCGCCGAGGAGGCACGCTTCGAACCGCTGGTGCGGGTCGGTAAGCCGCTGCAGGATTGCGTGCATGCCGCCAACCTGCACGCCCAACACGCGCCGTCCGCGTGCGTGGCGGTGCTGGGCATGGGCGGCGACGGCCACACAGCTTCGCTATTCCCCGGTGCCACCGACCTGAACAAGGCCCTGACCACCCCGCTCCCCTACGCCGCGCTGGATGCCACCGGCTGCCCCGGCGCCAATACTTGGCCGCGGCGCATCACCCTGACACCAGCCGGCCTGGCACCAATCGGTCAGCGCTTGTTGCTGTTGCGCGGCAAGCAGAAACTGCAGGTGCTGGAGCATGCGCTAGCCGGCACCGATCCACACGAATTCCCGATCCGCGTCGCGTTCGATACGCCGGGTGCGCGTTTGCGCGTGCACTGGTGCGAGTAGTCGAGCCGGAATCCGGAACCCGATGCCCGGGATCCGGAACAGCCGCGTACGCCAGCTGCTTTTGCCGCCCCCTGGCCCCTACCCCTCCGTAACCATTTCAGCCAATGACCCTGCATCCCAAACTTCATGCGATCACCGAGCGTATCCGCGTGCGCAGTGCGCCGTCGCGGCACGCCTACCTGGCCGGCATCGACGCCGCACTGCGCGAGGGGCCATTTCGCAGCCGCCTGAGTTGCGGCAACCTCGCCCACGGTTTCGCCGCCTGCGGGCCCACCGACAAGAGTCGCCTCGAAGGCGGGATCACCCCGAACCTCGGCATCATCACCGCCTACAACGACATGCTCTCGGCACACCAGCCGTTTGAGCACTACCCGGAACTCATCCGCAACACCGCCCGCGCGCTTGGCGCCACCGCACAAGTGGCAGGCGGTGTACCGGCGATGTGCGACGGTGTGACTCAAGGCCGGCCGGGCATGGAGCTGTCGCTGTTCTCGCGCGACGTGATCGCACAAGCCACCGCTATCGGCCTGAGCCACGACATGTTCGACACCAGCCTGTATCTGGGCGTGTGCGACAAGATCGTGCCGGGCTTGCTGATTGGCGCACTGGCCTTCGGGCACCTGCCAGCGATCTTCGTTCCTGCCGGCCCGATGCCACCCGGCATTCCCAACAAACAAAAAGCCGAAGTGCGCGAGCGTTACGCCGCCGGTCAGGCCACCCGCGAGGAGTTACTGGCAGCCGAGTCGGCCTCCTACCATGCCCCTGGCACCTGCACTTTCTACGGTACCGCCAACTCCAACCAGGTGCTGCTGGAAGCGATGGGCGTGCAGCTCCCCGGCGCATCCTTCGTCAATCCTGGCACCCCGCTGCGCGAGGCACTGACCCAACAGGCGACCGAACGCGCGCTGCGCATCACCGCGCTGGGCAACGACTTTCGCCCGCTTGGCCGTCTCATCGACGAGCGTGCCATCGTCAACGCCGTGGTTGCACTGATGGCCACCGGCGGTTCCACCAACCACACCATCCACTGGCTGGCGGTGGCGCGTGCGGCCGGCATCGTGCTGACCTGGGACGACCTGGACGCCCTGTCGCAAATGGTGCCGCTGCTGGCCCGCGTGTATCCGAACGGCGACGCCGACGTGAACCACTTCGCTGCCGCCGGCGGCATCGGCTTCGTGTTCCGCGAGTTGATGGACGCTGGACTGATGCACGACGACTTGCCCACCGTGGTCCCCGGTGGCATGCGCGCCTACGCCGACGAGCCATGCGTACGAAACGGCGCGCTGGCCTACGCGCCGAGCCCGGCCAAGAGCGGCGATGAAGCCGTCGTGCGCCCGGCCGCCAACCCATTCGAAGCGCAAGGCGGCTTGCGCCTGCTACGCGGCAACCTCGGTCGCTCGCTGATCAAGCTATCGGCGGTGAAGCCGCAATTCCGCACCATCGAGGCACCGGCGGTCGTCATCGATGCGCCACAGGCGCTGAACAAACTGCACGCCGCTGGCGCGCTGCCGCACGATTTTGTGGTCGTGCTGCGCTACCAGGGTCCGCGTGCCAATGGCATGCCCGAACTGCACTCGCTGGCGCCGCTACTGGGCCTGTTGCAGAACCAGGGCCGGCGCGTGGCGTTGGTCACCGACGGACGTTTGTCCGGCGCGTCGGGCAAGTTCCCGGCAGCCATCCACGTCACCCCGGAAGCAGCGCGCGGCGGCCCCATCGCCTGCGTGCGCGAAGGCGATATCGTGCGCCTGGACGGCGAAGCCGGCACCCTGGAAGTGCTGGTGGACGCCAACGAATGGGCCGCACGCACGCCAGCGCCGAACACGGCGCCAGCCGCGCACGACATCGGTCGCAATCTGTTCGGGATCAACCGCCGCGTGGTCGGCCCCGCCGACCAGGGCGCGCTCTCGATCTCCTGTGGCCCACCTGCGGCCGACGGCGACCTGTGGAACTACGACGCCGAGTACGAACTTGGACACGACGCGGAAGCCGCTGCCGCACCACACGAGGCCAAGGACGCCTGAGCGACTCTCGTATCGCTCCGACCACCCCCACCCTGCCCCAGGCCACTCGCGGCCTGGGCCTCGACGCGTACATCAATCAGAGACCCTCATGACCATCGCCGAACACCAGACCAAGGCCGAGCAATTGCTGCGCGCGGCCGGCATCCTGCCCGTCGTGACCGTGCACAGCCTGGAAGAAGCCCGCCGCGTTTCTGCCGCGTTGCTGGAAGGCGGACTGCCGGCAATCGAACTGACCCTGCGAACGCCCGTTGCCTTGGAAGCGCTGGCAATGCTCAAGCGCGAATTGCCGGATATCGTCATCGGTGCCGGCACGGTACTCAACGCGAGTCAGTTGCAGCAATCGATCGATGCCGGCGCCGATTTCATCGTGACCCCGGGCACCACGCCGATGCTGGCCGAGGCATTGGCGCGAGCACCACTGCCGGTGGTGCCAGGCGCGGGCACGCCGAGCGAACTGATGGCACTGATGGAGCGTGG
Source organism: Xanthomonas sp. MUS 060 (assembly GCF_000963215.1). NCBI lineage: Bacteria > Pseudomonadati > Pseudomonadota > Gammaproteobacteria > Lysobacterales > Lysobacteraceae > Xanthomonas > Xanthomonas sp. MUS 060. The sequence continues at coordinate 29,353 of NZ_JZIM01000005.1, forward strand.
CTTCCGCGTGTGCAAGCTATTCCCCGCCTCGGCGGTCGGCGGCCTGGCAATGCTCAAGGGACTGGCCGGTCCGCTGGCCGACTTGAAACTATGCCCCACCGGTGGAATCGGCGAGAGCACGGCTGCCGAATATCTGACGCAACCGAACGTGGTCTGCATCGGCGGCTCGTGGATGGTGCCGAAAGAGTGGCTAGCCAACGGCCAGTGGGACAAGGTCCGCGAGAGCTCCGCCAAGGCGGCGGCGATCGTCGCCGGAACCCGGTAAGGTCAACAAGTCCGAATCGCAACAACACTACAATGCGGAGCGGCCGGAGTGATTAGCCACTCAGTGGCAGCTCTGGTGGCAGCTCTGCATGTAGCACTGTTCAAACGCATCCACTGAATGACTGAGAGCCAGTGCTAATCAGGAAAAGCATGGTAATCATGCATCTGGACAGGCACCGTCAAGCAACTGTTGCGGTGCCACGGCTATCCGAAGACGACGACCTCCCGGATGCCGATTTTCCGGACCCCTTACGCCTTGCATAGAATTCGCTCAACCACTGTTCGGGCTTTAAATCGTCCGGCGCGACGCCATGCTCTTTGGCCTTACGATCCAACACATGATGCATGATGTCGATGTTATCGGTCGAAGCGGAAATGACAGATAGCGCATCATCCATACCGCGCAGATTGAGCTGGCATACCGACGATCCGTGTCCCTGCTTGACCAGAAAACAACGCGAACGTTCATCCAGACCGACGACCACCTGATATTCAGCCTCGGTGAGCTTGAGGCCATCCATGTAGTCTTCTTTACTGGCATTTGGATTGGGTAGCAGGATCATGGTGGCCGTCTGCTCGACCAGCGAGGCGGAGATATCGCTGGCCAACGCATCCTCTGGGCTCTGAGTCGCGAAGATGCCCAGACCATTCTGCTTACGGATGGTCTTCTGCTTGTTCTTGGCAAACTCTTTCAGCCCGCCCTTCCCGTCGAGGATCTTCCAGAACTCATCCATCACGTAGATCAACGGCCGACCATCAATCAATGCCTCCAAGCGATGCAATAGATAGTTGATGACCGGGGCACGCACTTCCGGATTGTCGATCACGTCGGTGTAGTCGAAGCCGATAATGCTCGCCTTTTCCAAATTGATCGTATCGACCGGATTGTCGAACACCCAGCCGTGCGAATTTCCTGCGGTCCACTTGCGAATGCGTGCATACAAACCGTCGTCCCCCATGTTGGGCAGGCTTTTACGGAAGTTAGTCATACTCCGCAATTGTATGGGCGTATCCAGCATGCTCTCGACTCCACGGAAGATATCCTCTTCTTCACGCGAGGTGTATTCGGGCTTTCCAGCCAGGACCTTGATCAAATCGGACAGGAACTGAATATTGGCTTCCGTCCGTTCGCACTGGAATGGATTGAATCCAGTCGGCTGACCATTCTCCAACGCAAGATAGTTACCACCACATGCACGCACGAAAATTTCCGCACCACGATCCTTGTCGAAGAAAAAGATAGTCGGAACGGGATCGAATTTCTGTACCTGGCTGAGCAGGAAGTTGATGAGCGCGGTCTTACCCGTACCCGACTTGCCGATGACCATCGTATTGGCAATGGCCTTTTCGCCGAACGAGTTCTCTGCCGGATGCGTGGCGTGAAAATTGAAATAATAAGGCTGCCCGTTCGTGGTCTGCAGAGTGGTGACACACTCGCCCCAAGGATTATTATTGCGTTTGCCCTGTGCGAAATTGTGCAAAGGTGAAAGCCCAAGAAAATTCAATGAGCTGACATTTGCCAAACGAGTCCGGTAGCGCCAGTTGCCCGGCAACTGCGCATAAAAAGATGAGACAATCGCCAGATCTTCTTTGGTCGAGACGAAACCAGCGTTGGACAATTCTGCGCGCGTGGTGGCGACTTGCTGCGACAACTTCTCTTGAGTATCGGCATAAACAGCGACCGTAAAATGGTACTCGCCCAGCACGAAATTGCCCGACGACAACTGATCCATCGCCAAGTCGAGCTCGTGAATCTGGCTAACCGCCTTATCGCCTGAGGAGACCATCATGCCCTTGGTCCGATCCAACACCTTCAGCGCGTCGTGACGCCCCATCGGGCTGAAAGAATGGGTCATGACATATTCAAAATCCAGATATTTCATACCATTAAGAATGCCAGGATAAGTGCCATCGGCATACTCTTTAATATTCAGAATTGCACCAAAATGATTAACACCCTCCGGGGTTTTAATCACATAGTCACCGGTTTTATTGGCAAACATATGCTTACTGACTGGAAGATAAGCAGATACCGGCGCCTGCAGCACCGGCACCGGCTCATCGATACGATTGATGAGATAACCAAAGAATTCCAGCGTTTCGGAGAACACCACGCCATTGCTGGCCTCATACATGCTCAGCCGGTAAGGCGAATAATCCTTGAGAACGGCCTCGACATTACCCGCAAGCTCAAGAATTTTAGCTATCGCCTGATCCTGCTCTGACTGCAGCTGCGTGATGCTAGAAGATTTATTCATCAGGCCGCTTACCGGTCACCACCGGACGATAGATCATGGTCATGTAAAGCTCGTTTTGCATGATCTTTTGCGAAGAAAGCGCACTGTAATACTGGTCGGAAAGTTCCTGATTGAAGGCTTGACGGAACTCACCATTGGAATTGATTCGACGGCGACGACGCACGTCATGAACCCAGAATGCCACGTTCGCGAAATCCGGTGCGCGCAGGGTCTGCAACATCCGGTTGAATGTGTTGTGGCGATGTTCGATCTCCCACTCCTCTCGCCCTACGAAGGGCAAGCCGCCAAGATGCCAAGTCAACATGAAGTCCCCTCCCGTCGTCTTGAGTACGGACGGTGCCACGTGAGTGGAGATGGAAATGAACTCACTGATCGAAGTATCTGGGATGAACATAATAGTGGAATAACTCGAAATACGTTTCGTCTTACCAAGGACCGACTTAAGCAAGCCGGGAACAGTCAAAATCACTACAGAAAATCACCACGCACATGCGGAAAAAATATTCAGTGCACGCCATGAAAGCTCGTGCACTGAGATAAACTAGATGTCAAATAGATTTAACGCCTTTTATCTGACGCATCTTTCCGATATTCATTTGGAGAAAAAACCCACATGCCTGAATAACGCTGCTGGTTACGCACACGCATTTTGAACATCCAACGCAAACCAAGCATTCTGAAGATCATCTCATCACGCTTGGTCATTTGTTGCATAACGAAAACGATGACAGGAATGAGCAGCAGAAAACGCATATCGAAATAAATTCCCATCAGGAAGCCACCTCCCGCTCCGATGAAAAACGGGATGTAAGGCACCCCGAAGAACATCGCAGGCCGGGTACAACCCCGGAAAAGTACGTCCTTATGCATACTGCAGCGCGTGCTGGATGAGATCGATACTCGCTTGGCAAGATGTCTGGCCCGTTTCGCCGATCAACATCTTGGCCAACTGACCAGCCCCACCGATCAGCACGCCTCCCAAGAGAACTGGCGCAACTTCGGAAACGCGCTTATGTGCAAAAGCAATCTGGTAACCCGAGAAAACCGTCGCGATGGTGACGACTACGACCGAGGCCATATTCAGGATGTTGTTCGTCTTACCGAGAGAGAAAGCCGCAGACTTTCTGATCAGCACCTGCATAATCGGCGCCTGTGCCCGCCGCCATGGCAACACCTGAAGCAAATATGGCAGCAGTAAAAATCGCAGCCTTCAACGCGGCCACACCAATGATCTTGGCGTTCGAGTTGATCTGATTATTATTGGACATCATGGGTATCTCCTTGACTTGAAAAACGTGGGGAAATCATTTAATCATTTAATCATTTAATCATTTAATCATTTACACCAAAGTGCCATTTAGACCGGCTAAAATACGAACGCTCCATCATCAGACGTCGGTGGTGATGCAGCTTTACCAGCAACAGCCGATCCCGCAACAACCGGCGAACTACTCGCGGAAGCCTCAGAAGCTGAATTTGCTCCACTGCCAACAGGAACCGCCACTCCCTTGCCGCCACCGGTTGACCGTATTACATAGAGGTCAGCATCTTTTTCTTGTGTAGGCATGAGTGCAGCGGCACTAGCCGGCGACTTTTCTTGTCCCTGCGTATTGACAGCAGCCTGATTTTGCGTCGAAATCTGCGCTTCCGGGACCAAACGATCGGCCAGTTGATTGTTAGACGCCGCGATGCGACGTGCGATGATCGAATCGACCTCATGCACTATCGCATCCTTTGCAGTTCCAGTCACAGCATGGCGTATGCCGACCGGAATTACCGGGATCGCCACTACCGGAGTCGCAGTTTGAGAGCGCTCTTGGTTGATGGACGCATAGATTTTCTGCACATAACCATGACTGTAACCAGTCTCAAAATTTCCGGAATAGTAGCAGCTAAAAGATTTGCCCCAATTTCCGCCAGAGCGGCTATAACATTCCGCGAGAATTTTGGAGGCGACTTGCAGATTTGAACAGGTTCGAAATGCTTTCTCGTATGAATCCAGCCCATATTTTATCAAGTTATAGCGATTGACCTGCCCTAGCCCGAGGGAAAAGTTGTAGCCCTTCTGCTCCAACATGTGTGCAGTGGCGACCGCCTCGGAGATATTCTTCGGCTGTCGGATCAAATGCCCGCCGACCACACCAATCGCGAACGGATTGCGTGAGGATTCCACGCGCACAACGTGCTGCATGACTTCGGCCGAAACCGCCATTTCAGGGCAACTCAGTAGTTCCATGCCTGGCAACATGCAGCCTTCACTCCGTATGTATCAACTCCATCGCCAAGTGCTTAGGAGTCACAGATGAGACATCGCTGAAAAAATTACCGCCAATCAACTATCAACCAACTTATCGTGTCAATGAAAATCACTCCTCGCACCGGAGAGTGTACGTTCTGGATCGAAATCGATACCGGTGATATAGCGCCGCCCAGCATGCGATTTGATGTGCACCACAATGTCGATGGTCATCATGAGCAAGCGCTTGATGACCGAGAACTCCAATCCCGAACCCTCGGCAGATGCCTTGACCATCAGGGCTAACTGATCCCAAGTCTGTCCGATGCTACCAGCATGGCAACTGGTGATGGAACCTGGATGGCCTGAAGCACAGTTGCGGATGAAGTAGAAAGATTCGTCACCACGCAACTCAGCCAGAATAATGCGGTCCGGCTTCATCCGCAAACAGGCTTCCATGCAACTCTTCGCAGTCACATTACTCGCGCTTTGCCCGCCCTTCGAGTAAAGCAAATGCACCACATTTGGCTGCGTGATAAACAGCTCGCGTGCATCCTCGATCGTGACCAAACGTTCTTCATTGGGAATATGATTCACCAGCGACTTCATGAACGTCGTCTTGCCACTCCCCGTAGCACCGGCAACGACAACATTCTTTTTGAACAAGACAGCTTTCTTGAAGAACTCGGCGTAATCGCGCTGACGCCGCAATTCAAGCAACTCACGATCCTGTTCGCTGACACCGGCCTGCATTTCCAGGATTTCCTGGAAAAACCCGTCTTGCTGGTATTGCTCTAACGTTTTGGCGTGCTTGGATGGGAGACGAATTGTGATCGACACTTTTCCCGCATCACAAGCAGGAGGAATGACGAACTGGGCGCGCTGCCCGGTCGGGAAGGTCAGCGACACGACAGGATCCACATCCGTGATGCGCTGACCAGTGTTGCTCTCGTTGACCACTGAGGTACAGAATTGCCGCGCACGCTCGAAGGTCAACGAAGGTATGTCCATTCGCTGCCAGCCACGCAGCGTCTCCAGATACAACTCACCAGGACGGTTGATGCAGATTTCCGTCACTTCCGGAGAATTGAGATAATCCAGAATTCCCAGCACCGAGTACTGGTAATCCAGGAAATCCGTCGAGATCTGTGCGGTCGGAGATTCTTCGAAAGTCACGTCGGATTCCTCAGGCGATCATCGCGGCAACACGGCAGTGAAATCGACATCCTTGGCAACGTACACATTGACCACGGTGCCTTGATTGATGGTGACAGTCGCTGGGTGACGACGATCCAACGCCTGATCCGCCAGGCGTTGGATGGATTGGGCCGTATTACTCTCGTAGGGCTGCTGGGTGACGACGCCGGAATTGATACCGACCGAAGTCGTCCTGGGGCCGTGCTCAGCCGCCTCCCATTTGAACGCATCGCTGAGAAGACTGATCATCAGAGCCGAGGAGATCCGGCTTGGCCAATGTGCGTTGTACTGGCCTGGATGACCCGCACTGCCAAGATTGTCGACCCCCGGCCCCACCATAGTGACGTCGATCCCAGTCGGGGTCGTGATGCGATCCCAAACCACCTGCATTCGCGGACCGGTCGGTTCTACTGCACCATACTGACCCAACATTTTCGACCCCTTTGGCAGCAATAGGCGCCGGCCGTTGATCGAATATACGGGCTCGGTGATGATGCAGGATGTGAAGCCTGGGAAGTCGGTAATGATGCGCGTCTCAAGGACACAGCGAATGTAGGTGCCGCGCACCAATAATCCGTCCGGATTGGCAATCGGCTTGGCGGAGGTTTCCTGCTCCTGTTGCTTTTGCTGGGCTCCACCCTGTTCTTGCCCTGGCAATAGCCCGGGGATACCTTGCTGCTGGGCACCACCGGCCTCTTGCATGACCGCCATGCGCCGCTCCAACAACGATGCGCCCCGCTCCTGACGTGAAGGTCGCGTATCTTGCGCCACACTCGCAGGTGGCATCGGTGGCATCGGCGGTAAATTTGGCTGCTCGGCCAACGGAACTGGTTCGGCCTGCTGGATTGGCGGCGGAGCGGCGGTTTGCGGCAGCGCTGGCGCAACTACGGCTTCCTGGCGTGGTTTAGGCGGCGGCGCTGCATCACGCCCGCCACCGATGACCCAGAAAATCGCCATGACCAACAGCAAGGCAACGCCCGCCAAGAAGACCAATGCCTTACGATTGAGCTTCTTGAGATCACTTGACCTGAGAACTGGCTCATTGGCGTCAAGATCCAGATCGGTGGTCTGCCGATGACGAGCGAAATAGGGATTCTCTCGGTTGGCGTCACCCGACTGTGGAGAACGCGGCTGACCCTGATCATGGTCATTATTTTCGTCAGAAGGAGGCATGTTCGAATTCACTTTTGCTTATTCCTACGCAGGCCGACGACATTTTTGCCATGGCGGATGACCAGGAAGGGATAGGTCCCATGAACGATCAGGGTATTTCCCTCAACTGTGGTATTGACCAAGAAATCCTCACCGTTCTCTTTCTCTCGACCGAATACGGCCGGGAAATTTCCTGTCGGGAAACGCGCCAGATCCATTTTTATGTATGTGAACTTTCCATCGTCATAAACGCTGCTCGGTACGATCCACATTTGCTTCGAACGCGTGGAGTAATCGTAATCGAAATAATAATGACGATCTTTGGTCAGCCGCGTATCCAACTGAGACTCATCCTTCACCTTCTCACTCGCCGCAGCGAAACTGGTATCTTTCGGATAGGTGAAGGACACTTTGTATTGAACACCGGACTGTTTGGCCTGCTCCAGCCTCTGCCAATCGGTGGCAACCACTTTCAATTCCAGAATATAGGAATGGGTGGCAGTCCGGATCATCATATTGGTGTCAACATCGACGTTCTTCGGCTTCAGATAGAAGACGTTTTCGCGGCGACTTAATTCCCAACCACTGCTAAACCCAGTACTGTAGTCAAGGATCTTCTCGTTCGGACTCAATTCGACCTGGGTGGTGATGCCAAGGCCGGTACGGATCTGATAAATCTTGTCAGGCTCATACTCGTACTGCTGAACCACCTGCGCTGAAGCCAACGGCGCGAACAGCGACAAGGCCAGCGATGCAATATGCACAGGACCAATTTTCGTCAAGAAACTCATCGAACGTTCGCTCCATTGCCATTGTTCTGGGGTGCAACGTTGGGCGCAGGCGGGGCAAGAGCGGGCTGCGCTCCGGGATAAACAGGTGCACTACCAGGATTTGCGGCTGGCATCTGTTGCTGGGCAGGAGCAACCACGTTGCCAGCGGGCATGGAAGACTGTGCGGCCATCGGTCCAGGCGGATGCGACTGCACCGCGCTCACCGTCGGCGACTGAACAGACGGCGATGGTGGCACTGGCATCGCCGAGTAGTCGTTATCGACTCGATAATCCGTTACCTGGAAACCCAATGGGTTCTGCACGCGAAGGTCTTCATCCATCACCAGGTTGTTATTATAGCGAAAACCCAGGATGGCAAACTTATTATCAAGAAAAGTGGACTGCCCACTTTTCTTATCATAGACACTACGCTGAAACCGAACATTCGCACCGTCATAGGGTTTTCCACCACCACCTTGCAGTGTAATACTCAGGATCGCCACCCGAATGGATCGCGTTTTTCCGTAAGTATAGTATGGTGCCGATGGATTATTTGGAGCATGCAACGCATAATACTCCGCTCCCACCGAGGTATCTTTAGGCGCCATCGAAAACACGGTCGGCCAGTCGTTCAGGCCCATCATTTCGGAGTCGTATGACTCCCTCGCCGTAATGAATCTGGCGACATTGCTTCTGGCCAGCGCCTCGCTGGTAGTGATACTCCTAACGTCACCAATATCCCGCAACACAGATACAGTTGAGTTACCGGTATAGGCATCTGCCATCACCAAGTAGGGAACCTTTTCCTTCAGCGGTAACATGTAGTAGTAACCACCGCCGAGCAACAAGCACAGGATGATTGCACTGAACGCAATCCACCATGCGCGACGCTCACTGCGCCGTGCCAAATCAGCAATGCTGATCTCGTAATTGACCGCTTTCGCAACGGTCTTGTTAACGCTCTCGCTCTCAACGGGCTTCTTACCGAACATCAGACTTCACCAGATTCATAATGTGGCTGCGCAAGCTCATACAGGCTCCCGCATGACGTCACTTTGTTTTTGCACCGCCGCTGACCCCAGGAGTAATACTGGGCGACGAGGAGGGTTTTACTAAAATGCGATTACCCGCAGCAGAGACAGTCACACCTTCTGGCGCATAGATCACGCTCAGTTCGGCAACCGCTTGCTGGATGCTGGCAGTATTGATCTTGGCCACGGGCGCATAGAGCGTGTAGTCGGACTGGATACCGTAGGACAACTCCATATTGGAATCTTTAGACCAACGTTCGAGCATTGTCTTCAATGTGCCATCCATTGGCACAGCCTGATATACGTATGAGGAGTAGAGCGGAATCTCCATCGTCGATGCGGAGAGCCGGTTGACCGGCTTCCAGCCACCACGGAAATTGGGCGCAGAACTGGTTGCGCAAGCGTTCAACAGCGCAATGGCGCTCAACGCAGCAATCAGCCGGAATATATGCGTTTTTTTCACGCTGGCCTCTGAATTACGGAAACGTTTCTGGATGAACAAGCAAAACCCAGCGCGATGCCCGCATGACCACGGAATTTCCCGCCGCCCCTGCACAGCACGCGCATCGTTTGATTGAGACAGACGCGAAAGACTGACGTACACGCAATTGAGTGAACATTGAACATGCCCACCACCCAGCGATATACGTCTAAAAAAGCAGAATGTGATAGCAAACCTTCCATGTCACCCTTACATGCACCGGCTTAGATGCACGCCCCCGTTCCTACTGCTATAGCCGAGCAATCAAAAATTGCGCTCGAGAATCTGCCTCATAGGCCCTGCCACGTCAAGTATTTGGCAAAAAAACGTTCAACTACTCGAAAAATGGCAAAATTAAGAGGATCTCATCACAAAATTTTGGTTGCTGTGCCGAAATGCCGACGACTGACATGAGCAACCGAGTGAAGTGGCGGCATGAGTAACAGTCGAAGTTGCCACACTCGACCAACTCTGCACACCCTGCCCTATCAGAAGAGCCCCCTCCCCAATACACTCACCACCTACGACAACTCCACACTTTGTCATCCCGCAAGACTTTCAACTTCAACACTTCACATTCCTTTGTATACCAGAGCCTTCCTTGGAGTACATCGCGTGACGTAAACCGCTCACTTAGATGGTGCTATCACCATAGAGAGTCTTCAGTGGATGATGCGTGATGATGACAAACGCGACCTGCCACCTGTCATTTTGATCAGCCAGAACTAGCGTATTCGGCGACATTCCAGGCCCAAGAAGGAGGCAAGTGGCCATTTGAAGGATTTGGATGGCCGGGAAAGCGGGCCTGAAGAAGCTGCTGGCCGAGCAAGTATCAGCAAACGAGCTAAGCAGGATTTCAGTGGGCCATTACTGAAGAAACTGGCACGGGTAGTGGTAACGTTGCTGACGCGGACTCCGTATTGAGCAAGCGCGCGGAAACTTCACTGACACGGGAGCATTCCTCACTCAGCGCTGGCGAAGTTCCCACTTGCTTGCCATGCGCCGCAGCGATGGATCCAGATCGGCATCATCGCGCAATACCGCAATCGGACGCCAGGCCAGGGCCAGCGACTCGGCGCTGACCACGAACGCCTCGTCCGCGCCAGCGCACACCACGTAACGCGCATCGTAATGCCAATGGCCCGGCGCCTCATCGCGCGCCGGAATCCAATGTCGATCCAGATCGAAGATGGCGCCATCGAGCAGGAACAACCCAGGCAACCCCGATTCTTCCTGCGCTTCTCTCAATGCTACCTGCGCCAGATCGCGCTCGCCATCGGCATGACCACCCAGTTGCAGCCAGCGCCGCAGCTTGCGGTGGTGGGTCAGCAAGGTGCGGGCGCCGTCGGCACTGACCAGCCACGCCGAGCCAGTGAAGTGACCGGCCAGACGCGCGCGCACGAACGGATCGGCGGCATCGTCCAGCAAGGCGAGAAACTGCGCGGCAAGCTCGGCCTGCTCAGGATATCGCTCGACATATGCGTGCAACGACTGGCGTAAGGGCGGTTCGGACATGTGCATTTCTCAATCGGGGTCGGCCATGATCGTGGTGCAGCGCACAGCGAGCTTGTGGTGGCCGGCTGGCTTTGGCATGGTACGACGCCTGCGCCATCCACTCCTGGGACGGACGCATCTTCACCTCAATACCCGGGCCCTTGCCCCCGACCCTACCTGGGATACACCGAATGCTGAAGTCTCTATTGCGGATCAAGCCGATCGCCCCCGCCGGCCATGTCGAAGCCGGCGAACCGTTCGAGGGCAGTCTGCAGGGCGAAACCTGCCTCAAGCGCAGCCTCACCGCCAAGCACCTGATCATGCTCGGGATCGGCGCGGTCATCGGGGCCGGCATCTTCGTGATGACCGGACAGGCCGCCGCCCACCATGCCGGTCCGGCGGTGATGCTCTCGTTCGTGTTCGCCGGCATCGCCTGCGCCTTCGCCGGGCTGTGCTATGCCGAATTCGCCGCGATGTTGCCGGTTTCCGGTAGCGCGTATTCCTATTCCTACGCCACGCTCGGCGAGGGTGTGGCCTGGTTCATCGGCTGGTGCCTGGTACTGGAATACCTGTTCGCCGGTTCCAGCGTCGCGGTCGGCTGGTCGGCCTACCTGATGAGCTTCGTCACCGGTACGCTGGGGCTGCCGTTCCCGGCGGAGCTGGCCGGTGGACCGCTGCAATGGACTGGCCATGCCTTCGTCGCCTCCGGCAACCTGGTCAACCTGCCGGCGGTGCTGATTGTCGTTGCGGTCAGCGCGCTGTGCTATGTCGGCGTCACGCAATCGGCGTTGGCCAACGCCATCGTGGTGACGATCAAGGTCGTGGTGATCTGCCTGTTCGTCGGCGTCGGCATCTCGCATATCGACCCGGCCAACTGGACCCCATTCATTCCGGAGAACACCGGCCCAGGTACGTTCGGCTGGAGCGGCATCTTCCGTGCCGCCTCCATCGTGTTCTTCTCCTATATCGGCTTCGACGCGGTCTCCACCTCCGCTGGCGAAACCAAGGACCCGCAGAAGAACATGCCGATCGGCATCCTGGTATCGCTGGCGATCTGCACGGTCATCTACATCATCGTCTGTGCGGTGCTGACCGGCCTGCTGCCCTATACCCAACTCGGCACCGCCAAACCGGTGGCCACGGCGCTGGAGCACTATCCCAACCTGGCCTGGCTGAAGACCATCATCGAGATCGGCGCCATCGCCGGCCTGTCCTCGGTGGTGCTGGTCATGCTGATGGCCCAGCCGCGCATCTTCTACACCATGTCCCGCGATGGTTTGCTACCTCGGCTGTTCGGCAAGGTCCACCGCAAGTTCCATACGCCCTATGTCGGCACTATCGTGGTCGGCGTGGCCGCCACACTACTGGCTGGATTGATCCCGCTGGAAGTCCTTGGCGAACTGGTGTCGATGGGGACCCTGCTCGCCTTCGCCACGGTCTGCATCGGCGTGCTGGTGCTGCGTTTCACCAAGCCCGAACTGCCACGCCCGTTCCGGGTGCCGCTCGCGCCGCTGATCTGTCCGCTCGGCGCGATCGCCTGCGTGTTGCTGTTCTTGCAGGCGTTCCAGGAACACTGGAAGGTCTTCATCGTCTGGACGCTGCTCGGCTTGTGCATTTATTTCTGCTACGGCATCCGCAACAGCCATCTGGCCGACAATGCCTGATCCTCGGCTGCCACGGCCGGCGTGCACGCCGTCCTTCACCCTCATTCCTTCGCACTGCGCGCCACGCCCGGCTGGAGCCGTTCCATGCTCAAACACCTCTTGGCCACCAAACACCCGCACGCCAGCCACGCCGATGCCGGCGGGCTGGGCCTACAACGCACGCTCGGCCCCTGGGGGCTGACTGCGCTGGGCATCGGCGCGGTGATCGGCGGCGGCATCTTCGTCATCACCGGCCAGGCGGCGGCCAACCATGCCGGGCCGGCGATCATGCTCTCGTTCGTGCTCGCCGCGCTGTGCTGCGGGTTCTGCGCACTGGCCTATGCCGAGTTCGCGGCGATGGTGCCGGTGTCCGGTAGCGCCTACACCTACACCTACGCCACCTTCGGCGAATTGGCGGCCTGGTTCATCGGCTGGATGCTGGTGCTGGAATACGGCGTGTCGGCGGCGGCGGTCGCGGTGAGCTGGACCGGCTACTTCCTCAGCCTGCTCGATCACTTCCACCTCCACCTACCAGCACCGCTGGTCAACGCGCCGCTGGATGGCAAGCTGCACCTCACCGGAGCAATCGCCAATCTACCCGCCGCCGGCATTGTGTTGCTGTTGACTTGGCTGTGCTACGTCGGCATTCGCAAATCCTCGGCGATGAATATGGCGATGGTCGTGCTCAAGAGCGGCCTGGTCGTGCTGGTGATCGTGGTGGGCTCGCATTATGTGGATCCATCCAACTGGCACCCATTCATTCCCGCTAGCCAAGGCCCAAGCAAGTACGGCCTGGAGGGCGTGCTACGCGGCGCTGCCATGGTGTTCTTCGCCTACATCGGCTTTGAATCGGTCTCGGTCGCGGCGCAGGAATCGCACCGGCCGCAGCGCGATCTACCGATCGGCATGCTCCTGTCGCTGATCATCTGCACCGTGCTCTACATCGCCATGGCTGCGGTGCTGACCGGATTGGTGCCATACACCCAACTCGGCACCGACGAGCCGGTGGTGACGGCCGTCGCCGCGCACCCGCAACTGGCCTGGCTGCGCGTGGTCGTGGAGGTCGGCGCACTGATCGGCCTGTCTTCGGTGGTGCTGGTGATGATCATCGGCCAGCCACGCATTTTCATGATCATCGCCCGCGACGGCCTGCTGCCGCCACTGTTCACCAAGATCCATCCACGCTATCGCACACCGCATGTCAACACGCTGATCACCGGCATCGGCATCGCCCTGCTGGCCGCGCTGTTCCCGCTGGACGTGCTCGGCGAATTGACCTCGATGGGCACCTTGATCGCCTTCGCCGCGGTTTGCGCCGGGGTGCTGATCCTGCGCAGCACCCAGCCGGATCTACCGCGCCCGTTCCGTATTCGCCTGGTCTGGCCGGTCTGCATCGCCGGCGTGCTCAGTTGCCTGGCGTTGCTGTCGGCGATGACCGCGTACAACTGGCTGCTGATGGTCGGCTGGACCGCAGTCGGTTTGATGATTTATTTCGGCTACGGTTACCGCCACAGCCGTCTGCGCAACGATCCCGACAGCGTTGGCCAGGAATAGTGCAGGCATTGTGCGAGCGGGGACGCTACACCCGTCCCGGCCGGAGTGCGTGATTGCCGCCGACGCGTTATCCCAAGCACACCAGCAAGCCCTACACTAAGACGCATGAATGCCCTGCCCTACGACCCCGAACGCCTGCGCACGCTGGCGCAATTGCTGATCGGCAACATCCGCGAACTCTCCCAGGCCGGCTGGACTCCGGCCACCAGCAGCAATTTCTCCCATCGCTTGGACGCGCGCCATGCGGCGATCACCGTGTCCGGTCGCGACAAAGGCAGGCTGGTGGAGGACGACATCATGGTGGTGGACTTCGACGGACAAGCCGTGGGCCGCCCATTACGCCCATCGGCCGAGACCTTGCTGCATACCCAACTGTACCGACGCTTTCCCGAGATCGGTTGCGTGTTGCACACGCATTCGCCGGTACAGACCATCGCCTCGCGCCTGTATGCGGCACAGGGCCATGTCCACCTGGAAGGCTACGAACTGCTCAAGGCGCTGCACGGCAACCAGACCCACGAGATTGCGGTGGACCTGCCCGTCTTCGCCAATACCCAGGACATGACGGTGCTGGCCGCGCAGGTGGATGCACTACTTGATCGCACCGCGCTGTGGGGCTATCTGATCGACGGCCATGGCCTGTACGCCTGGGGCCGCGACATGGCCGAAGCACGCCGACACCTGGAAGCCTTCGAATTCCTACTGCATTGCGAACTGGAACTGCGCAAACTAGGCGCACAAGGCTAGACATCGTCGCACCGCGCAATACGTTCCAGTGCCGCAACAGTCGCCTGCAATACACCTGCTACCCTCTTCCTCCCCGCATCTTTCGTCTTGCCGCCATGAGCCGACTCCGCATCTTTGCCGACACCACTCCCGAGGCGCCGCTGTTCGATAGCCGCGATGGCGATGCGATCGCCGCCGAGCTGCAGAAGATCGGCGTCGTCTTCGAACGCTGGCAAGCGAACCAACCGATCCAAGCCGGCGCCTCGCCCGAGGCGGTGATGGACGCCTACCGCGCCGACATCGACCGTCTGGTGACCGCGCACAACTTCAAGACCGTGGACGTGGTCAGCATTGCCCCCGACCATCCCCAGCGCGAGGAAATGCGCAAGAAGTTCCTCGACGAGCATTTCCACAAGGAAGACGAGGTGCGCTTCTTCGTCGCCGGCTCCGGACTGTTCACCCTGCACGTGGACGGCAAGGTCTACGAAATCGAATGCGTGCAGAACGATCTGATCGCAGTGCCCGACGGCACCCACCACTGGTTCGACATGGGCCCGGAGCCGCGCTTCGTCGCGATCCGCTTCTTCACCGAGCCGGACGGTTGGATCGGCCACTTCACCGGCACCGACATCGCCCAGCGCTTCCCGCGCTACGAGCCGGCCCAGCGCGACGAGGCGCACTGAACCATGGCCGCTCCGCGTGCGATCTTGACCGATATCGAAGGCACCACCAGCAGCATTTCCTTTGTCAAGGACGTCCTATTCCCCTATGCGCGCCGCGCTCTGCCCGGCTTCGTCAGCGAGCACGGCCAGCAGCCGCAGGTCCGGCAATGGCTGGACACGGTCGCTAGTGAATGCGGCGGCATCTGCACCGACGCGGTCATCGTGGAGACGCTGCAGGGCTGGATCGATCAGGATCGCAAGCACACCGCACTCAAGGCACTGCAGGGCATGATTTGGGAAAGCGGCTACCGCGACGCCGATTTCACTGCGCACATCTATCCCGATGCCGCGCCGGCGCTGCGCCGCTGGTACGCCGATGGACGCGCGCTGTACGTGTATTCGTCCGGTTCGGTGCCGGCGCAACAGTTATTCTTCGGCCACAGCGACGCTGGCGATCTACGCGGCCTGTTTTCCGGCTGGTTCGATACCGAGATCGGTGCCAAGCGCGAGCAAGCCAGTTATGTGCGGATCGCCGAAGCAATCGGCCTGGCGCCGATGCAAATCGTGTTTCTCTCCGACGTGGTCGCTGAACTGGACGCGGCACGCGCAGCCGGCATGGACACGATACTGATCGACCGCCGCGCCGATTATCCGCAACCGCGCCAGGGCGAAGCCTGCAATGGGCACCACCGCGTGGAGAGCTTCGCCGACCTGGATTTTTGAGCGCACGCATGCGTGCATCCGTCGCTACGTTCATCGCGTCCCTGACACCGTCACGACGCCAGCTGTCACGGCGGTTACTGCTGGCATTGCTGCTGGCGCTGGTCGTGCCCGCCTGCCAACTCGATGCCGAGACGGCACTGGCGACCGATGAAGTGCAGGCACCGCAAGATCCGCTCGACCAGGCGCAACTGCGCCGCGCGCTGAACGCGCTGCAACCACAACGCCCGGGAATCACCGACCTGTACGTCGTCGGCTTCGCCGGCGACGCCAGCGAAGACGTATTCCGCAACGAAACGCTATACCTGCGCCAACTGTTCGCCCAGCGCTTCGGCGCGGCCGGACGCATCGTCACGCTGATCAACCATGGCGACAATCTCGGCGCCCATGCCTACGCGCCGCAGGCCTCCTACGACAATCTGGCCGACACCCTGCAACGCATCGGCAGCCTGATGGACAAACGCGAGGATGCACTGCTGCTGTTTCTGACCAGCCACGGCACCGAACAGCACGAGCTGTATCTGCAATTCGGCCCGGGCGAGGACGCCGAATACGACACCATCACGCCAAAAGAACTGCGCGGATTGCTCGACGACGCCGGCATTGTCAATCGGATCATCGTGCTATCGGCCTGCTACTCCGGCGGCTTCGTACCGGCGCTGAAGACCCCCGACACGCTGATCATCACCGCCGCGCGCCGCGACCGTGCCTCGTTCGGCTGCGGCAATACCGCCAGCGCCACGTATTTCGGCCGCGCCTGGCTGATCGACGCGCTGGCGCGCACCAGCGACTTGGTCGAGAGCTACCGTCTTGCCAGCGCGCAGATCCATGCACGCGAGCGCGAGGAGGGCGAAACGCCGTCGCACCCACAGCTCTACGTCGGTGCCCGGATCGCACCGCTGCTGCAGCGCTGGCGCGCGCAATTACGCCCCATCGCGGCACCGGCATATCCCTATCCTGAGCCAGACGCAGCAGTCGCGCCGCACACAAAAGCGGCGCAAACGTCACACCGCACAGCACCAGCACCAGCACCAGCACGCAAATAACCATACCAAGTGCTCATGTCATCGAAAAAACCTGAGCAGTGAGCGCACCTCACCTGCTCAGCGACGCTCTGCCCTCGCGACTGCATGAAGGCTGCGCCCGCAACACCATCGACAAGCACACGCATCGGCGTTAACGCATCTCGACCTGCACATCCGCCGGCAGCGTGGGGATACGCAATTGGCCGTGCTCCCATTGCGCAGATTCACCATTAATCTCGGTCCGCCCAGGTTCGCCTGGGTACGGCCACGGAAGCACCAGGCCACCGCTCGGCACATGCAGGCCATCGGAAACATTCAACACCAAGCGATTTTTCTGCCGCCGCAGCCGATAACTTAGCAGCCCATGCGGCGTGCGCAGTTGTTCGATGGACACGCCTTTGCCGTCGAACCAGTCGATCGGAATACCTGCCGCCAGCACCAGGCTGTCATCGCTATCGCGGGTGTACGCGAACATGTCCAGCGCTGAGCGCACGAAATCCGAGGCCACCCAGGCATGCGGCAGATCGCCAAGGAAAAATGGCGTGCGCGGGGTGTGCGAGACCACTTCCGCCCACTGGTTCCAAGGCTGTGGCGTGCGATCCTTGAAGAAGAACGTCGTCGCCTCCCAGGCCCGCTCGCGCCAGCCCAGCCGCACGAACGCAGCGACATTACGCCACTCGTATGGGGTGTAGTCCTTCCACGCGCGCTGACCATCGCGGCGGCTTACGAACTCACTCCAGTAACGCTCGAAGGTGGCATTCAACAGTGCAGACGGCAATCGCACCTGCTCGCCCCCCGGCGCCAGCGCAATGGTGCTGGAGGTCGGATCGAAATCGCCCAGTTCAGCCGAGCCCGGCAGGAAATCGATGTGGTGCTGCTGCGTCGCAGCCTGCAACGACGCATCCAGATCCTCGCGGAACTGGTCGCGCGCAGCGGAGAAACTCGCCGCATCCTCGCCACGGCCCAACTCGACAGCCAGCGTTGCCGCGTCCGTGTAGCCGCGCGAGGCCCAGAAATCGTCCCAGTAGGCGTGCATCGGCTTGGCCGAATAGCCTTCGTGGCTGATCGACGCCGGCATCATTCCGTAGAAGGCCCGATTGCGCGCACGATTCTCGTCTGTCCGCTCGCTCAGACGCAGTTGCTCCATGTACTGATACGCGCCCAGCACGTGCGGCCACATCTGTTGCACAAACGCGTGGTCGCCGCTGTAGCGATCGTAGTTGGCGATGGCGAAAATCAACTCGCCATGGCTATCGTTTTCCGGCACCGGATCGCTGCCACGATCATCCACACAGCACGGCACCATGCCATTGTCGAACTGGTGGGGCGCGTACCAGGCAAGGTAGTCGCGAACCACATCGGCGCGCCCCAGGCGCAGCAGGGCGTCGGAAATCATCGCGCCGTCGCGGATCCAACTGCGCGAATAGGAGCGCGTGCCCGGTTGCAGACGTGGCCCGATCCGCGAGATCAACATGTGCGCCAATGCCGTGCGCAGCGTATCGACCAGGGCCTTGCCTTGCGCCGGCACGTGCAATTGCACCCGATCCAGCGTTGCGTGCCATTGCGCCGCCATTTGCTCCTGCGCACGCGCCGCATCGAAGCCCGGTGGCAGCGCATGCAGCCCCGTCTGTGGGATCAGCAACGCCACCTCGCGCACCTCGCCCGGCGCCAAACGTCCACGGTACAGCAGTGCCCCGGAAGCCAACCCGTCGGGATCCTGCGCTTGCTGCGGCAAAGCGCTGCTGTCGGCATCCAAACGTTCGATGTCCATTCCGGCGTCGAACGCGGTGGCATAGGTGGCGTCGGGCTTCTGCACCGCGAACACGCGCGGCTGACCATCGACCCGCACCTGCGCGCCGTCGAACGCCAGTGCACGGATCGAGCTGACTCCGCCGAGCGTATTGAGGAACTGGCTGGGCGGGTTCACCTGGAACGGACGTACCGCCAAGGCCAAGGTGTAGTCGTGTGCCTGTTTGCTTGGGTTGCTGAGCCGATAACGCGCCACCAACTGCGCTTGCTCCGGTTCCCCCTGCACGAAGGCCGTCACGCGTAATGCGGCGTTGTCGTGGCGCCAGTCCACGCTGGGAATGGGCAAGTAATCGTCCTGCAAGCTCTGCGCGGTCTTCACGTCAGCCCAGCTCAGGCGCTTGCCATCCAGTAACAGGAACGGTTCGATGCTGAAACCGCCCTTGCCCACTTCGATCGCACCATCCTCGCCGATCAAGCCTTGTTCGCGACCGCCATCCAGGCCGACGATGGTCCAGTACGGCTGCTCTGCGCTGAAGCCACGCGGAAACCAACCGCGAGGAGACTGCGCCGCCACCGATTTGATGAAGTCGTTCGTCGTCGCGGCAAACGCCAGCGGCTGCAGTGCGATCTCGGCAATGCCGTAGTGAAAGCTGGGGCCGTCCTCCAGGTCGAAGCGCACGTAGCGCGCCTCGGTTTCCGGTAGCGCCAGCCAATCGATCACACCGTTACCAGCGGTGACCGCGCGCAGTTCACGCCAACTGCGTCCATCGATCGAACCCAACACCTTGTAGCGCGAGGCATAGACACCAGGCGCCCACTGCACCTTGGCACCGCCGAATTCGCGCACCTTGCCCAGATCCAGCATCACTGTCTGGGTCTTGGCATTGCCGCTGTACCACACTGTGTCCGGCTTGCCGTCGGCAATCCGCTGCCGCAATGCTGGCGCGGTGTCGGTACTGACCTGGACCGTCAACGGCGAGGTATCCTGCGGCGGCAATGGGATCAAACGCAATTGATCGAAGCACACCGTGCCGGCACCGCCAACCTGGTTGTAGATGGTGAACTCGATTTGCGCACTGCGCTTGAGTTCTTTTTCCGAACTCGGCCCCCAAGCCTTGTCGATCTGCCGCTTCTTGAAGCTGACCGCGCTCCATTGCGCGGGAAAATCGTAGCGTGGTTGGTTGACCCACCACACATTGTCACCACTGGCATCGATCAGCTTGAACTGCAGGTCGTTGCGCGGCGAATCACCGCGCAACTGGAACGCGAATTGGTAATTCTCCGGGTACTCGATCGGCAACGCGCGACGGATGCCGGCATAGCCGGACACTCCATTAAAATCGTAGTCCAGACACATGGCCTTGGCCCTGCCGCCGCCGGCTGCCTGCACCAGTCGCGCGGAAGCGGTGACCTGATTGGAAGCGACGATCTGCCAGTTATCCAGATTATTGAAACTATCCAGCGTCACAGGCGCGGTCGGCGGCGCGGCCCAAGCATGCGTCGCCAGCATGCCCAGAATCGCCAACAACGTCCTTCCGCTCATCCTCGCCACCATATTGCGCATCACATCTCTCATGTCTGGTTATCCTGTTTGCGTTACCCGACCTGAGCGACGCCGCGCTCCATGCCCCGGTGCCACCGCTTCCATGCCGATGGAGGAAAGCTCTCCGCCACTGTTCCCACCTGTGGCCACAGAGACCCGATCGCCTGCGCTCGACTATGCGCCCCGATGAAATGCAAGCGCAGCGCCTCAGCCCTTCACACTACCGAGCAGCAAGCCTTGGATGTAATAGCGCTGTAGCGCCAGGAACAACGCCAGTACCGGAATCACGGTCACGACCGCGCCCGCCATCATCATTTCCACGTCCATGATGTGCTCGCGCGACAGTGCCGCCAATGCCACCGGCAGGGTGTAGTGCTCCTGATCGGTCAGCACGATCAGCGGCCACATGAAGTCGTTCCATGCGGCCATGAAAGTGAAGATCGTCAACGTCACCAACACCGGCTTGAGCATCGGCAGGACGATCTGGAAAAACAGACGCAGTTCGCCAGCACCGTCGATGCGCGCCGCTTCCAGCAACTCGTCCGGAATCGAGCGCGCATACTGGCGTACCAGGAAAATGCCGAACACCGTTGCCAGCGCCGGCACCACCACGCCCCCGAAGCTGTTGACCAGGTGCAATTGCTTCATCAACAAGAACAACGGCAGCATCGCCACCTGCGCGGGGATCACCAACGCCGCTAACAGCACCTGAAAGACCCGCTCCTTGCCGACGAAGCGCAGCTTGGCGAAAGCGTAGCCGGCCATCGTATTGATCAGCAACGAGCCGAGCGTGATCGCGCACGACACCAGCAGGCTATTGGCAAAATTGCGCGCCATGCCGGTATGGCGGAACAACTCAACATAGTTCCCCAAGGTGGCGCCACTGGGCAGTAGCGGCGGCGGGAAGCGACTGGCTTGCCCTGCAGGCATAAACGACACCGACACCATCCACAACAGCGGCGCCAGACTCATCAGAGCGAGCAGCAGCAGCCCGCCGTTGACCAGCAACGCATGCCAACGCGAAGCACCGATCTCCCGACTCATGCCACTCATACCAAGCCCCTCTTGCGACCAAAATGCAGCATGACCGTCGTCACTGCCAGGATGATCAGGAACAGCAGGAACGCCACCGCCGACGCGCGGCCGAGGTTCCACCACTTGAAGCCTTCCTCGAACATGTAATACAGCACGCTGACCGTGCTTTGCAGCGGGTCACCGCGCGTCATCACGTAAGGTTCGGCGAATAGTTGGAAATAGCCGGACACGGTGATGACACCGACCACCAACAACACCGGCCCCAACATCGGCAGGGTGATATGCAGCAACTGCCGCCACTTCGACGCGCCATCGATGCGCGCGGCCTCGTACAGATCCTGCGGAATGGCCTGCAAGCCAGCAAGAAAGATCACCATGTTGTAGCCGAAGTTTTTCCAGACCGCGAACAGCATGATGGTCGGCATCGCCCAGTGCGGATCGCCAAGCCAGTCGATCGGGCCGATGCCCACATGCGCCAGCGCATAATTGACCAGGCCGTAGCTGGTGTGGAACAGATAACGCCAGATCACCGCCACCGCCACCAGCGTGGTCACCACCGGCGCGAACAGCGCGGTGCGCAACAGCGCCTTGCATCGTGCCACCGGCGCATTGAGCAGCAGCGCCGCGCCCAGCGAGGTGGCAATGGACAGCGGCACGCCGACGATGACGAAGTAAGTGGTATTCCACAGCGACTTCCAGAACATCGGAGTCTGCAGCAACTCCAGATAGTTGCCGACACCGACGAAACGCAAGTTGTGGCGATCGGCCAGCGCGTACAGGTCGAAATCGGTGAGGCTCAACACCAATGCCGACAGCACCGGCACGCCAAAGAACACACCAATCACCATCAGCGCCGGGCCGGCGAACAGCCAGCCGACCATGGAGCCGCGTTTCATGGCGCCGCTCCTGCAACCGGCGCGGTCGTTGCCTGCCGATGCTGCTGAAGATGGATCCAACGCCGTTTTTCTAGAATCTCGTCGACACGTTTATCCAATTCCCGCATGGCCTTGTCCTGTGGTTCGCCGCCACGCACCACACGTTCGGTGGCAAGGCGCATTTCCTGCACGATACGCTCCCATTCCAATACTTTCGGCGCCGGCTTGACCCGTTCCAACTGATCGGCGAACGCATGCGCCAGCGGATCGTCGGCCAACGACGGATACGCCCAGGTACTACGACGAGGTGGCATGTCGCCGATCAGCGCGTGGAAACGCGCTTGGATCTGCGGCCGCGACAGGAATTCGATCAGCTTCCACGCCGCGTCCTTGTGCTCGGATTTACGAAAGATCACCAGACTGGTACCACCGGCGATACCCGCGCCGGGACCGTCGGGACCAGGCAGCGGCAACGTGCCCCACTGGTTCTTCAACGCTGCCGGCGCGACCTTGCGGAACTCGCGGATGTTCCAGGGCCCGGAAATGTAGAACGCGTAGAAGCCGTTGAAGAACTCGTTCCACACGTTGGCAACCTGGGTTTCGGACATCTTTGGCGCCCAGCCACGCTCGAACATATTGGCGTAGAACGCCAGCGCCTTGCGAAAACCGGCGCTTTCGAAATTCCCATAGTTGTTGTGATCGCGCAGCAGCGGATCGGGCAATTGCAGGCCAAGCGACAATTGCTGCTCGAACTCGTTGAGCGGCATCAAGATCGCATAGCGCTTGGGCCCGACATGTTGCTTCACCGCCGCCATCGCCCGTTCCCACTCGGCCCAGTTCCGCGGCAGTGTCTCCACGCCAGACGCGCGCAGGATGTCCTTGCGGTAGAACAACAAACGCGTATCCACGTACCACGGCACGCCGTAGAGCTGGCCGTCGATGACGCTGGTGTCCCAAATGCCGGGGAAGTAATCCGTCGGGTCCACAACCTTGGAATGGGCCACGTAAGGCTGCAACGGCTGCAGGGTCCCCAGCTCGGCGAATTCCGGAATCCAGGTATTGCCTAACTGGCACACGTCCGGCAATCCGTCGGCGGCAAAGGCGGTCAACAGCTTCTCGTGCGCGGCGGTCCAGGGAACATTCTGGATCTGCACGTGAATTTGCGGATTTTCCTGCTCAAATTGCGGGATCAATTGGGCCACGACCTCCGCCTCGCGCCCCATCGCCCAGAACCGCAGCACCTCACCTTGCGGCATACGCGCACAATCGCACAAGACCACCACCAGCCCCAACAGCAGCAGCCAACGAGGGATCATGCGCAGCGTACTCGCAGTCGCTAACACAACGACTGCGTCACTGCCGGGCGGACGCGGGCCGAGCTCCGCGTCATCATGCGCCCCCCGTACACGACGGTTCCTGCACGCTATCGGCGCCCACCCGGCAGCGACTGGCGAGGTTGTGTTAGCCACTTTCATTTCGAATTGTGCGGCTGACGCGGCACAGGATTCTGTGGTGACTGCACGGCGGCGGCACGCGATTCGGCGATGCCGATCTCCCTGGCCTTGGCGGCCTGTTCGTCCTTTTTCAGCATCGACTGCGCCTCACCGTCAGGGGTCAACCAACCACCACTGAAACCAGCACGCTCCAGCCCGGTCCGGATGTACTTGTTCTTCTTCATGACATTCCAGACGAACTCATTGCGATAGTTCGCGATCATGGCCAGGATCGGCCCCTGGTCGATGCCGATGTAATCACTTGACACCCAGCCACGACCAGGAACAACACGCCCGGTCTTGAGCGGAATATCGTAGTTGAAGCTGGGGTTGAACGAATCCAGGAAGCCATAGCTGGAATAGATGAAGTCGCCGTAGCGCTTGTGCATTTCCTCGGTCGTCGGAATCACCACCTCCGGCGCGAACACCAGCGAGGCAATCGCGGCAGTGGGCGCCAGGGTGCCATCGTCGAAATTCTCGCGCAGCCCGGCACCGCGCGAAGAATAATGGCGGAACTGACGCTGATCGCCGTGGTAGTCCTGCTCGGTGTTCTGGGGGCCGTCGCTGGCGGTCAACCCCCATACGTTCTCGCCGTAGTCCTTCCACTTCATGGGATTGGCGATGGCGTACTCGCGCTGCGCCAGCACCGCGCGGCGGCTGTTGAGGAAGTAATCGATACCGCGTTCGCGCATGTACTGATCCTGGATATCGCGGAAATCGATCCAGACATGACTGTATTGATGCGCGAACATCGGGCCGAAGGAAAGATACTCCTGCCCGTAATACACGCCCCAGTCATTGTTGTAGGTGCGCGTCCATAACGTCCACGCATCGGGACTAACCGCGTGGGTCGGCGAACCGAGCGCGAGCACGTACAGCATCATCGCTTCGTTGTAGCCGGTCCAATCGTGGTTGATGAAGCCGCTCTCCGGAAACCAGCCCATCGAGATCAGTGGCTCGCGCTGCTGCAACCAGCCCCAGTCCACGCGCTTGTACAAGGTATCGGCAATCTCGCGGATCTGCTTCTCGCGCGCATCGTCGCTGTCGTAGTACGACTGCGCGAACAGCACGCCCATCATCAGCATCGCGGTATCGACGCTGGACAGCTCCACCCAGCTGTCGTAGCGACGACCATTCTGCATGTCCAGAAAATGATAATAGAAACCTTTGTAGCCGGCCTTTCCGATGCGCTGCGGTCCCAGCGGCGCATCGCGAAAGAAGCGCAGGGTGATCAGCGTGCGGTCCACCGCTTGGTTGCGGCTGATCCAACCGTTCTCGACGCCGATGGGATAGGCGGTCAGGGCAAAGCCGACCGAGGCGATACTGGCGAACGGACGCGACGGGAAGCGATCAGGGGTCAGCCCGTTGGTTTCGTTGGTCGTGTCCCAGAAAAACTGGAACGTGCGCCGCTCGATGTCGCTGAATAGCGTTGGCAACTCGGGCTTCACCGGTTTCGGCGGAAGCTGCGCCTCGACCAGGATCACCTGGACCGGCTTCTTCTGCACCACCTTCGGCTCCTCGGCTTTCTTGCACGAAGTCAACAACACGCCTGCCGCCATCATGAGCAGCAACATGCATGCGGAACTACGTTTTTGCCTCATCCTGCCACCCCGTGTACGTTCACCTGCATGCGCCACCCTCCATGACACAACCAGCGCAACGCCACCGCCCAGCGGGAACCGCAGTGTCGCATTGCTTGTCGATAGCCAGGTTGAATCCTGATCGTCCAACGTGGAATACGGGTCGTACTGCATGATATCGCACAGGCTGTTGCCCGCCAGACAGCAACCGGCGCGGTGTTGTTAGCCACTTTGAAATTGGTCGGCCCCATCGCGGCAACAGGCTCGCGGCATCATCATTGCGCTTGCTCACAACGCCGCAATGCCCGCAAGCCGCTCCGTGCCAGTCTAGAGGCGATGTCAGCCCTCATCCCCCGGAACTTCGGCGCGGATCGACAACGCATGGATATCGGTCTGCATCATGTCGCCTAGCGCGGTATACACCGCACGGTGTCGGGCCAGGGGCGGCATGCCCGCGAAAGCCGCGCTGACCACGCGCACATTGAAATGACCTCGACCGTCACGCGCACCGGCATGCCCGGCATGACGGTGGCTATCGTCTTCGATCTCCAACGCCAGCGGCGCGAACGCCGTCTGCAACGCCGCGCGGATCCGCTCGACCCGGTCTGCGGCCACCTGGCTCATGGCAACACCTTACGGAACGGCCGCACTTCGACCCGCGCATAGACGCCAGCGGCGACATACGGATCGGCATGCGCCCAGGCTTGGGCCTGGGCCAACGAATCGAACGCGGCCACCACCACGCTCCCGCTGAAGCCGGCGGGACCAGGATCTTCGGCGTCGATCGCCGGACACGGCCCGGCCAGCAGCAGGCGTCCGGCGTCCTGAAGGGCCACCAGCCGCTGCAAATGCGCTGGCCGCGCCGCCGCGCGCCTTGGCAACGCCTCCTCGCCATCGTACCCCTCGATCACGTACCACATCCGCCACCTGCCTTCGTTGCGCACCGAACATCGGCAAATTCTACCGCCGCAACGCTGGACACCGACCCTGCCGGCACATTACCCTTGGCAGCATTGCACGCGGCCTGATGCAGAGGTCCGCCGGTAGCTGGCGACCAAAGCCCCCTTCCGACGGCGAATTCGCTGCCTGACACCGCCCGCGCAGACGTCCTCCTCCGTTGTTCCGCCGCCACGACACGCGTGGCGTGCGTCGTAATGTTTCGTTGAATGAGGGGCCGCGTTGCGGGGACGACGCGCCATCAACCGCACTACCGCAGGCAAGGAGCTGCGCAAGGTCTTCCCTGCCCCGCCCTTTGCTACCGCAACACCGATGTCCAAACGATGACCTCAGAACTCGCGCTCGACGCGAACCCGCCAATCCAGACGCCTCACCCACAGCAGCAAGAAATGCCGCTGGCGGTGGTGCATGGGCAGCCGGTGCTGCAGATCCCGCAGGATCTGTACATTCCACCGGATGCGCTGGAAGTCATCCTGGACGCATTCGAGGGCCCTCTCGACCTGCTGCTGTACCTGATCCGCCGGCAGAACCTGGACATTCTGGACATCCCCGTCGCCGAAATCACCCGGCAGTATGTGGACTACATCAATGTGATGCAGGAACTGCGTTTCGAACTGGCGGCCGAGTATCTGGTGATGGCCGCGATCCTGGCCGAGATCAAATCGCGGATGCTGCTGCCCCGGCCGCCGGTGGAAAATGGCGAGGAGGCGGATCCACGCGCGGAACTGGTCCGGCGCTTGCAGGAGTACGAACGCTTCAAGCAAGCGGCCGAAGATATCGATGCACTGCCGCGGCAGGACCGCGACACCACTGTGGTACATGCGCACGTACCCGACCGTACCGCCGTCAAGCTGCCGCCGCAGGTGGAGCTGAAGGAAATGCTGCTGGCCTTGTACGACGTGCTCAAGCGTGCCGAATTGTTCAGCGGCCACGCGATCAAGCGCGAGGCATTGAGCGTGCGCCAGCGGATGGGCGACGTGCTGGGCCGTCTGGACGACGGCAAGTTCCACCGTTTTGAATCGCTGTTCACGGCCGAGGAAGGCAAACTGGGCGTGCTGGTCACCTTCCTCGCCTTACTGGAACTGGCCAAAGAGCAGTTGCTGGATATCGTCCAGGAGCCGCTGACGCATGTCCCAGCCGATGCCGCCGAACGGCCACCGCTGCCGCCGATCTACGTCAAGTCGCTGGCACTGGGCAACACCAACGCACCACTGCAATTCAACAGCGAGTTCGACGACAGCGACACCGCTGACGCCGCCCCCTGAGTCCACCAAGAACCCACCCACGCATGGATCAAGCGCTGATCAACCGCATCGTCGAGGCCGCCCTGCTCGCCGCCAACCAGCCCCTGCCGCTGGCGCAACTGCACGGCCTGTTTCCCGAGGACGAACCCGCCCCGCCCGGCAGCATCGAGCGCGCACTGGAGCAATTGCGCGAAGCCTGCCAAGACCGTGGCGTCGAATTGGTCGAAGTCGCCTCAGGGTTCCGCTACCAGGTACGTAGCGACGTGCATGCCTGGGTGGCGCGGCTGTGGACCGAACGCAAGACCCGCTACACCCGCGCCACCCTGGAGACCCTGGCACTGATCGCATACCGCCAGCCGATCACCCGTGGCGAGATCGAGCAAG
The DNA here is from genome assembly GCF_000963215.1 of Xanthomonas sp. MUS 060. Lineage (NCBI taxonomy): Bacteria > Pseudomonadati > Pseudomonadota > Gammaproteobacteria > Lysobacterales > Lysobacteraceae > Xanthomonas > Xanthomonas sp. MUS 060. The sequence goes on from NZ_JZIM01000005.1 coordinate 57,426, forward strand.
TGCGCGGCGTGGCGGTGAGCAGCAACATCATCCAGGCCTTGGAAGAGCGCGAGTGGATCCGTGTCGTCGGCCACCGCGACGTGCCGGGCAAGCCCGCTCTGTTCGGCACCACCAAAGGGTTCCTGGATTATTTCGGACTCAAACGTCTGGACGAACTGCCGCCCTTGTCCGAACTGAAGGACATCGGTGAACTGGAGCCGCAACTACCGCTGGATCGCGACACCCTACCGGTCGGTGACATGGCTCAGGCCAGCGCCGATGCGAACGCCCAAACGCCATCGTCAACGACCGATGACACCACACCGTTGCCCAACGCAGATGCCGATAGCGGGGAAGACAACGCAACACCATCGGTTATAGATGCCAGCGACACTGCCCCGACGGGCGAACCCGAAGCCGCGCCGGGCGAGCGCGCGGCGGATGCGAACGAAGCCGAAGACAACGCCGTCGCGACGACGACCGTGGCTGTTGACGATGCCGATTCCGAACCACAGGCCGACGCGCACCGCGCCGACCGGAGCCAAGTAAATGAGTGACACCACCCGCAAGCCATCGTTGAACACGCTCTCGCTCAAACGCGACGCGAGCGCCACCGAGCAGCCGAAACTGGAAGAACGTCTGCACAAGGTCCTGGCCCAGGCCGGGCTAGGTTCGCGCCGCGCGCTCGAACAACGCATCGCCGATGGCCTAGTCAAGGTCAATGGCGAAGTCGCGCAAACCGGCATGTCGATCAAGAGCGGAGACAGAATCGAACTGGATGGACGCAACTTTGTCGCCAGCGCACTGACCGAGCCCTCGCGCGTGCTCATCTACAACAAGCCCGAAGGCGAAGTGACCACGCGCGAAGATCCCGAAGGCCGCCCCACCATTTTCGAGGCACTGCCGGCACTGAAGGGCGCACGTTGGATCGCGATCGGCCGCCTGGACATCAACACCACCGGCCTGCTGCTGCTCACCACCGACGGCGAACTGGCCAACGCGATGATGCACCCCTCCTACGAGATCGAACGCGAATACGTGGTGCGCGTGCGCGCCCCGGAAGGCGAGGAAAGCGTGCCGGACAGCATGATCGAGCGCCTGGCACGCGGCGTCCTGCTGGAAGACGGTAGCGCGAAGTTCGACGAGATCGAACGCATCGGCGGGACCGATTCGCACGACTGGTTCCGGGTGGTGGTCAAGGAAGGACGCAACCGCGAAGTGCGCCGTCTGTGGGAATCGCAAGGGTGCCAAGTCAGCCGACTCAAGCGTACCCGTTACGGCAAAGTGGCGCTGCCGCGGGAAATATTGCGCGGACAATCCATGGAACTGGCGCAAGACAAAGTCGAGGCGCTACGCGCCGAACTGAAGCTGGAAGAAGGCGCGCCGTCGGCACTGACCTTGCAGCCGGTGATCGGCCAACGCAAAGCCGCCAAGGCGGCCATGCATGTGGGTCGCGGCGGCAATGCCTACGTCAACGGCCATAACGCCGCCGACGAGGGCCGCGAACTGCGCCGCTTCGACACCTTCCGCGAGGATCGCGGCCGTGGCCGCGGCGGCAAGAAACCGCACGGTGGGCTGACCGTCAGCGGCGAAATGGCCGCCAAACAGGCGCAAAAGCCATTCAAACAACGCACACCGAAGGGACCCAAGCCACTACCGGACGGCAACCCCGCCGCCTTCCGCACCTGGTACGTCCCCGATGGCGTCAGCACCGGTCCAAGCGGGCACCGCAACGCTGGTCCAGGTGGTCGCGGCCAAGGGCAAGGCCAAGGGCGTCCCTACGCCAAGCCGCGTCCTGCAGGCGCAGGCGCAGGTGCAGGTGCAGGTGCAGGCCAAAGCCGCAGTCAAGGTCAAGGCCAGCGCAAGGCGCATCCTTACGGACACCCGGGCAATGCACCCAGCTTTCCATCCGACCACGCCAATCCTGGTTTCAACCCTTACGGCGCCGCACCGCGCTCCGCACGTCCCGCCGGCCCGCGCGCCGACGGACACAAACGTGGCCCGGGTGGGCCAGGCGGTCGCCCGGCTGGTAATCGTCCCGGTGGCGGGCGTCCAGGTGGTGGCCGTCCGGGTGGCGGTAATCACGGCCCACGCGGCGGCGGCTGAGTCTGCTGACACTGGCGCAGGCGCGGACGATCACCGACATCCATCAAGGGTGCCTGCGCAAAGGCACCCTTTGGGGTGGCCAGCGATAGCAATCGGGAATGCGGAGACAGTGATGAACGCACATCCGACTGCGTTCGCATTGCATCGCGCATTCGTCGCACAACACAGCATCGCCCGCGCAAGCAGAGCACCGCACCACAGCGCACGCAGCACACACCGCGGGAGATCGTGACGTTAGCGAGCGTGGTCAGTCGTGATAGCGAAAAACCAGACGCCAAGCAGCATCGCGAGGCGTCGAGCAGCACCAGCCTCTCTCTGTCATCCATCAAAACCACACGTGTGGATGTGAGAGCGACCTCACTAGCTGTGCGGTCGGCAGTCGGGCCCATAAGCAACGCGGTAGGGTCGGCGCATGCAACGCGCCAAGCCCTCGACCACGTCAATATTCATTGGCCAGCGCATTTCGAACGTCTGCCCGCCGGGCAATGGCATCCGCAGCATTCCGTGCTGTAGCGGTGGTAAGTCCGCAGACGGCCGCACTGCTTTCAGCGCACGCTTGGCTTTGGCAAATCCCGCGCGATCGTGCTCCAGGAACGCCACGGTCGCATCGACATAAGGATTCCAACCGGTGATGTCCTGCGAAGGCGGCTTCTTGGCCGCCTGCATCAACGCGATGGCCGCAGCGCTGTCGCCAGCGAATGCGCGCAATTGCCCTTCGTGCCAGGAGAGCAACCCGACATCAGCCGAGTGGGGATGGGCTTTCCTGTAATCGCGGATCAAATCGGCAGCGGCCAGTTCGCAACCTGGGCGCGCCGCCAATGCACGCCAACCACCGCCACCGTTGCTGACATCCTGGTCGAACTGCTGCTGGTCAAGCGCCAGCAATGCCGGCCGGTCGACTGCGCACGACGCCACCGCCAACTCGACAGCGCTGCAAATAGGAACAAGCAATAGCGAGAACAACAGCGCAACAACGGCAGCCATGGCAATTGGCACATCGCCTCGATGCAGGTCGTGCGGGTAAAAAGACATTGGCATCTTCTCCTGGGTCATACGCACTCGGCAGATTTTCTTGTGCGACCAGACCACGCGCTAGCGGCACATTGGCGCGACTCCGGCAAAACCAAGATATTGTGCGGACACTGCGCCCGTCACACGCGACCGGCAGCACCGACCAAAAAGGCGGATGACACGTCGTGTGGTTAGCTGTCGGCGAACATTGCGCATCCTAGCGACACCCTTGCCACTGCGCACCATTGCGTTCGCCTGACCGCATCACACCCGAGTACCATGAAGTGGAAAAAGTGCGCGCTATCGTCATCAACGACAGCGCCATCACGCCGAACGCGCGCTATCCGAATATCTTCATCTCGGACACACCTCCTCCCCCTCGCTCGGCCTGCTTTCGTGGCTGTCGGCAGTAAAAAAGCGCGCCCTTCGACGCGCTTGTACAAGCCAATGAAATGCCACCGGCCGACGCATAACAGCGACCGGCCGGTGGCAGTCCGGCTTACCACACCATACCGGCCCCCACTGCCACACCTGTATCGCCACGGGTGGTGGCACTGGCGTTGACCTTGAACAGGTAACGGCCACTTTCGCTGATCTTCGACACGCCCAGCGCAATCGCCTGCTCGCCATGGAACGAGCTCAACGACACGCCTGCCACGCTTTGATCGGGCTGGTACGCCTGCGGCAAGCTGGACATCGCCATCGCCGCTGCGACGCCGGCACTGGCGCGCCGATCGACCTGACCCACACGCGCATCGGTGTAATTGCGCGACCAATCCGCCACACCGCTCAGTCCATCGTTCAATTGGCCTAGGTTGACCGCATCGGTGCGCTGCGTTCCCGCCGCCACATTGGTGATCTGGCGCTGATTCGTGGCCGAACCCACCGACACGCTATTGGCACGATCGGCCACCGATCCCTGGCCCAAGGCGACGCTGTTGTCCTCCGTGGCATTGGCTCCCTTACCTACGGCCACGCTACCGGTACCGGAAGCGACCGCATCCGCACCCATCGCCGTCGCGTTCAAACCACTGGCCTGACTGTTGTTGCCGGTCGCCGTGGCACTGGTGTTACTGGCCGTGGCCATCGGCCCAAGCGCCACCGAGGTCCCGTCGTTGCCAACGATCACTGGCACCACCTGAATGACTGGGTCGACATTGGCGGAACTGGCATCGCCCGTGCTGCTAGTTCCCCTGCCAGCCGACGAGGCACCGCCGCTGTCGGTAGTCTGCTGAATGGTGGTCATCGAGCTCTGCAACGTGGAGATCGCGCTGGAGTTGTCTTGCACTTTTTGGTTGGTGGCATACAGTTGCGAGCCATTTACCGCATCGGTGCTGCTGGCACTCAGGCGGCCGGCAGCGACATTCTGGATCTGTCGCTCCGCACCCACCGCACCGACGCTGAACGCACCGACCGGCGCGCTGCCCGCGAAGTTGTAGCTGGAGCCACCGAGAGTCGTCGATGCCACCGCCGTGGTCGCCGCCGTGCGGGTACTCGCACCAATCGCCACATCATTCGCGTTGCTGGCGACCGCATCGGAGCCGATCGCGACGCTGTCGGTACCCGTGGCGACGCTATCGTCCCCGCTCGAATTGACCCGCATGTACTTCACACCATCGCCGCTCTTGATGCCCTTGATCGCATCGTCGATCTTGCTCAACTCGGTGTTGGTCGCATGCAACTGCGAACCGTTGACTGCATCGGTGCTGGTGTCGGACAGACGACCAGCAGCGACATTGGTCACGGTGCGCTCCTTGCCTTCACTCCCCACGCTGACCGTGCTGGTCGGCGTGGTACCGGCAAAGTCGTAGCTGCGACCATTGAGCACGACGCTTTCAGTGGCAACCGTCGAACTGGTCTCACTACGGGTCCCCAGGGCGACATCGCTGGCGTAGCTGGCCACCGATTTGCTGCCAAGGGCAAGCGCGCCGTTAGCATTAGCATTCGCGTAGAAGCCCAACGCCGTCGCACCGGCTTCGGTGGCTTGGGCTCCATAACCGACGGCGCTTGCCAGGCCGGCGGTCGCCTGGGCCAGATAACCGAAGGCGCTGCTTCCAAAGCTGGTGCTATTGGTCCGACTACCGACCGCGACACTGCGCGGCCCAGACGCCATGCCGTAGCTGCCAAACGCCACCGCGTCGCTGCCGCCGGCGTTGGCAGCAACACCGATGGCACTACTATAATTGCCGTTGGACTTGGCAAACGAGCCAAGCGCCAGCGAGTCGGCGCCGCCGGCGTTGGCTTTATAACCGAGGGCGCTGCTCTCTATGCCGGAGGCCTTGGCCACCCTGCCCAACGCCAGCGAGTAGTTGCCGCTGGCGTTGGCTTGATAACCGAGGGCGTTCGCGCTGTCGCCACCCGCCGTGGCAGCGTAGCCCAGCGCAATGCTGTTGCCGCCAGTGGCCTTGGCCGAATTGCCCAACGCCACATCGTTGATGATCGTCGAGGAGTTGTCCGGCTGGTCGGTCGTGTTAGCCTTGCCCGCAACCGCACCATTGCCCAGCGCCAGGGCATTGTCACCATAAGCCGTCGCCGCTGGTCCCATCGCACTGCTATCGGTGCCACTGGCGTTACTGTCGTCCCCAGTGGAGTTGGTATGGGCGTACTTCACGTCCGTCACCGCTTCTGCATTCACATTGCAGACCAGCATTGCTAAGGCCAAACCAAGAAACGGCGAATAGCTCGCCCGCTTCTGCCGCCCTCCCTTGGCCTTGGTCTTGGCCAATTCAGACACGATCACCCATGCGCCCATGACACGATTCCACACGATCTTGAATGCCCTGTTCATTTCTATGCTCCCGCTGAAGATTGCATAGAAATGTAGAGTTCGCCCGGCACCACGACGATGGGATCGCCCCCAATTCATCATTGGGCCAACGCCTAAAACAGCCGTGTCGCACGCCATGGTTTGCTTAGCAAAAAGCAAGGATTTGCGGCAGCCACGCGGCTCTTTCCGCTGAGCCATGGCTGCCAGGGTTGCCGTATGATTCGTCGGATAGGCGCGCCGATGACGGCAATTACCCACAGGAACTGAACAATGGACAGGATCCGTGTCGGCATCGCCGACGACCACCCGATCGTGCTGCTCGGCGTCACCAGCGTGCTGAAAGACAATCTGGACATCGAAGTCGTGTTCAGTTGCGATGCCATCGACCAGTTGCTGCGGTCGCTCGCCGAGCAGCCGGTGGATGTGCTGTTGTGCGACTACGAGTTCGAAAGCGACCCACAAGCCGATGGCTTGCACCTACTGCAGCGCCTGCGCCGGTTCTCTCCCAATATGCGACTGTTAGTGCTCAGTGCGCATACGGCACCGTCGATCGTCTCGGCAGCCTTGCAACTCGGCGCTTCCGGTTTCATCGGCAAGAGCCGTGCCGATTTCGGCAACCTGGTCGCCGCGGTACGCGACGTGGCAAGCGGCCGCCTCTATGTACCAAGCTCGCTGTCGGCGGCGCTGCTGAGCACGCGCTATAGCAGGAGTGGCGCCACCGGGGTGAACACCCTCTCCGCCAAGGAAGCCGCGGTGGCACGGATGACCGCCGATGGATTGTCGCTGGGCGAAATCGCCGCGCGACTCAAGCGTAGCCCCAAGACGATCAGCAACCAGAAGATCGCGGCCATGAGGAAGCTAGGTGTCAAGAACGACGTGGAACTGGCCGCCTTACTGCGCGAACTGGACATCCAGGACACCTAGCCCGCCGCAGAGCGGCGACAGACAGGAACCCACGAACCCGGGTCACGCACGCTCAACTCAACTTAGCCTCTATATGCGACAGGAGTTGCCGGCAGAGCGACCTCAGCAACATCCAATCGCCGCCAGCATAAGCCTGCTGCAGCAATTGCAGTTCTTCCACCAGCTCGTCCATTCCCAAGGCCATCAACGCTCCCTGCAGGCGATGTATACGTCGGCGTAGCGACTCCAAGTCCTGTACGGCCAACGCCTGCTCAATGAGCTGCCGCTCACTGCTCCATTCAGCGTAAAACGCCTGACGCAACATCGCGTCCAGTTCATCGGAGCGGTACTCCTGAGGCTTTGCGGAACTTGTGGAGGAGGATCGGGACAACATGGCATTCCTCAAGACGCGACGCAGGTCGCTCAATAACACCGGTTTTTGCAACGAATCGGAGAACTGCTCGGTATCGGCACTGATTTCCGCCGCCGCCGACGCCGAGGTCGCCACCACCCGCGCGCCCGGATCGAATTCGCGCAACTTGCGCAGCAAACCGACGCCATCCAGGTGCGGCATGCCCAGATCGGTGATGACCAGATCGGCGCGGCGCTCGAGCCATAGCTTGAGCGCTTCCATACCATCGATCGCCACACGTACCCGGGTACACCCCAGCGCGGCCAGTTGGTGTTTGATCAACGTGCGGTTCACCGCATCGTCTTCGGCAACGAGAATGTCCAGATTCTGCTCCACGCCCTCCACCCCGGCTCCGCTCGCGTGCCGCTGTGCATGCTCGGCGGCTGTGCCCGTCAGCTCGGCCAGCGCTTCCAACAGCCCCGCATAGCTCAACGAACTCACTTCGACCTGATTTTCGTGCCGCTTCGGAGTCAGCGGTCCTTTGGCCGAAACAAAGACCGTGCCGAGCACGGGAACCGCACTCAGATCGGCGGTGCGCCAGGCGCGGTTATCGGCTTCGGCCACGATGCGCACATGCAGCGAGGCGTTCGCAGCGTCGGCAGTATTCAAGGTCGCGCCCCAGCGGCGCAGACGCTCGGCGAGCATGGCGCGCCAGGCAGGATGCGGACACAGCACATCGACGACGAAACCCTCCAAAGGTCGCGCTTCGGCAAGCAGAGCGCGGCCAGTGCGCTTGAACGGCAGATCGACCCAGAACACGCTACCAGTGCCGGGCTCGCTGCGCACACTGATGCGCCCACCCATCAGATGACACAGATTACGGCACAGGAACAGGCCCAACCCGGTCCCGCCGAAGCGCCGGCTGATACTATCGTCGGCCTGCGCCAACGGATTGAAAATCGCCGACTGCATCGACGCGGGAATGCCGATTCCGGTATCGGCCACCTCGAAGCGCGCCCATAGCTGGCCGTCGGCCTGCTTCAGGCAACGCGAGGAGATCATGATCGAACCGCGTTCGGTAAACTTGGCGGCATTGCCGAGCAGATTCTGCAGAATTTGCGCCAAGCGTTGATCGTCACCCTCCAACATCGCATCCAGATCCGGATCGGTGACGCAGTAGAACGCCACCCCACCCTGCAGAATCGACGCACCGAAGCTGCGGGCGCAACGCTCCAGCACCTCGTTGGGCGACATCTGCACCGGATTGATCTTCAGGGCATTGGCCTCGAGCTTGGTCGAATCGAGCAGATCGTTGACCAGGTTCAACAAGGCGTCGAACGAGCGGCGGATCATGTCCACCCACTCGCCCTGCTCGAAGCTCAGCGCACTGCGCGAAAGCAGCTCGAGATGCCCCATCGCCCCGTGCAACGGTGTGCGAATCTCATGGCTGACGATCGCCAAGAACATCGACTTGGCCCGATTGGCCTCGTCGGCGGTCTGCTTGGCTTCCATCAACAGCATTTCGTTGGCTTTGCGCTCGTTGATATCCACCAGACCCAGCAGAATCACCGGTTGTCCGCCGAAACGGGTCTGCGAAGACGCCACGCCGATGTAGCTGCTCTGCCCTTCGGCCAGATCCCAACGCACCTCGATGAAGGAATGGTGGTCGCCAGTCACGGCTTCGGCGTTGCGTTCGCGCATGACATGACGATAGAAGCCCAGGCTTCCCTCATCGAGGCGATTGCCGAGCATGCGCTGGGCCACCCCGTTCTCCAGCATCACCGCATCGCTGTCTGGCGCGTAGATACCAATCCCGATCGGCAAGGTATCGATAATCGCCTTACTGAAATGCTCAGCCTCGATCAATTTCTCGGCATTTTTGAGTAGCGGCTTGGTTACGCGCAGGTCGAAATACACTGCGGCGGCCCACATGAACCCAAGCGCCAGCAAACAGACCAGCGCGCCGGTGACGAACTCGTGCTGCAGATTGGCCAACACGTCTTCCCAGGTGTAGGCATAGACAGCGATCCAATCCGGGCCACCGATGCGCTGTGCCACGAAGAAGGTGCCACTGCGGTAGAACGCGATCGGCTCGCCACCCACACGGGAAAATTGCTCAGTCTGCGCGCGCACCCTACGCAGCAAGTCCACTTCCTCGGCACTGCGCGGGGAATCCCCCAGATTCTCTTGACCGGCATTGCTCAACAAAAAGAAACCGGGACGCCGGGTCTCCTTGCGCAGGAAAAAGCGCATGAACTGACGATCCGGCAACGACAGCGCAATGGTAAAAACACGCTGCCCATCACGAAACATCGGCACGATGAGTTGCGATACCGACAAGCCTCCGTCACGTTCGTCGGCGGGCCGCCACAGCGGCCGCTGGCTGCGCAGGTCTTGCGTGGGCGTGGCCGCGATCAAACGTTCTGGCTCGTCGATACGCTGGCGGATGAATGCCCTCACTCCGTCGCTGCGTGCGCTCTGCAACTGAGCCAATCCCATGACCGGCGACACCGCCATGAAGGTGGCATCGGGTGAGTAAAGGAAACCATCCAGAGTCACTCCGGTTTTCCTGGCATCGATGGAAGGCGCTGCGGACATGTCGCGCACCACGCGCAGCGCCGTGGCCAGCCGAGCCACATCTGCTGTGCCGTTCAATGAACTAATCAAGGTAAACGGCGTCGCGGTGAGGTCGTCCTCGGTGACAGTGACACCCTTCCCCTCTGCAAGCTTGCGCGCATAATGCTGCACCGGCACCACGTCGTTCTGACGCAGATTCCATACGCCTTCGTAAAGATCGGCGAACTGGACCAGCCGCGCCGAAAGTTCGTCCACCTGCGTCTGCACCTCTTCGCTGCTCTTGACGAACTGTGCGATCTGCTTATCGCGGTACTGGTCGATAATGCCGCTGCAGAACAGCAACGCGGCGGCGACGATGGACATGGACAGCGCGGTCGCGGCACCGTAGAGGATGCGCCGGTAGTATCGGCCCGTTCTGGCGAGCAACTTTTGCGGCATGTTTATTCCCGAACGAGCACAACACGTGACGGCAGGGCAAAAAGAACATTGCGCTTCAGCATAGCCCAGCGTCTGCGCTATCACCAGCGAAGATATTTCCAGCACCTAGCTTACATGCGCCACGCACGCATGTATCGCCAACATGGCGACCATCAGCATTTTGGGCAACCGCCTATGTATAGCTAGGCAACGCGCCATCGCGTAAGAACTGGCATACCCACATGCTGAAACTCCTCGATTGTATCGATTATGCAATCGCACACCATTGCCAGCAGCCTTGAGCGGATCAACCATGAACAGCACCACGCACATTCCTTTTATCAGCATAAAGAATGCCATCGTGGCTTACGAAAACGAATTGCAAGGCAGCTACGTGAGCAAGCTCTTGCAACGTCTCGGTGCAACGCACATCTACAGCACCCCTGATAGCGGAGCAGTGTTCGAACAAATCCGCACGACATCCTTCGACCTACTGGTCGCTTCCGCGCGTCTACCGGGTGCGTCGATCCTGCAATTAGTGGATGCCCTGACCCAGATCCGCTATAGCGGCCACATGATCGTGAGCGGCTTGACGGACATGCGTATCCAGAGCGCGATCTATGAGTATGCGAGGCAACACGCCAGTAGTTCGATGCAGGTGATCTTCGCTGGAGAACCCCTGCGCCTGTTCGATTTCACCGACATGCTATACCGGGCGGCAACACCGATCACCGCCGATGCGAATGGTCAGGTGATCGAGGATCCTGCCCCACTCATTGGCGCCAACGAAGTGTTTCGCGCCTATCGCGCCGGCGAGATCGCCGCCTTCTTTCAGCCAAGCTACTACCTGACCACTGGCACCATGGTCGGTGCGGAAGCGCTGGTGCGCTGGCACCACCCAACGCTGGGCATCATAAGCCCGGATCGCTTTCTGACCAACCTACAAGAGTGCGACCTTGGCTGGGAACTGATCGACCAATTCATCGACACGGTTGCCAGCGTCAGCCAATCGCTGACTGCAACACACCCACTCAAGCTGTCGATCAACATTTCTTCCAGGGATATCGCCTCAGCGACCTGGGCGGACAACATCGTGCAACGCCTCAAACACTCTGGTGGCAGCAGCAATCAATTCGCCATCGAAGTGACAGAGAGCGGCAGCACGAACAACAACGACACCATCATTGCTGGCGCGGTAGCGCATTGGCGCCTGAATGGCATCGATTGCGTCATCGACGATTTCGGCACTGGTGCGTTTTCGCTCAACCGTCTGTGCACCGCGCCGTTCAATCTCCTGAAAATCGACCGGCGAATGGTCTGGCGCTCACGACTCACCCGTCATGTATTCGACATGCTCGAAGCGATAGTGCAATTGGCGCACGGACTGGGCATGCGTGTCATTGCCACAGGCATCGAAACCGAAGAAGACCTGATGCGGATGCGCAGCATCAAATGCGACATCGGCCAAGGCTATTACTTCAGCCGACCGTTGCCGATCACCCAGTTCCAGGATCTTGCCAACTCCCAACAGAACATCTTCGGGCGGAGCACCAGCAAAGCCCACTAACCAGCGGGACAATCACCGCACCGAACACGCGCGCTTACCTGCACGAATCGATCATCCAATCGCATGCTGCGGCCGTCTCGCCCGCACTTGCTTACAGGGCGAGACGGCGAGAATTGCAGTGCGGGCGCAGTCAGCGGCGCTCGATGGTGAAACCGGCAACGTCCAAGCCCAGATCCACGCCCTTACCGGTACCGGCCAACGCCAACGAGATATCGCCCTTGGTCATCACCTGGGCATCGGAGGACTTGACCACACCGGCATGCGCTTCTGCCGACGCATAGGTGCCAAACAGATCGTTGAGCGAATAGGCGCCGGTAAAACGCCCACGGCCATTGACGATCTTGGATTTACCCACGCTCAGGCCGCCGCCCTTGACGTTGATCCGGACCGGGATGCTCGCACCGTTGTCGCAGGTGATGGTGCCGTTGCCTTTAGCAGTCTTGTACAACAGCGACCAACCGGACAAGTTGAAATGCAACTGGCAGTCGATGTTGCCGGCGGCATGCGCCTGCGGCATGAAGACAATACCGGCAAGCAACGCGGCAGTCGTGAGCAATTTAGTCATGGCAACGCTCCGTTTGGATAATCCGGGGCGAGCCTAGCAGCGCCTACGACTAGGCGGTGTGTGCGCCGCCAGCGCCGTCACGGTGCCGTTCAGGCATCGGCATTGGGTGCGCCGAGGACGAAGCCATCGGCATCGAGCATCGCCGGGAAGCGCGCACGATGTGCCGCCAATGCCTCCGCAGAAATGGTCGTGGTCGCGACCTGTTCGCGCCCGCGGATTTCCAACTGCGGCTGACCGAGGAAGTCGATCACCGCGCTGTCGCCCGCGTAATGCAGATCGTTGCCATCCACACCGACGCGGTTGACTGCCGCCACGAAGCAAAGATTCTCGATCGCCCGTGCGCGCAGCAAGGTCTGCCAGGCATAGGCACGAGCCGATGGCCAGTTGGCGACGAACAATTGCAGGTCGAAATCCATCTCCCCCGGACGTTCGACGTCGTAGCGGTTGCGACAGAACACCGGAAAACGCAGGTCGTAGCAGACCTGCGGATTGATCCGCCAGCCTTTCCATTCCACGCATAGGCGCTCGCGCCCAGCGGCATAGCGCAGATGTTCGTTGCCGTAGCGGAACAGATGACGCTTGTCGTAGTGGTGCAAAGCGCCGTCGGGCGTGACCCACAACAAACGGTTGAACACCCTGCTGCCGCCGTGTGCATCGGATACGCGCAGTTGCACGCTGCCGGTCACTGCCGCATTCAATCCCATCGCCTGCGCGCGCATCCACGCCACCGTCGGCCCCTGCATGTCTTCGGCCTGCTCCAGCGCGTCGTTGGAGAAACCGCTGGTGAAGGTCTCCGGCAGAATCACCAGATCGGTCACGTCGGCCAGCGGCGCCAGCAGTTCGGCGTAATACAGGCGATTCCCAGCAGGATCGTGCCAGCGGGTGTCGCCTTGGACGAGAGAAATGCGCAGGTCGTGAGTGGGGTACATGAGATGTCCGCAGGAGTGAAAGATCCGGACCGGTGATCCGGAAAATCAACAGCGAGATCGGTGTCGATGAACGCTTCCGAGTGCTGGGCCCCGGCAATGCATCAAAGCCGCCGCAGCCGCTCGATCGCCGTATCCAGCGTGGCCGCATTCTTGGCGAAGCACAGCCGCGCCAGCCGTTGGCCGTGCGGCGGGGTCTGATAGAACGACGACAGCGGGATCGCCGCCACGCCTTTCTCGATCGTCAGCCACTTGACGAACTCGGTGTCGGGCAGATCGCTGATCGCAGAGTAATCGACCAGTTGGAAGTAACCGCCCGGCACCGGCAGCGGCGTGAGCCGTGTGCCGCGCAATTGCTCGGCGAAGCGGTCACGCTTGGCCTGGTAGAACGCACCGAGTTGCTCGTCGTGTTCTGGCTCTTCACGGATCATCGCGGCGAACGCATGCTGCGCCGGGCCGAAGCTGGTGAACGTGTTGTATTGGTGGACCTTACGAAACTCGGCGCTGAGTGCTGGCGGCGCGATTGCGTAGCCGATCTTCCAGCCGGTGCAGTGATAGGTCTTGCCGAAGCTGGAGATGACGAATGCGCGCTCACGCAGTTCCGGCCAGCGCAGCACCGATTCATGACGGCGGCCGTCGAACACGATGTGCTCGTAGACCTCGTCGGAAATCAGAAAGATGTCGCGACCGCGCAGCAGTTCGGCGACCGCCTGCAAATCCTCGGCGCCGAGCATCGCGCCGGACGGATTATGCGGGCTGTTGATCATCAGCAGCCGTGTGCGCGGCGTGATCGCTGCACGCACGCGCTCCCAGTCCACGGCGAAACTGTGCGGGTCCAGCGGGACATGCACCGCGCACGCGCCAGCCAGATCGATCGCCGGCTCGTAGCAGTCGTAGGCGGGATCGAGCACGATCACCTCATCGCCGGGCCGCACGACCGCATGAATGGCGTTGAACAACGCCTCGGTGGCACCGCTGGTCACGGTGACCTCCGTGTCCGGATCAACCTGCGCGCCGTAGCAGCGCAGCGCCTTCTCGGCGATTGCCTGACGCAACACCGGCACACCTGTCATCGGCGGGTACTGGTTGTGGCCTTCGCGCGCCGCCTGGGCCAGTGCGTCGATCAGGCGCGCTGGCGCAGGGAAGTCGGGAAACCCTTGCCCCAGGTTCACCGCGCCATGCTCAGCGGCCAATTGCGACATGACGGTGAAGATGGTGGTGCCCACCTTGGGCAGCTTGGTCTGCAGGTGCATGGGGGAAAAATGCGGCAGTGGGAAAGCACCCAGTGTACGCAATGCCGTTTGTCAGCGATGCGCCACGACGGCGCAAAATCGTGTGGCGGCACACACCGGCAACAACCGCCGGACGCCCGCATCTCTTACAATGCGTCTTCTCTTGCCAAGCCCGCCGCCGCGCGATCCGTCGCGGCTCTTCGCCGATGACCGATCCGCTGCATGCTTCGCCACCGCTGTTGGCTGCGCACGGGCTCACCTTCGCCCGCGACGATGCGGCCGTGTTCGGCCCGCTGGACTTCCGTCTGGATCCCGGCGAGGCGCTGCTGGTGCAAGGCGACAACGGTGCCGGCAAGACCACCCTGCTACGCGTGCTGGTGGGCCTGCTGCGTGCGGAGGCTGGACGGATCGAAATCGACGGCCACCCGGTCCGACGCGGCGACCGTGCCCGCTTCATGGCCTACCTCGGTCATCTGGGCGCATTGAAGGCGGACCTGAGTACGCTGGAAAATCTGCACTACGTCTGTGGCCTGCAAGGCCGCCGCGCCAAACAGATGCCCGGCAGCGCATTGGCCATCGTCGGCCTGGCCGGCTATGAAGACACACTGGTCCGACAACTCTCCGCCGGACAGAAGAAGCGCCTGGCGCTGGCGCGCATGTGGTTGTCGCCAGCCCCGCTCTGGCTGCTCGACGAGCCCTACGCCAATCTCGACCTGGACGGCATCAATCTGGTCAACCGCATGATCGCCGCACACCTGCGCAGTGGTGGCGCGGCCTTGGTCACGACCCATGGCGCCTATGCCGCGCCGCCGGTGCGCACCCGGCTGCTGCAGTTGAGCGGAGTGCAGGCATGAGCCCGGCAGCGCCCGTTCCCGGCCTGTGGCAAGCCACACGCGCATTGCTGCGGCGCGACCTGCGCCTGCTATGGCGCCGCCGCGGCGATGCGCTGCAGCCCGTGCTGTTGGCGCTGCTGATCGTGGTCCTGTTCGCACTGGCGTTGGGCAACCAGCCACGCCTGCTTGGCGAAGTCGCCGCCGCCACGCTGTGGCTGGCCGTCCTGCTGGCCGGACTGCTGGCACTGGACAGCCTGTTTCGCAGCGACGCCGAGGACGGCTCGCTGGAGCAATGGCTGTTGGCGCCGGTCCCGTTGGCCTGGCTGGTGCTGGTACGGGTGCTGGTGCACTGGACGACCACCGCCTTGCCGTTGATCGTGGCGACGCCCTTGCTGGGCGAATTACTGCACCTGCCGCATGAGCGCATGCCGGCGCTGCTGGCATCGTTGGCGCTGGGAACTCCGCTGCTCAGCCTCATCGGCGCCGTCGTGGCCGCGTTGACGGTCGGCATGCAGCGCGCGGGGATTCTGGTCGCGCTGCTGGCGCTGCCGCTGTACGTCCCGGTGCTGGTGTTCGGCGCCGGCAGCGTGGCGGCTGCGGCGCAGGGACTGGATCCTGGCGGTGGCTTGCTCTTGTTGGCGGCGGGACTGGTGCTGGGGCTGGTACTGGCGCCACTGGCGGCGGCGGCGGCAATCCGCATCGCGCTGAGCTGAGTACTGTTGGCGCAGCGTCGACGCCGTATGGGCCGTACCATGCAGCGGTGGCGTTGCCGCAGCGCATCGCTGTCGCCGCATCGACGCCCGCCTTCCGCCCGCTAGAATCGACCGCATGGCCTCCTTCGTCCGCTGGTTTCACCAACTCGGTTCGCCGCCCATTTTCGATCGTCTCGCCGCGCGCTGGACACCGTGGTGCTACCTGCTTGCACTGCTGCTGGCCGGCGTGGGCATCTGGCAGGCGCTGTTCGTGGTGCCGGCCGACCGTCTGCAGAGCGACGCCTTTCGCATCCTCTACATCCACGTGCCCTGTGCCTGGATGAGTTTGTTCGTGTTCGGGCTGATGGCCGTGTATGCGGCCATCGCGCAGGTGTGGCGGATCAAACTCTGCGAGATCCTGGCGATGGCCTGCGCGCCGATCGGTGCCGCCTTCACCTTGATCACCCTGCTGACCGGCAGCATCTGGGGGCGGCCGATGTGGGGCACATGGTGGGATTGGGATCCACGCCTGACCAGCGAATTGATTCTGCTGTTCCTGTACATCGGGGTGATGGGCCTGTACCGGGCGATCGAGGACCGACGCATCGCTGCGCGTGCCGCCGGGCTGCTGGCCATCGTCGGGGTGGTGTTACTGCCGGTGATCCGCTATTCGGTGGTGTGGTGGAACTCGCTGCACCAAGGCCAGACCATCCGCCTGTTCGGCCAGTCCAGCATGGACCCGAGCATGCTGCCGCCGTTGTGGTGGATGGTCGCGGCGACCAAATTCTGGTTCGCCGGCGCGTTGCTGACGCGGGCACGCGCCGACAACCTGCGCCGCGAAGCCGGCAAGGACTGGGTCGCGCAACAGGCGCAGGTGCGCGGATGAACTACCTGCCCTACGTGATCGGTGCCTATGCGGTATTCGCTGGCGTGTTGCTGGCCGACTTCATCCTGGCGCGCGTGCAACTGCGCAGTGCCGTGCGTGCGGCGCGGCTGCGTGCGCAACGCAAGCGCCAGACCAAGACCGAGCCAGCCGCGCCGCTGGATCTGAGCCGATGAATTCGCAGCACCTCGGCATCGTCCGCTTAGGCTCTGCCTGGACCATGGATTCACCGTCCCTTGTCCCAGCTTTATGGTTCAAGGATCGCGAGCTGTGGGACTGGCACCATGTTGCCTGAACTGGGCCAACTCCTGCTGATCCTCGCCCTGCTCACCGCCGTGCTACAGGCCGTGGTGCCGCTGGCGGGGGCGCAACGCGGGGACGCGCGCTGGATGGCGGTGGCACACCCGGCGGCATACGCGCAATTGTTGCTGGTTGCTGGCGCGTTCGCCGTGCTCACCCATGCCTTCGTGACCGGGGATTTCTCGGTGGCCTACGTAGCCGACAATTCCAACGCGCTGCTGCCGCTGGTGTACCGTTATTCGGCGGTGTGGGGCGCGCACGAAGGGTCGTTGCTGCTGTGGACGCTGATTCTTGCGCTGTGGACCGCGGCCGTGGCGCTGTCGTCTCGGCATCTGCCGGCCAGCGTGATGGCGCGGGTGATCGGCACACTGGCATTGGTGAGCACCGGTTTCCTGGCGTTTCTGCTGTTCACCTCCAATCCCTTTGCGCGGCTGTTACCAGCGCCACTGGAAGGGCACGATCTCAATCCGCTGCTGCAAGACCCTGGCCTGGTGATCCATCCACCGCTGCTGTACGCCGGTTACGTCGGTTTCGCGGTGCCGTTCGCGTTCGCCGTGGCTGCGTTGCTGGATGGTCAGGTGGATGCGCGCTGGCTGCGTTGGACGCGGCCGTGGACCAATGTGGCCTGGGGATTTTTGACCATCGGCATCGCCCTCGGCAGTTGGTGGGCGTATGACGAATTGGGCTGGGGCGGCTGGTGGTTCTGGGATCCTGTGGAGAATGCCAGCTTCATGCCGTGGCTGGCCGGGGCGGCATTGCTGCATTCGCAGGCGGTCACGGAGAAGCGCGGCAGCTTCACCGCGTGGACGCTGCTGCTGGCGATCGCCACGTTCTCGCTCTCGCTGCTGGGCACGTTTCTGGTGCGCTCGGGGGTGCTGACGAGCGTGCATTCGTTCGCCGCCGATCCGGCCCGTGGTCTGTTCATTCTGGTCTTCCTGAGCTTGCTGTGCGGTGGCGCGCTCCTGTTGTACGCGCTACGCGCCGGCCATGTGGGGGCCAGCGCGGACGCTGCGCGGCAAACCTTCGCCGCCGCCTCGCGCGAGACCCTGCTGCTGATCAACAACCTGCTGCTGACCTGCGCCTGCGCGATGGTGCTGCTGGGCACGTTGTATCCACTGCTGGCCGATGCGCTGGGCCTGGGCAAGCTCTCGGTCGGCCCGCCCTATTTCGGCACGCTGTTCGTGGTGCTGATGGCGCCGCTGGTCGCCCTGCTGCCATTCGGGCCGCTGACCCGCTGGCAGCGCGAACAAGCATCGCGGCCACTGGCACTACTGGCACCGTGGGCGGCGCTGGCGCTGCTGGCCGGGATACTCGGCTTTTTCCTGGCGCCGCAAAGCCCATGGAAAACCGGCGTCGGCATCGCCGCGGCAGCCTGGGTGCTGCTCGGCACGGCACGCTTCGTATGGAGTCGGATGCAGCTCAAAGGCAGCCGTTTCAGCGCAGAAATGCTCGGCATGAGCTTGGCTCATGGCGGTATCGCGGTGTTCCTGATCGGCGCGCTGCTGGTGCAAGCGCTGGAACAACAGCGCGAGGTGGCGTTAGCACCGGGGCAGCATGTGGAGATAGGCCGTTACCGCTTCGAACTGCGCGATCTCCAGCAGCATCGGGGACCAAACTACATGGCCGAACGCGCCCACCTACAGGTGCTGTACGACGATCACCCAATGACACGACTGTTTCCCGAGAAGCGCCTGTATGCCAGCGGCGGCCAAGCCATGACCGAAGCAGGCATCCACGCTGGTCTATTCGGTGACATCTACGTCTCCCTGGGCGAACCACTGGGCGGCAACGCCTGGGCGATGCGCCTGCACGTCAAACCCTTCGTGCGCTGGATCTGGCTCGGCGCGGCACTGATGGCGCTGGGCGGTTTCGTCAGCGCGGCCGACCGGCGCTTCCGTCGTTCTCCGGAGACCCCATGATGTCCAACCCCACCTCCGCTCGCCTGCCGCTGCCGGTCATCCTGCTCGGCGCACTGTGCGGCCTCTGCCTGCTGGCGCTGTTGCTCTACGCGGTCAAGCATTCCGGCAGCGGCAGCAGAAATGCTCGGCATGAGCTTGGCTCATGGCGGTATCGCGGTGTTCCTGATCGGCGCGCTGCTGGTGCAAGCGCTGGAACAACAGCGCGAGGTGGCGTTAGCACCGGGGCAGCATGTGGAGATAGGCCGTTACCGCTTCGAACTGCGCGATCTCCAGCAGCATCGGGGACCAAACTACATGGCCGAACGCGCCCACCTACAGGTGCTGTACGACGATCACCCAATGACACGACTGTTTCCCGAGAAGCGCCTGTATGCCAGCGGCGGCCAAGCCATGACCGAAGCAGGCATCCACGCTGGTCTATTCGGTGACATCTACGTCTCCCTGGGCGAACCACTGGGCGGCAACGCCTGGGCGATGCGCCTGCACGTCAAACCCTTCGTGCGCTGGATCTGGCTCGGCGCGGCACTGATGGCGCTGGGCGGTTTCGTCAGCGCGGCCGACCGGCGCTTCCGTCGTTCTCCGGAGACCCCATGATGTCCAACCCCACCTCCGCTCGCCTGCCGCTGCCGGTCATCCTGCTCGGCGCACTGTGCGGCCTCTGCCTGCTGGCGCTGTTGCTCTACGCGGTCAAGCATTCCGGCAGCGCCGATCGCGATACGCTGCCATCGGCGCTGATCGGCAAGCCCGCGCCGACCTTCGCGCTACCCTTGCTGCACGACGCCACGGTACGCGTGCGCAGCCGCGATCTACTCGGCGCACCCTACGTACTCAACGTCTGGGGTAGCTGGTGCCCGTCCTGCCGCGAAGAACACCCGGTGCTGACCCAATTCGCCCTGAGCAAGCGCGTGCGGGTGATCGGCTACGACTGGAAAGACAACCGCGACGATGCCCTGCACTGGCTGGAGCAGTTGGGCAACCCGTTCCTGGCAGTGCTGTTCGATCCCGAGGGCCGCACCGCAATCGACTGGGGCGTGGCCGCAGCGCCGGAAACATTCCTGGTCGATGCGCATGGTGTGGTGCGCTGGAAACATGCCGGCCCACTGAGCGAGCGCATCATCCAGGACGAACTGCTGCCAGCGCTGCGCCAGGCCGAACGCGACGCTCCCGCAGCGACACCAAGCCAGGCAGGCCAATGAACCACTGCCGGCACGCGTTGCGGGGTGGATTGCTGGTACTGCTGGCGTGGTCCACGCTAGCCGGTGCCGTGCCGGTCTCCGACCCGACCCCGCTGGCCTACCGCTCCGCCGCCGAGGAAGCGCGCTTCCATGCGCTGACCGCTGAGTTGCGCTGCGTGCAATGCCAGAACCAATCGCTGGCCGACTCGCATGCGCAGATCGCCATGGACTTGCGTCGCGAGGTGCTGGAGCTGATGCAGCAGGGCCGTTCGGATGCACAGATCAAACAGTTCCTGGTCGCGCGCTATGGCGAGTTCGTGCTGTACCGACCACGACTCGAAGCACGCACCTGGCTGTTATGGTTCGGGCCATTGGCATTGCTCGGCGCTGGTGCGCTGCTGCTGGTCCGACTGGTGCGTCGACGCACCCCGGCCGCGGACACCAATGCACTGCTGGATCAACAGGAGTGGTGAGGCGATGCTGAGTTGGCAGATGTCCAGCATCGCCGTGGGACTGGCAGCGTTGCTGTTCACGACGGTGCTGTGGCCGCTGCGCGGCGATCGACGTCGTGGCGTGCTGCTCGTGGTCGCGGTGCTGGCGCTGAGTGCTGCGACCGCCGCGCTGTATGCGCTGGTCGGCACGCCACAGGCGTTGCAGGTGCAACAGCGACAAGCGCCGCACACGCTGGAAGAAGGCGTCGCACAATTGCAGGCGGCATTGCGTCAAGACCCCACGCGCGCCGACGGCTGGGCGTTGCTGGGCCGCAGTCAACGCGCGCTAGGACGCAACACCGAGGCCGCTGCCGCCTTCGCCCGTGCGGCACATCTGGCACCGGACCAGGCACCGATCCTGATCGAAGCCGCACAGGCGCGTGCGCTCGCCGACCCGCAGCGGCGTTTCGACGACCAGGCGCTCGCCTGGCTAGAACAGGCGTTGCAAATTGCGCCAAACAGCGAACGCGCGGCGTGGTTCCTGGGGATCGCGCAACGCCAACGCGGCCAGAATGCCGCCGCTGCCGCCACGTGGCAGGCGCTGCTGCCACGTGTGGATGCGGGAACCGCGCAGGCATTACGCCAGCAGATCGATGCTGCCCGTGCCGCCGCTGGCCTACCGCCATTGCCACCAGCCGCGATCGCCGGCACCATCCGCGCAACCGGCAGCGCAGCGCCCGCCGCCGCGACGCTCGCCGTGGTGGTCTCGGTGGAGCCCGATGTCGCCGCACGCATGCGCCTGCGCAAAGACGCCAGTCTCTTCGTGATCGCACGCGTTCCCGGTGGCTCCCCGATGCCGGTCGCGGTGCAAAAACAACCGCTGCGGGCACTGCCGTTGCAGGTCACGCTCAGCGATGCGGACAGTCCGATGCCCACGCAAACGTTGTCGCAACTGCGGCAAGTCGAAGTGGTCGCGCGGCTATCGGCCAGCGGCGATGCCAGGCGTCAGGACGGCGACTTGGAATCGGCAGCGGTCATCGTGACGCTGCCGACCAGCACACCGGTGCAACTGCGCATCGGCAAGCACTGAAGCAAACCTAGCATCCACGCACCACGCTCCATGCCAGAACTGGCGAGGTGCGCGAGGCAACCTACGAGTCGGCACCGAGCCGGTGTGGATGCGGCGACAGCGCGCGCCGTATCACGGTGGAACGCGCACTCGGATTGCGTACATCGCCCAGTGATCGCACTGGCGAGGCGGCGCTCGGCCGATCTCCACGGCGGCACCGCCAACCTACATCACACGCTCTAGAATCGGCACATGACCGAATTCATCCCGCCCGGTAGCCGTTTCCTCGCCCTGCCCTCGCCGTTCCCGATGAAACGCGGCGGCCATTTGCTCAACGCGCGGGTGGCTTACGAAACCTGGGGCACACTGGCGGCGGATCGCGGCAACGCGGTCCTGATCGTCACCGGCTTGTCGCCGGACGCGCATGCCGCCGCGCATGCCGACGATCCCACACCGGGCTGGTGGGAAAACATGCTCGGCCCCGGTAAACCGATCGATACGCAACGCTGGTTCGTGATCTGCATGAACGCACTGGGCAGTTGCAAAGGCTCGACTGGTCCGGCATCGCCGCATCCGGACGATGGCCAGCCGTACCGCTTGCGCTTTCCAGAGTTATCCATCGAGGACGGCGCCGACGCCGCCGCGCATGTGGTGCGTGCGCTGGGCATTGCGCAACTGGCCTGCCTGATCGGTAATTCCATGGGCGGCATGACCGCATTGGCGCTGCTACGCCGGCATCCCGGACTGGCGCGCAGCCATCTCAACATTTCCGGCAGCGCACAGGCACTGCCGTTCTCGATCGCGATCCGCTCGTTGCAGCGCGAGGCGATCCGCCTGGACCCGAATTGGAACGACGGCGACTACGACGCAACCACCTATCCCGAATCTGGCATGCGCATGGCGCGCAAACTCGGCGTGATCACCTACCGTTCGGCGCTGGAATGGGATGGCCGCTTCGGCCGCGTAAGACTGGATTCGGACCAAACCGACGACGATCCGTTCGGCCTGGAGTTCCAGGTCGAAAGCTACCTCGAAGGCCACGCGCGGCGTTTCGTGCGCCGCTTCGACCCCAACTGCTACCTGTACCTGAGCCGCTCGATGGACTGGTTCGACCTGGCCGAATACGGCAATGGCGACGTCCTCGCCGGGCTGGCGACGATCCGCGTCGCGCGCGCCCTGGCCATCGGTGCCAACACCGACATCCTGTTCCCGGTGCAACAACAGGAACAGATCGCCGAGGGCCTGCGCAATGGCGGTGCCGACGCGCAGTTCATCGGCCTGGACTCGCCGCAGGGGCACGATGCCTTCCTGGTCGATTTCGCACGCTTCGGGCCAGCGCTGCGGCAGTTCCTGGACACGCTGTAAATCACTCGCCGCCATGCACCAATGCGGTCCTTGCCGCTATCGCCGCCGATGGCGACGCGCTCGCCCTCGACGGCGGCGCGACTACGCACGCACCTTGGTAGCATCGCCGCAGTCGTCCTACGCCGCCGCCAGAGACCCCGCATCATGCGCATCGTCGGCCTTGTGCGCTTTCCCTGCCTGACACCACCCTACTTCCAACCAGCTCCGTCTGGGATGCCGGCATTACCATGTTCGATGACATGGGATTGGGGCCAGACGAAGTTAAGCTAAGCAAGGCCACCAGCCCGACATGCTGAAAATTTTTCGCCAAGGATCTTGCCGAAGGCGGGGGGTAACCCGTATCATGTGCGGCTTATTCGGGGTGTAGCTCAGTCTGGTAGAGCGCTACGTTCGGGACGTAGAGGTCGCAGGTTCGAATCCTGTCTCCCCGACCATCAATCAAGCCTGGAAAACGACAGTTTTCCGGGCTTTTTTGTACCTCGAACAGTCGATCCGGCGATCCATCGCACCACTGGTGGTAACGCATACGACATGCCATCGCCTTGGCTGAAAGGATATTCGCGGCTGCACCAGGCGAAAAAGCACGGGGAGATGGCGGGCACTGTGCATCGCAGCACTTGCGTGCAAAGCACATTGCACAGTCCCAACCGAAGTTGCGGCAG
This sequence comes from Xanthomonas sp. MUS 060, assembly GCF_000963215.1. Lineage (NCBI taxonomy): Bacteria > Pseudomonadati > Pseudomonadota > Gammaproteobacteria > Lysobacterales > Lysobacteraceae > Xanthomonas > Xanthomonas sp. MUS 060. The sequence continues at coordinate 81,157 of NZ_JZIM01000005.1, forward strand.
AGCAAAAACACGCGCGAATGGCGATGATCCAAGCACCGAACATCGCAAGACCAAACTGCGCGCGAAGAATGCAACGCCCAATGGACGGAACCTGAGATTGACAGTGCGGCCTGAGTGAATCGTGTTGCATTCCCCGCCCTCAGAACGAATCCTAAAAACCCTCCTTCAGCACCGCGCAGCTCGATACAAGGGACATTGCAAGCCCAGCCGCGATATTCACGCCGCGGTGGTGCGCATGCTGGAGCGCCTACCCCCATGGAATGCGCGCTCGCGCTGGCCATGGGGCCATCGCACTGGAGAGCGACTACCAAACCCGTGCCGCACCAATCGACGCACCGCTATCACCACGGCTGTTGGAACTGGCGCTCAGCCGATAAACCCAACTGCCGCTTTCGGAAACCGTGGAAAGACCGATCGCGATACCGCTTTGTCCGTGGAAGCTACTCAATGCCACCGCCATCGCGCTCTGATCCGGCTGATAGGCCTGCGGCAAGCTCGCCATCGCCATCGCGGAGGCAGTGCCGGCATTGGCGTGCTCACTGACTCTGCCGATATTACTGTCGAGGTTTGCGAAGCGTTGGTCGGTATACGACTTCGACCAATCTTTTGCAGCCTGAACACCCGCATTCAGTTGGCCGACATTGACCGCATCGCTCGTCGCCGTACCAGCGGCCACGTTATGCACGGCCACCGGAGCGCTGACACCAGCGGGATTGGCACGCCCCAGGGTCAGGCTTTGGTAATTGGCGCTGCCATCGGGATTGGTGTCGTAACCGACCGAACCGTTCTGCACCTGTTGCACCTGCGACTGCACACCTTTGAGCTGCGCGACGTTGACCGCATCGCTGTCCTGCGAACCTGCCGCCACCCCGTTGATCTGGCGATAAGTACCGTTAGCCGCATCGCCGACCGACACACTCGCCAGTGTGCTGGTGGTGGCATTGATCGCGACGGCCTGACTCGCGCTGGCATTGGCGGGCACATACCCGGCCGCACCGGCGGCCGTGGAAGCCACCGCGCCTGCGCCCAACGCGACGCCGCCAGCCTGGCTCACCTTGCTGCCGGCCCCCACCGCCACACCTTGCGTGGCCGCCGCCGATGCCTGCGTCCCCAATGCCACCGCATCGGCCAACTGAACATTGGCGCCCTGACCAATTGCAATGCCGCCGGGCGCAGCTCGCTGCACCACCGCACCATTGCCGACACCGATGCCGTTATCGCCGTTGACCACGGTCTGCGGCCCCACCGCCACCGATTCGGCACCGATTGCCAATGCATCGGTCGCGGTGGAGTTGGCATGGAAATACTGTACCGGGGTCACCGCAAAGGATGTCAGCGCACCGGCCAACTGACGCACGGTCACCGCATCCTGCGCTTGCGTACCGTCGGCGACATTGGTGATCTGCCGATAGCTGGTGCTACTGCCAAGGCTGAGCGCACCAAGCAAGGTGCGATCGGTGGTGTTGTAACTGATCAACGAACTTCCCGCAGGAATCGTGCCGGTAGCGGCGGCCACCGCACGATTGGAGACCGCACCCGCCCCCAGCGCCACGCTGTTGTCGATACTGGCCGATGCGCCCAGGCCAGCCGCAAACGCCCACTGGCCCGAAGCCGATGCGTTCTTACCCACCGCCGTCGCATTGCCGCCAGTGGCAGCATCGTTCGCGAAATTGCTGCCGACCACGCCATTATCGTTCGCGCTGTAGTAGTGGATGGTGGTGGCCTGCACCGAACTGGCCAGGCTTTGCATGGCACTGTTGGTGGCGAACAACTGGCTGCCGTTGACCGCGTCGGTACTGCCGAGACTGAGCCGGCCAGCGGCCAGATTGGTCAGCGTGCGCTCGTTGCCGGCGGTGCCGATGCTGAGCGTGCCGACCGGCGCGGTCCCAGCGAAGGAATACGCGGTCCCGTTGATCGTGGCGCCCGTGGTGGCGACCGCCGCCGCGGTCACACCGCTGCCCTGCCCCAGCGCCACGTTGGCCCCGGCGATGCCCGCCGCAATGCTCGCGCCACGGCCAATCACCACGCTGTTGCTGGCGCCGCTGCCGGCCACCACCGAGCCCACACCGTTTGCCGTGGTGGAGAAACCCAGCGCAAGCGCATTTGCAGCCTGAACACCCGCATTCAGTTGGCCGACATTGACCGCATCGCTCGTCGCCGTACCAGCGGCCACGTTATGCACGGCCACCGGAGCGCTGACACCAGCGGGATTGGCACGCCCCAGGGTCAGGCTTTGGTAATTGGCGCTGCCATCGGGATTGGTGTCGTAACCGACCGAACCGTTCTGCACCTGTTGCACCTGCGACTGCACACCTTTGAGCTGCGCGACGTTGACCGCATCGCTGTCCTGCGAACCTGCCGCCACCCCGTTGATCTGGCGATAAGTACCGTTAGCCGCATCGCCGACCGACACACTCGCCAGTGTGCTGGTGGTGGCATTGATCGCGACGGCCTGACTCGCGCTGGCATTGGCGGGCACATACCCGGCCGCACCGGCGGCCGTGGAAGCCACCGCGCCTGCGCCCAACGCGACGCCGCCAGCCTGGCTCACCTTGCTGCCGGCCCCCACCGCCACACCTTGCGTGGCCGCCGCCGATGCCTGCGTCCCCAATGCCACCGCATCGGCCAACTGAACATTGGCGCCCTGACCAATTGCAATGCCGCCGGGCGCAGCTCGCTGCACCACCGCACCATTGCCGACACCGATGCCGTTATCGCCGTTGACCACGGTCTGCGGCCCCACCGCCACCGATTCGGCACCGATTGCCAATGCATCGGTCGCGGTGGAGTTGGCATGGAAATACTGTACCGGGGTCACCGCAAAGGATGTCAGCGCACCGGCCAACTGACGCACGGTCACCGCATCCTGCGCTTGCGTACCGTCGGCGACATTGGTGATCTGCCGATAGCTGGTGCTACTGCCAAGGCTGAGCGCACCAAGCAAGGTGCGATCGGTGGTGTTGTAACTGATCAACGAACTTCCCGCAGGAATCGTGCCGGTAGCGGCGGCCACCGCACGATTGGAGACCGCACCCGCCCCCAGCGCCACGCTGTTGTCGATACTGGCCGATGCGCCCAGGCCAGCCGCAAACGCCCACTGGCCCGAAGCCGATGCGTTCTTACCCACCGCCGTCGCATTGCCGCCAGTGGCAGCATCGTTCGCGAAATTGCTGCCGACCACGCCATTATCGTTCGCGCTGTAGTAGTGGATGGTGGTGGCCTGCACCGAACTGGCCAGGCTTTGCATGGCACTGTTGGTGGCGAACAACTGGCTGCCGTTGACCGCGTCGGTACTGCCGAGACTGAGCCGGCCAGCGGCCAGATTGGTCAGCGTGCGCTCGTTGCCGGCGGTGCCGATGCTGAGCGTGCCGACCGGCGCGGTCCCAGCGAAGGAATACGCGGTCCCGTTGATCGTGGCGCCCGTGGTGGCGACCGCCGCCGCGGTCACACCGCTGCCCTGCCCCAGCGCCACGTTGGCCCCGGCGATGCCCGCCGCAATGCTCGCGCCACGGCCAATCACCACGCTGTTGCTGGCGCCGCTGCCGGCCACCACCGAGCCCACACCGTTTGCCGTGGTGGAGAAACCCAGCGCAAGCGCATTTTGCGCAGCAGCGGTGGAGGCATTGCCCAGCGCCACCGCACTCTGCGCACTGGCACTGGAGGCTGGACCAATCGCCACGCTATCGGTGCCGCTGGCGGTCGCATCGGCTTGGGTCGAATTACTACGGAAATACTTGATGCCGCCACCGTTATTGATATTGCCCACGCTACTGCCCAAGCTCTGCACCGCACTGTTGGTGGCGAACAACTGGCTGCCATTGACCGCGTCCGTGCTGCTGGCGCTGACCTGACCAGCAGCCAGATTGGTCAGCGTGCGCTCGTTGCCGGCGGTGCCGATGCTGAGCGTGCCGACCGGCGCGGTCCCGGCGAAGGAATAGGTGGTCCCGTTGAGCGTGGCGCCCGTGGTGCCGACCGGCGCCGCGGTCACGCTGCTGCCCTGCCCCAACGCCACGTTGACCCCGGCGATGCCCGCCGCAATGCTCGCGCCACGGCCAATCACCACGCTGCTGGTGGCGCCGTTGTCGCTGGCACCACTGCCCACCACCACCGAGCCCACACCGTTTGCGCTGGTGGAGAAACCCAGCGCGACCGCGTTGGTGCCAGTGGCAGCGGCGGATTGACCAATCGCCACCGCACGTTGCGCACTGGCGTTGGAGTTCCCCCCTAGCGCGATGGCGTTCGAGCCATTGGCCGTCGCGGTATCACCCAGCGCGATGGCGCTCGCCGCACCGGCGGTGGACGCGTTGCCCAAGGCCACCGCGCCTTGCCCGATCGCGCTATTGGCATTACCGATAGCGACCGCGCCGTTGGCCGTGGTGTTGCCAGCGGCATCACCGGCCGCCGTGTTGTTCTCACCCACCGCCACCGCACCGGTACCGTTGGAGACGTTGGGATCGCCAATGGCCACCGCACCGTTGCCGGTGGCGTTTTGACTCAGGCCGATCGCCACCGCACCGCCCGCCGTCGTGCCGCTATTGGCCGACGCCGAGGAGCCGATCGCCACGTTCTGGCCAGTGGCGCCGGATTGAGCGGTATTGCCGATGGCGATACCCGACGCGGCCTGCGCACTGGAAGACACACCGATGGCGATGGCCGAGGCATTGGCGCCGGCATTGGCCGCATTGCCCAGCGCCACCGCAGAGGTACCGCTGGCAGTGGCACCACTTCCCGCCGCCAAGGCCCTCGTCCCGGCGTTGGCCCCGTTACCCAGCGCGGTTGCCAGCAGCGCGTTGGCGAACGCGTTGTTGCCGATGGCCACGGCTTGCGCCGCCGCCGTCGCATTGGTGCCCATCGCCATCCCACCGCACTCTGCGCACTGGCACTGGAGGCTGGACCAATCGCCACGCTATCGGTGCCGCTGGCGGTCGCATCGGCTTGGGTCGAATTACTACGGAAATACTTGATGCCGCCACCGTTATTGATATTGCCCACGCTACTGCCCAAGCTCTGCACCGCACTGTTGGTGGCGAACAACTGGCTGCCATTGACCGCGTCCGTGCTGCTGGCGCTGACCTGACCAGCAGCCAGATTGGTCAGCGTGCGCTCGTTGCCGGCGGTGCCGATGCTGAGCGTGCCGACCGGCGCGGTCCCGGCGAAGGAATAGGTGGTCCCGTTGAGCGTGGCGCCCGTGGTGCCGACCGGCGCCGCGGTCACGCTGCTGCCCTGCCCCAACGCCACGTTGACCCCGGCGATGCCCGCCGCAATGCTCGCGCCACGGCCAATCACCACGCTGCTGGTGGCGCCGTTGTCGCTGGCACCACTGCCCACCACCACCGAGCCCACACCGTTTGCGCTGGTGGAGAAACCCAGCGCGACCGCGTTGGTGCCAGTGGCAGCGGCGGATTGACCAATCGCCACCGCACGTTGCGCACTGGCGTTGGAGTTCCCCCCTAGCGCGATGGCGTTCGAGCCATTGGCCGTCGCGGTATCACCCAGCGCGATGGCGCTCGCCGCACCGGCGGTGGACGCGTTGCCCAAGGCCACCGCGCCTTGCCCGATCGCGCTATTGGCATTACCGATAGCGACCGCGCCGTTGGCCGTGGTGTTGCCAGCGGCATCACCGGCCGCCGTGTTGTTCTCACCCACCGCCACCGCACCGGTACCGTTGGAGACGTTGGGATCGCCAATGGCCACCGCACCGTTGCCGGTGGCGTTTTGACTCAGGCCGATCGCCACCGCACCGCCCGCCGTCGTGCCGCTATTGGCCGACGCCGAGGAGCCGATCGCCACGTTCTGGCCAGTGGCGCCGGATTGAGCGGTATTGCCGATGGCGATACCCGACGCGGCCTGCGCACTGGAAGACACACCGATGGCGATGGCCGAGGCATTGGCGCCGGCATTGGCCGCATTGCCCAGCGCCACCGCAGAGGTACCGCTGGCAGTGGCACCACTTCCCGCCGCCAAGGCCCTCGTCCCGGCGTTGGCCCCGTTACCCAGCGCGGTTGCCAGCAGCGCGTTGGCGAACGCGTTGTTGCCGATGGCCACGGCTTGCGCCGCCGCCGTCGCATTGGTGCCCATCGCCATCGAGGCAATCGCCGTGGCCTGCGCATTCGTGCCAATGGCAATGGTATTTTGCGCAGAGGCCACCGACTGACCACCGATGGCAATGGCGCCGAGGCCAGAAGCTTGCGCGCCGCTGGTGGAATTGCTGCCAATTGCCACTGAATTGGCTCCCGAGGCGGTCGTCGAGTTGGCCTGAGACAGCGGGGTAGTACCGTCGCCGCCGGCCCCACCAATGGCCACGCTGTTCAATGCGCTGGCAGTGCTGCCGAAACCCAACGCGGTGCTGGCCGTGCCGCTGGCCTGGTTTTGCAGACCGAACGCCGAAGCCCAGCGCGCGGCCGTGGACTGGGAACCGAACACCGATGCGCCGGCGCCCGTCGCCTGACCGAAGCTGCCGAAAATACTGACCGCATCCAGGCCAGCGCCGGTCGCATTGCAACCGGCCACGCTTGCAAAGGTACCCGAACCATCGGTCGGATAGGCGTTGGTGGCCCCCGGATTGCTCCTGCCTACGAGAACTCCCCCGCCAGAGGTGCAGCTAGTGACATTGCCAGCGGAATTCACCGGCGCAAAGACGCTGGCCCAGCCCGCTCCCGACCAACCCACACTTGCCAGGGCCACAGCCAATGCGGATGCGGTCAAGCGCAATCGGCGCCGCTGCTCAAGTTCGCCGCCAGTGGAGGCATCGCGCACAGGTGCCTCCAAGAACATTCTCGCGTGTGCCGCCATTGCGTTCTGGCGCTTGCCATATCGCTTTCTCATATTGGGTGTCCTGGGTTTGCACAAAGGAAAGCACTCGATCAATCGCCCATTGGGCAATTCAAGTATCGAAATGCTGCATTATTTTTTTCAGTCACGATGCCGGAGTACTGACGAGGCAGCACCGTCGAACAGAAACAATCCGGAGATCTCAACAAAAAACGTCTTTAGATTCACCAACAACACCACTGTAGTGCCGCCGGACAAACGCGGAAAATGCTGGAAATATTCATGCATAACCTTTGTGCATCGCGATTCCCGCGCGCCGCGCATGCTCACCCCATCACGACTCGCGACGCTTTTTTAACCACAGTCAATGCCAATCAAGGCATGGACAGCGCGAATGCAGAAAGATGGCAACAATGTATTTAAAAAGCTCTGAAAGCCCAGAATGAGATTGGCTGCTTGATAATGGAAATTACGCAGACCTTGCAACTTCCAGACCACATTGCACATGCATGAAAATATTTCCAATACGTATACACTCGCACACTCGGACCATGGGTAGACAAAATTCAGGAATGAACAATCAACGCGCAACCCTAATTACATTGTGATTTTTATGAATACGCAGCCGCATGAGAAAATATGCAGAAAATACTCAGAAATCCGACTGAAAAAAGCACGAAACCTTCGAATTATTTTTCGCACTCGAATCCAGAGACCATACTTTTTGCAAATGCGGCGATGCAGATGGGCCACTGAAAATGTCTACGCAGCACTCACGACCTGATGCGTTCAATCAGGTTTTCCGCTGATATATGCGCATCCAGCAGGACGCCGTATGCTTGCCGGAATCAATCGAGCGGGCTTGGCGTTTTCGGTCCGCATGCACACACTCGGCACGGATCGTGCGCAAGCGATTGACCGCATTCGACAAACGCCCAACAGGCCCGCGCTCATGCACGTTCGCGTCACTGACGACACCACTTGCAAGGCGCCATGCGCCGCACTGCGGGGCGCCCGGTGGTGGGCGTCCCGCAGTGCGGCACTGATGCGCTCACGGCATGCTCAATACACCGGCAGCTCGATGAAGCTGGGCTGCTGCGGCGTGTGCCAGATCCGCTGCGTGGCTTTTTGATAATCGCCGGGCTTGACGAAATAGATATTCGGCACGTAGGTCTGCGGGTTACGGTCGTACAGTGGGAACAGGCTGGATTGCACCTGCACCATCACCCGGTGACCACGCTGGAAGATGTGGTTGGCGGTGGGCAACCCGAACGTGTAAGCCAGCGGCTGGTTCGGCGCCAGCGGTGCGGGATGCTCGAAACTCTCGCGGTAGCGGCCACGGAAGATCGCCAGCGATATCGGCAATTCGTAGCCGCCCATTTGCGGATCGGAAGCCACCTGATCCGGGTACACATCGATCAACTTGACCACCCAGTCACTATCACGGCCGCTGGTGGATGCCTGCAGATGCACCTGTGGCGCACCGGCGATGCGCAACGGCGCTTGCAACGGCTCGCTGACGAAGGTCAACACATCCGGGCGGCCATCGACGAAACGTTGATCGTGGACCAGCCAGGTGGTCCACATGCCGCGGTCACTGAACACAACCGGACGCGGCACGAACGGCACCGGCTTGGCGGGGTCGGACACATATTCGGTGTACTCGCCCTGCCCGGCCTTCGGCGCCTCGAACGACACCGTGCCGCCAGCTTCCAGGTACAGCGGCTTGCTCTGCGCCGCGCAGCCCTGCGCGCAGCTCAACGGCCAGTGCTGCAGGCGATCCCAGTGGTTGGCGCCGGTGTTGTAGATCAGCACCGGCGGCGTGTCGGCCTTGGGCGCGCCATCCACCAGGTATTGGTCGAAGAACGGCTTGAGCACGTCGCGGCGGAACTGCAACGTGGTATCGCCGTCGAACTGCAATGCGCCCAACGATGTGCCGCTGGCGTTGACCTGACTATGCCGCCACGGCCCCATCACCAGATAGTTGCGGTCGTTGCCGGTGTCGCGCGGCTCCATCGCCGTGTAACTATGGATCGCGCCCCACATGTCTTCCTGATCCCACAGACCCTGCAACCACATCGTCGGCACTTTCAACGGCGTGCGCGCCATGACCTTGTCCAGCGCCTGAAGTTGCCAGAACGCATCGTAAGCCGGGTGCTCGGTGAGCTTGTGCCACCACGGCAGTTGCTCCAGGCCAGCGGCCTTGGCATAGGCGCCGGCCGAACCGGCGCGCAGGAAGTTGCTGTAGTCGTCGTACCCCTGGCGCGCAATGCTCGTGCCCTTGCCGCGCTTGCTCAGCTGGGCGGTGAAGTAATCCAGGTTGACCTGGCGGAAAGCGCCGTAGTTGAGCCAGTCATCGCCCATCCAGCCATCGATCATCGGGCTTTCCGGCGCTGCCACCTTCAGCGCCGGATGCGGATCGGTCAGCGCCATGACCACGGTAAAACCTTCGTAAGACGAGCCGATCATGCCGACCTTGCCGTTGGACTCGGGCACATGCTTGACCAGCCAGTCGATGGTGTCCCAGGCGTCGGTGGCATGATCCACCTTGGTGGAATTGAGCGGGCCGCGCAGTGGCCGCGTCATCACGTAATCGCCCTCGGAACCGTACTTGCCGCGCACGTCCTGGTATACGCGGATGTAGCCGCCGTCCACGAAGACCTCATCGCTCTGCGGCAGCAGCTCGCGCATCTGCGGGGAGAACAGACGTTTGGCGCGCTCGCTGGCGTCGTAGGGCGTGCGCGTCAGCAGGATCGGCGCGCCATGTGCATGCTTGGGCAACACGATCACCGTATGCAGCTTGACCCCGTCGCGCATCGGGATCATCACCTCGCGCTTGATGTAGTCGTCCATCGCGGTCGGCGCGACGAAAGGCTTGCCGGTGATGTCCGGCGTCATCGGCGCGGTCTGGGCGATCGCGCCACTGGCGATCATGACGGCGACGGCGGTGGCAAACAGACGGGGAACAAGACGGCGCATGGGCTGATCGCATCACATTGGAAGGCAGGTGTTTCAGGTTAGACGGCGACAGGCCGCCAGGGGAGTGTCAAAGGTCGCAGATCGCCTGCTTCGATGCTCGCCAGAGAGTACGGCCTGCCGATGACGTATGGCGCAACCAGACAACACAACTGCTGCGGCCGCCAGCGCGCACCACAACTTGGTATGAGCGGATACATCAGGACGCAGTGTCCGGATGCCGCACCTGGCCTTCGCCGCGCACCACGAAACGCTCCACGGTCAACGCGTCCAACCCCATCGGGCCATAGGCGTGCAGGCGTGTGGTCGAGATGCCGATCTCCGCACCCAGGCCAAGCTCGCCACCATCGGAAAACCGCGAGGAGGCATTGACCATCACCACCGCCGCGCGCAGCGCCTGCACGAACGCCTCGGCATTGGCGGTATCGGCGGTGGCGATGACCTCGGTATGGTCCGAGCCGTAGCGGCGGATATGCGCAATCGCCGCATCCAGATCCGGCACCACCGCGACCGCCAGAATCAGGTCCAGGTACTCGGCGGCGTAGTCGTCGTCGCTGGCCGGGTCGATCTGCGGTAGCAGCGCGCGGGTGGCGGCGTCGCCACGCAACGCCACGCCGCGTTGGCGCAACGCCTGTGCCGCCAACGGCAGGAAGCGCGCGGCGATGTCGGCGTGGACCAACAATGTCTCCAGGGAATTACAGGCCGCCGGACGCGTGGTCTTGCCGTCGATCAGCAACTTGACCGCCAGATCCAGGTCGGCCGAGGCGTCCACGAACAGATGGCACACGCCTTTGTAGTGTTTGATCACCGGCACGCGCGCGTGTTCGGCAACGAAACGGATCAAGCCCTCGCCGCCACGCGGGATCGCCAGATCGACGAGATCGTTGAGCTGCAGCAACTCCAGCATGGTCTCGCGGCGCAGGTCCTCGACCAAGGTCAGCGCGGCCTCGCCGAGACCGGCCTCGCGCAGCGCGCGGCGCAGCGCTGCGGCGATGGCGGTATTGGAATGGATCGCCTCCGAGCCACCGCGCAGGACGACTGCGTTACCGGCCTTGATGCACAGCGCGGCAGCATCGGCCGTCACGTTCGGCCGCGCCTCGTAGATCATCGCCACCACACCCAGCGGCACACGGATCTTCTGCACGCGGATGCCGTTAGGGCGCACGTCGTCGCGGGTGATCTGTCCGACTGGGTCGGGTAGCGCGGCCACCTCGCGCAACGCCGCGGCGATGCCGTCCAGGCGCGAACGGTCCAGCGCCAGCCGATCCAGCAGCGCGGTACCGACGCCCTTGGCCCGCGCCGCATCCAGATCGCGCGCATTGGCGGCGAGGATCGCCTCGGCATCGGCCTGCAGCGCCGCCGCCATCGCCTCCAACAACGCCTGCTTGGCTGCGGACGACAACTGCGCCAGCGCCTGCGCGGCATCGCGGCATTGCAGGACGAGGTCGCGGATGGAGGTCATGACTTGGCTCCAGAAGATGGATGATTGAGGCGCAATGAGATATCCGAGAAAAGCGGCGCGTTCGCCGAATCGTATCGAACCAACGCACTGGCGCTGACGCGTGGCCGCGGCGCCAGCAAACCAGGGGAGCGCTATGCCGCTGTTCCGCGTCCCGAGTCCCCGGTCCCGGGCCCGGGACCGGGGACCGGCTCCTGCAGCACCAGATCGTCCCGATGGATCACGTTCTCGCCATAGTTGTAGCCCAGGATCGCCTCGATGTCGCGCGAGTGATGGCCGGCGATGCGGCGGATGTCCGCCGCCGCGTACTGGCTGACCCCACGCGCCAGGCAGCGCTCGCCAGCGGCCTGACGCAGACATACCTGGACCATGTCGCCGCGACGGAATTCGCCGTCGGCCCCCGCGACGCCGCCCGGCAACAGCGAGGCGCCCTTGTCGACCAGCGCGGCCGCAGCACCGGCGTCGATCCAAATCGCACCGGGTTCCACCGGCACATGGCGCAGCCAGTACTTGCGCGCGGCGATGCGGGTGCGTGCGGCATGGATGCGGGTACCACGCAGACGATCCTGCGCCAGCGCGCGCACCACCTCGGCATTGCGACCATTGAACAGATAGGTTTCGATGCCCGCGGCACCGGCCTTGGCCGCCGCCTCCAGTTTGGTGCGCATGCCGCCGGTACCGACACCGCTGCCGCTGCCACCGGCCATCGCCAGCACCGACGCGCTCAATTCCTGCACCACGTCCAATGGCTGCGCCTGCGGATCGCGGCGCGGATCGGCGGTGTACAGGCCGTCGATGTCGGTGGCGATAAACAAAGCATCGGCATCGATCAACGCGGCGACGATTGCGGCGAGATTATCGTTGTCGCCGAGCGTGAGTTCGTCCACCGACACGGTGTCGTTCTCGTTGACCACCGGCAGCGCGCCCAGCCGCAGCAGTTCGCCCAGAGTGGCGCGCGCGTTGAGATAGCGGCGGCGGTTGCGCAGGTCGTCGTGGGTCAGCAGCACCTGCGCCACCGGTCGTTCGAAGAAACGCTGCCACAGCGCGATCAATTGCGCCTGACCGAGCGCGGCCAGCGCCTGCCGCGCCGCCAGAGCAGCACCCGCCTCGGCGGCTTTGGGCACAATCGCGCGGCCAGCGGCAACCGCGCCGGAGGAGACGATCACCAGTTCGCGCCCGGCTGCCAAATTGGCGGAGACGAACTGCGCCAGGCCCAGCGCGAAACGCGGACTGACGCCACCGCCATCGGCGGCCAACAGACTGCTACCGACCTTGAGCACCGCGCGCCGCCACGGCGGCAGCGCCTGCTCGGCGAAGGCGGACACGGCGACGGATGCGGTCGGTGTACTCATCGTGCTCTCGTGCGGCTCAGTGGGTATTCCAAGCATAGATGGTCAACTCGGACGCATTGCGCAACAGCAACGGATCCTCGGCGACAATCGCCCGCGCCTGTTCGAGACTGGCGACATTCTTCAGCACGTAAGCGCCGCCACTGCCGTCGGCGAAACCACCCGTGAGTTCCAGCAATCCCTGCGCACGCAACGCGGCAAGAAAATCACGGTGCGGCTGGATCACCGACTGTGGAAACTCCGGCTTGCGCATCGCCATGAGCAAGTAATGTGTCATCGTTTCGTGTCTTGTTGGATCGATTCGGTTGGGTCTGCGCCAAATGCAACGACGCGGCAGCCAGCATCAAACGCCCAGTGCGTGCCAGCGCGCATGCAATTGCGCCAGGCGCAGATCGGCGGCGGCGCCGGGCGACACCCGCGCGGCCAGGCTGCCTTGCGGAGTGCGTCCCTGTCCGGCGCGATCGGCCGTGGCCGCCGCTGCCTGATACGCCTCGCGGAACGGCACACCGGCCAGCGCCGCTTCCACGGCCACGTCGGTGGCGTACATGCCCGAGTCGATCGCCGCCCGCAGTTTATCCTCGCGCCACTCCAGGTTGGCCAGCAACGCCGGCAACAACTCAAGTGCGGCCAGACCACGACCAAACCCGTGGAAAATCGCGCCCTTGCTGCTCTGCAAATCGCGGTGATAACCGGAGGGCAACGACAGCAACTGTTCGATCTCGGTCCGCGCGGCGGCCACGCTGGCATGGGTGGCGCGCATCAATTCGATCACATCCGGATTGCGCTTGTTGGGCATGATCGAACTGCCGGTGGTGTACTGCGCCGGCAGCGCGACAAAACCGAACTCGCCACTGGTGAACAGCGACAGATCCCAGGCTAGACGACGCAGATCCAAGGTGGCGCTGCCGAGCGCTTCCAGTGCCGCCATTTCGAACTTGCCGCGCGACAATTGCGCGTAGATCGGGCTGACCTGCAACCGCGCGAAGCCCAGCGCGGCGGTGGTGTGGTCGCGATCCAGCGGCAAATTGACCCCGTAACCGGCAGCGGTGCCGAGCGGATTGCAATCCACCAAGCGGAGGGTGTCGGCAGCGCGCACCGCATCGTCGATGAACGCCTCGGCCCAGCCGGCCCACCACATACCCGCCGACGACACCACCGCGCGTTGGATGTGGGTATAGCCAGGCACCGGCAAGTCCTGCTCGGCCTGCGCGCGGTCCAACGCGACCTTGGCGATGTCGGCGCTGAGCTGGGCCAAGCGGGCCAACTTGTCCTTGAGCCACAGCCGGGTGGCGACCAGAATCTGATCGTTGCGGCTGCGTCCGGTGTGGATCTTGCGTCCGGCATCGCCGAGGCGCTCGGTCAACCGTGCTTCGATCGCCGAATGTCCGTCTTCAAAACGTGCGTCGAGGACGAAGACACCGCTGCGAAAATCCTCGGCCAGCATCGCCAACTCGCGTTGCAATCCGGCCAGTTCGTCCGTCGAGAGGATGCCGATACGCTGCAAACCTTCGGCATGCGCGCCGCTGGCGGCGATGTCGTGCAGGAAGAATTCGCGGTCCAACAACACGTCATCGCCCGCCAGAAATGCCTGGATTTGCGCATCGACAGCGACGCCGGGTTTTTGCCATAGGAGATTGGTCATGGGAGCCCTTTTTTGCGGGACCCGGGTTGCGGGCCCCGATGATGTCACACCGGAATCGACGTCAACTCGTCCAGTCCCAGCGCCAGGTTGAGATTCTGCATCGCCTGCGTCGCCGCGCCCTTGAGCAGATTGTCCAACGTCGCCACCAGCACCAAGCGCTTGTTGCCCGGCGCAAGAGTGAAACCGCCGATCTGCACACCGTGGCGACCCGCGATACGGCTCACCCACGGTGCGGTATCCAGCACCTCGATCAAGGCTTCGCCGGTATAGCGCTCGCGATAGCAGCGCTGCACCGCGTCGAGCTTCATCGGCTGCTGCAGCCACAGGTTCACGGTCATGGTGATACCACGGAAATGCGGTGCCACGTGCGGCATGAACTCCACCGGCACACCGAGTTGTGTGGACACTTCACGCTCGTGCAGGTGATCGGTCAGCGCATACGGCATCAGGTTGTCGCGCAGCAGCGCCGGGTCGTTCTTGTCCGAGGGCGTGGTACCAGCGCCGGAATAACCCGACACGCCAAAGCATTGTGGTGGGCCGGCGAGTTGCTCGAGCAGCGGCGCGATCGCCAACTGCATCGCGGTGGCATAGCACCCAGGATTACTGATGCGCCGCTGCCCGGCATAGCGCGTCCGGGTCAGCTCCGGCAAACCGTAGTACCAACTAGAATCGAAGCGATAGTCCGCGGACAGATCGACGATCAGCGGATCCACCGCCGTCGCATTCGCCTGTTGCGCCTCCTCCAGCGCGACCACGTAAGGCGCGGCCTTGCCGTTGGGCAGTGCCAGCACGACCACGTCGGCACGCTTGGCCGCAACCGCCTGCGGATCCAGATTTTCGTAGCGCAGCTCCCCCTGGTAGGCGTCGTGATGCGCCTCGACGCGCTGGCCGTCCAACTCGCGCGAAGACACGAAGGCCAGGCGCAATTGCGGATGCGCCGCGATCAGGCGAATCAATTCGGCGCCGGTATGGCCACGCGCACCGACGATGCCAATGGAATAAACGGAAGTGCTCATGCGTGCGAATCCAGGCGGAACTGCAGGTGGCGTTTCACCCCGGCCCATTCCGTATCGATGATGGAGAAGATCACGGTATCGCGCGGCGTGCCATCGCAGTGGCGCTTGTGGTTGCGTAACACGCCATCCTGCTTGGCACCGAGCCGCGCGATCGCCACACGCGAGGCGTGGTTGAACCAGCTTGTCTCGAACACCACGCTGATGCAGTCGAGGGTGTCGAAGGCATAGCCAAGCAACAGCAACTTGGCCTCGGTGTTGACGCCGGTACGCTGCACGCGCGGCGCGTACCAGGTGTAGCCGATCGACAGCGTCGGCACCTGCGGGTCCAGGCCGTAGAAGCGCGTACTGCCGACGATCTCACCGTGCGTGTCGCGCACCACGAACGGCAGCACGCGACCCAGCGCCTGCACCTCCAGGGCCTCGGCGACATAGGCATCCACCCGTTCCGGCGCCGGTACGCTGGTGTACCACAAGGTATCCAAGCCGCTACCGGCCAGCGCAGCACGCAACCCCTGAGCATGCGCAGACTGCAGCGGCTCCAGGCTGACGTGACGTCCGCGCAGGGTGGGGACGCGACGCCAGGCCTCGGCAAGATCGCAGGAGGATGCAGACATGGCGGCGGCCGGGTTCATCCCAGCAAGGTCGGCGTGCGTGTGGCGCAGTGCGCTACGCAGTGCTGGATCTGCTCGAAATTCTCCAGCCCGTACCAGAACACCTTCCACTTCTCCTGCTTGAAGCAGCCGTCGGATTCGGCGTAGTAAAAAATGTTGACTTGGTTGTTGTGCCGCGAACGCCAGAACAGTTGCGGGGTTTCCTCGCGCATCACATTCCACACCGCGCGACCGAGGCCCTCGCCTTGTGCGTCGTCGAGCACCGCGAACTTGTCCAGGTAGGTGTAACCATCCTCGTTGGTCAAAATGACCGCGGTACGATAGTTCTCGCTGACGTAGGCGCGCAGCAACCGAGTCGTATCGAAATAGTCCGGCGCCAGCGTGCGACCGAAACTGGATTCGATCAGCGTCTTCAAGCGTGGCATATCCAGCTCCTGCCACGAGGTCGCGCGCAACACCCTCTCGCCACGTCGCACCAGGGTGCCGGAGCCTTTATGGGTGAACAATTCCTTGGCCAGATCGGCCGGGCGGGTGATCGACACAGACGACTCCAACGGCAGCCGGTCCAGCAGATCCTTGATCTGCTCGATCTTCAGCCGCATGCCGCCGTTGATCCACGGCTGCTGCATCAGATGGGCATATTCGGTGGACAGATTGATGGAGTCGATCACCGTGCCGCACTCGTCGAGCAAGCCACCCGTGCCGGTGAGGAAGATGATCTTGTACGGCTGCAACTCCCGCACCAGTTCGTTGGCGGCGATATCGGCATTGACGTTGAGAATCTGTCCACTGGGGGTTTCACCCAGGCTGGTGATGACCGGAATCGAGCCGGCCTGCAGACTGGCCTCGATCGGCGCCAAGTTCACCGCGGTGACTTCGCCGACCAGGCCATACGTGGCTTGATCCAAGTAGTGCGCCTCGAACACTCCACCGGTGATCGAGGTGGCACGCGCACCGTTTTGCTGCAGTGCCTCGACCAATTTCAGGTTCGAGGTCTGGAACACCCGACGCACGATCGCCAGTGCTTCCGGCGAAGTCACGCGCAGGCCATTGACGGTGCGTTTTTCGATTCCGGCTGCGGCCAGTTCCGCATCCAGTTGCGGGCCGGCACCGTGCAGCACAATCGGCGTCAGCCCCACTTCCTGCAAGAACGACAGCGATGAAGTCAGCGCTTCCAGGTCGTCGCGCAGCACCGCGCCGCCGACCTTGACCACGGCGAAACGCTTGGCGTCCAACTGCGAGAAACGCTTCAGATACTGGCTGATTTCCTTCGCGCTCGCCATGCTCGAAAGCAGGCGCACGATGGTTTGACGGGTTTGACGGTTGGCGTGCATGGCAGAAAGGGATGTCCGAAAAAATCCAGTGGGGTCGGGCACAGTGGACGCGCGGATCAGCGCGCGCCGTTGAGGATGCGATGAACAGAGGTGGCGTAGCGCTGCAACTGCGCCAGCGTCACGAACTCGTCGGCGGTGTGCGCCTGGGCGATATCGCCTGGGCCATACACCAGCGCGGTATAACCACCTGCGGAAAACAGCGAGGCTTCGGTCCAGAAGTCCACCGCATTGCCAATCGGCAGTTCCAACGCATCGGCGATATCGCGCGCGGCCAAGCGGCGCTCCTCGGCCCGGGCGATGTCGCCGGATGGCAGGCTCGGCCCACGGAAAGTTTCCTCGAAATGCGCGGCCACCGGATCGGCAAAGCCGGCGAACGTTGCCAGTAATGCGCCCACCTCCATCGACGGCAACGGACGGAAACCAAAGCGCAGCTCGGCTGCCGGCGCGATCATGTTGGCCTTGATTCCACCTTCGACCCGGCCGATGTTGAAACGCAGCCCGGTGAGGCCGCCGAAGCGCGCATGCGCCAGCGATTCCACATGATTCAATGCGCGCTCGCCCCAGCGGATCGCCTGGTGCAGCGCGCTGGCGGACGGATCCTGCTTGCCGGACGCATGCCCGGCTCGGCCAGCGAAACGCATCAGCACCGAACTGATGCCACGATGCGCCAACACCGCCTCGCTCATCGTCGGCTCGGCCACCAGCACGGCGTCATAGGGAATACCGCGCGCCAGGAACGCGGCAATGCAACGCGGGTCGTTGGCTTCTTCGTCGCTGGAAAACAGGAAAGCGGCATCGCCATCGCCGGCATTGGCCGCGGCGATCAGCGCGGCCGCCGCGCCCTTGATATCGCATACGCCCAGGCCGATCACCCGATCCTCGGTGCGACGCATGACGTGCGGATCGGCGCTCCAGTGCGGGGAGTCCGGCACGGTGTCCAAGTGCACGTTGAACAGGTACTTCGGCGCACCACGCACCGCGTAGAGACTGACCGCGCCGGCACCGTGATCGATCACCTCGACTCGGAAACCCGGCAGTTGCGCGCGGATATAGTCGAAGATGCCAGCCGTGGTGATCGCGCGCGGCGGGTTGCGGGTGTCGAAGGACACCAGTGTTTGCAGATGCGTCAGCGTGGAATCGAGCAGGTCGGTCATGTCGGTTCGATTGGATGGACGCGGTGGCGACCAACTAGGCGCGGAGGGAAGCACCTCCTCCCACCGTGGGAAGAGATGCCGTGGGATCTATTTGAGGATAGGCGACACAGCTTCATACACTAGGCGGTCGAAAATCTGAATAAGCCAGGTAACGAAGCAGCATCGGCTTAAACTAAATTTTATGCTGCATGCCGACCAACCCCAAACAAAATAGCTTGTAAATCAGCGGCAGCTACGGCAGCTGATTTTGTGGAGTCACGACGCATGATTGAGACCATATTAATAAATGCTGCCTGTTGCTCAGGATTTTCCATAGCTCCGCCCAGCTTATCAAAATGAGCGAACGCAGCAATCGCCTCATATGATCCGTACAAGCAAGTACGACATTTAGCGTCCATGATACCGGCCAAAATTTCATGACCATCAGATGATCTCGTCTGATCTGGATTGATACTCTCGCTTAAGCAACGCAGGTAGTCAGTGTAGGCATTTGTCCGAGCATCTCGATGAGCACGAAGGCTATCCAAATGGCGGGAGAAGAAATACTGGAGTGCAGCGCCGACGATGATGCCGAAGAAAGAGAAAATTGCCACTGTCATTTGCGTTACCTGCTATGCAACATAACATCACTTGAACGAATGAAAGGCCCGCTTCTCTCACATCAAGAAGCGGGACTCTCGTCGCTCAGCGATTCACCTGCGCGTACAGCGTGGAGCTCATCCCGAACAGTTTGATGAAACCCTCGGCCTCGGCCACGCCCCAGTCGGCCGACTGCGCGTAGGTCGCGCCCTTGGCATTGAGCAAATGCGGCGACTGCACCGCCACCGCATCGACGCGACCGCCGCGCGTCTCCAGCGTCACCTCGCCGTTGACCATGGTCTGCGAGGAATGCAGGAACGCCTCCAGATCGGTCTTCAGCGGATCGTGGTAGAAGCCTTCGTAGACAAGCTCCACCCACTTGCGCGCCACGTCCGGCTTGAAGCGATTCTGCTGCTTGGTCAGCACCGCATCCTCCAACGCGCGGTGCGCGGCCAGCAACGCGACCAGGCCCGGCGCCTCGAAGACGATGCGGCCCTTCAGACCGATCACGGTATCGCCGGTGTACATGCCACGGCCCACGCCATATTGGGCGAACAATTTGTTGAGCTTGGCCAACAACGTGGCGCCTTCCAACGGCTTGCCGTCCAGCGCCACCGCCTCGCCGTGTGCAAAGGTCAGCGTCACCGTCAACGGCTCGGTCGGCCAGGCGCTGCGCGGCGCGCACCAGCCACGGGTGCCCTCGCCCGGCGCTTCCCAACGGTCGATCTCGCCCCCGGACATGGTCACGCCGAGCAGGTTTTCGTTGATGGTGTACGCCTTCTGCTTGGCGCGCACGCCGAAGCCGCGCGCCTCCAGATACTTCTGCTCGTAAGCGCGGGTCTGGGTATGCTCCTTCTGGATTTCGCGGATCGGCGCGACGATGGTGTAGTCGCCCAGCGCCTTGACTGCCAGATCGAAACGCACCTGATCGTTGCCCATGCCGGTGCAGCCATGCGCGATGTGCTTGGTGCCGAGTTCGTCGGCGCGCTTGAGCGCGGCATCGACGATCAAATAGCGGTCCGACACCAGCAGCGGGTACTGGCCCTGATAGCCCTCGCCGGCCCACACGAACGGCTTGACGAAGCCCTTCCAGATCGCTGGGCCGCCGTCGACGGTGACGTGGCTGGCCGCGCCCAATTCCGCAGCGCGCTTCTCGATGAAATCGCGCTCATCGGCATCCACGCCACCGGTGTCGGCGAACACGGTGTGCACGGCATAGCCCTTGGCCTGCAGATAGGGAATGCAGAAGCTGGTGTCGAGGCCGCCAGAAAAGGCGAGAACGATGTCTTTACTACTCATGACGAAGATCCTGGGGGAAGGTGGAAAAGGAAAACGACTGGACAACCACGACGCGCGGCTCGCAGCGCACCGGGAAGTTGACCGAACCGGCGATGAAACAGGCGGCATGTGCGGCGCGGTGCGGCGCCTGCGCGGCTGCCGGATCGCCGGCGCTCAGCGTGACAACCGGATGCAACACGACCTGGTTGAACTGGCCGCCGCCGGCGATGGTGGAGGTCACCGCTCACGTCCGGCCCTGGCCCACCAACGCGGCCATCACCGCCTTCTGCACATGCAGCCGATTCTCGGCCTCGTCGATGGCGATGCAATTGGGCGAGTCCATCACCGCGTCGGTGGCCTTGACGTTGCGGCGCAGCGGCAAGCAATGCGAGAACACGCCGTTGTTGGTCAGCGCCATCTTGCGTTCGTCGACGATGAAGTGCTGATACTGGTCGCGGATCGGTTTCTCCGGGCCCCAGTTGCCGAAGAACGGCAAGGCGCCCCAGCTCTTGGCGTAGACCACGTCGGCACCGGCATAAGCGCTGTCGATGTCGTGACTCACCGTCAGCGAACCACCGCTCTGTGCCACATTCTGCGCGGCCCAGCCCATGTAGCGTTCGTCGAGTAGATAATCCGGCGTCGGGCACAGCAGGGTCACGTCCATGCCCAGACGAGTCGCGATGGTCAGCGCGGAATTGGCCACCGCCGTGTTCAGCGGCTTGGGATGGTACGTCCAGGTCAGCACGTATTTCTTGCCGCGCAGGTCCTGGGTGCCGAAATGTTCCTGCAACGCCAGCGCGTGGGCCAGTTCCTGGCAGGGATGCGTGATGGTTTCCATGTTGATCACCGGCACCGGCGAATATTTGGCGAAGCTCTTGAGCACTTGATCTTCGCGGTCCTTGGCCCAGTCGATGAACTTCGGAAACGCGCGCACGCCAATCAGGTCCACGTAGCGTCCGAGCACACGCGCCACCTCGGCAATGTGTTCCTCGGTCTCGCCATCCATCACCGTGCCCAGATCGAACTCGATCGGCCAAGCATCCTTACCCGGCTGCAACACCACCGCATGGCCGCCCAACTGAAACGCACCGAGTTCGAAGCTGGTGCGGGTGCGCATGGACGGATTGAAGAACACCAGCGCAATCGATCTACCCTTGAGCTCATTGCCAAGACGATTGCGCTTGAACAGCGCCGCCTGCGTCAGCAACGCGTCCAGATCGGTGCGGCTCCAGTCCTGGGTGTTCAAGAAATGCTTCAGAGACATCGATCCATCCTTTGCTGCGAGGAACCATCGAGAGTCGATGGCATGCGCGGGGCGCGCGATAGCTTCTTTACGGGTGAAACTTTTCCGGACAATGAAAACGAAAAAACCCAGCCTCTGGCTGGGTTTTCAGAACGCACGCAGCGACGCCCCGGTTACCCAGCCAAAATGTGGGATTCCGGTCGACGCGCACGCGAGGTCATGCCCGAGGCAAGACAAGCGGCACTGAGGACATGCTGAGGCAGGTTCGCTTTCATTGGCGCGCATCCTCGCACGCGCGCGACGCAGGCGCAAGCTGGGCTCATCGCGGCGGCACCACCACCGCGTCTGGCACGTATGGCACCACCGACACGCGGATGCGCAGGCGGTTGCCCGGGTCTTCGGGCAGGCGCGAGCGATACTTGGTGCCCTTATAGACATAATCCACGTCGTAAGCGATCGGCCGGCGGAACTCCCGACCGACTGTCACCGTCCTGCAATTGCGTCCGCTCGATGGCGCCGCCGCAGGCGTTGGAGCGGCTGCGAGCTCCTCATGCCGGCGGCTGAAAATGTCCTTCACCGAATCCATCATCCGACCGATCCGGCTATCGTCCTGAACCGGCTTCGGCAGCTCTGGCTCCAGCTCTCGCGCCGCCGCTGGCAGCGGGTCGCACTGCTGTTCGGTGCGGGTGGCGCGCAAGGTCTGATAGACCGGCTCCACGTTGAGCACCTGCGCATACTCCAGCCTGACGTTCTCGATCACCACCACCCGATTACGCGTCTCGCTGTCCTGCGCTGCGGACGCCGACGCAGCGCAAACAAGCATGCCGACTAGCGGCGACAAAAGCTTTAGACGCATTGGAAGCAAGCTTCGCGATTGCAGGCTTGTCAGTGTAGGCATTGCGGCTTGCGTCGGGCTGAACGCACGCCCACGCCCGCATGGCCCACCCAGCCCGCAACGACTGCCGGTAGAATCCGATAGCCCCTCCATGCTCGATGCCGATGCGCCTGCGCCTGTATAACAACCTGACCCGCCAGCTCGATGCCTTCGAACCACTCGATCGCAATGCCGGCCCGACCTTCTACGTCTGCGGCCCGACCGTGTATAACTACGCGCACATCGGCAACGCACGCGGCCCGGTGGTGTTCGACGTGCTGGCCAAGCTGCTGCTGCGGCGCTACGGGCGGCTGCGCTACGCGCGCAACATCACCGACGTGGACGACAAGATCAATGCCGCCGCGCAGGCTCAGGGCGTGCCGATCAGCGCGATCACCGACCGCTTCACCGCCATCTACCGGCAGGACATGGCCGCGTTGGGCGTGGCCCCGCCGGACATCGAGCCGCAAGCGACCACCCACATCCCGCAGATCGTGGCGATGATCCAGCGACTGATCGACAACGGCCACGCCTACGCCGCCGAGGGGCATGTGCTGTTCGCAGTGGCCAGCTTCGCCGACTACGGCAAACTCTCGCGGCGCGACCCTGAAGAAATGCTGGCCGGTGCCCGCGTCGAGGTGGCACCTTACAAACGCGACCCAGGCGACTTCGTCCTGTGGAAGCCCTCCAGCGACGACCTGCCCGGCTGGGATTCGCCATGGGGCCGTGGCCGCCCGGGTTGGCACATCGAGTGCTCGGCGATGGCCGCCGCGCACCTGGGCGAGACCATCGACATCCATGCCGGTGGCGTGGACCTGCAGTTCCCGCATCACGAGAACGAAATCGCGCAGAGCCAGTGCGCCCACGGTGGCGCCACCTTCGCCCGCTTCTGGCTGCACAACGGCATGCTCACTTTCAGCGGCGCCAAGATGAGCAAGTCACTGGGCAACATCGAAACGGTACACGAGCTGATCGCCAAGCATCCGCCCGAAGCACTGCGCTACGCGCTGCTGAGCGCGCATTATCGGCAACCGCTGGACTGGTCGCAGACGCTGATCGCGCAATCGAAAAACACGCTGGATCGGTTATATGGAACGCTGCGCGACCTGTCCGATTATGCCGCCGAACAGGAGATCCCGGCCGAAGTGGACATCGCGCTCGACGACGATCTCAACACCCCACGGGCGCTGGCCGAGCTGTCCGCGCTCGCCTCGCGCGCGCGGACGATCCTGTCCAAACCCGAGCGCATTGGCCCGACCGAACAGGCCGAACTTGCTCATGTAAAAGCCAACCTGCTCGGTGCCGGCCTCGCCCTGGGCCTGTTGCAGCAGGATCCCGGCGTATGGTTCAAAGGCAGCGATAACGAGGACGATGCGTCCATCCAAGCCTTGATCGACGAGCGCAGCGCCGCCAAGCAACGTCGCGACTTCGCCCGTGCCGACGCCATCCGCCAACAACTCGCCGACACCGGCATCGTGCTCGAAGACACCCCGCAAGGCATCCGCTGGAAGCGTGCCTGATCGGCATCTCGCCCCCTCTCTCCTGAGCCTACCCTGCCAGTGACCGACACCGATTTCCCGCTCGAACCCACGCCCACCGCCGCCCAGGCCGCCATCGCCGAGGAGTTCGGCTTCTTCGGCGACTGGTCCGAGCGTTACCAATACCTGATCGACCTGGGCCGCAAACTCCCCGCCTTCCCCGAGGCATGGAAGACCGAAGAACATCGCCTGCACGGCTGCCAGTCGATGGTATGGATCGTGCCCGAGGGGAACGCCGAGCGCCTGGTGTTTCATGCCATCAGCGATTCGGCCATCGTCTCCGGGCTGATCTACCTGGTGCTGCGGATCTACTCCGGGCGCAGTGCCGCCGACATCCTGGCCACCGCGCCGGACTTCGTCACGGCCATCGGCCTGGGCCAGCATCTCTCGCCGACCCGCAGCAACGGTCTGGCCGCCCTGCTGGCCTTCATCCAAGACACAGCCCGCGCACAGCAGACATGAGCGCATCATTGCACACGCCGCACACGCTGCGCACCTTGCTTGCGCATCCCGGCTTCCCTCTGGTGCTGGGCTATCGCATCTGCACGATGCTGTCCTACCAGATCGTCGCGGTCACGGTTGGCTGGCACATCTACGAAATCACCCACAATACGTTCTCGCTGGGCCTGATCGGGCTGGCCGAGATTCTGCCGTTCTTCTGCATCGCCCCATTTGCCGGCTACCTGGTCGATCACCTGCCGCGACGCCGGCTGGGCATGCTCTCCTGCCTGGGCCTGATCGCCACCGCTGGCGTGCTGACCGCGGTGAGCCGCAGCTGGCTGCCCGTGCATGGGGTGTGGCCAATCTACGCGGCGATTGCGCTGACCGGCGCAGCGCGCGCGTTCCTGACACCGGTCTACAACGCGCTGTTCGCGCATGCGCTGCCGCGCGCAGCGTATGCGCGCGGCGCCGGGATCGGCAGTGTCGCGTTCCAGGCCGGCATGGTGATCGGGCCGGCACTGGGGGGCGTGCTGGTCGGCTGGGGCGGCAAAAGCCTGGCCTACGGCACAGCCATGGGCACGGCCACCCTGTCACTGCTGGCGCTGTGGTTGTTGCGCGTCGCCGAACCGATCCATGACGGCCCACGCGCACCGATCTTCCGCAGCATCGCCGAAGGCGCGCAGTTCGTATCCTCCAATCAGATCATGCTCGGCGCGATGGCCCTGGACATGTTCTCGGTCCTGCTGGGCGGCGCGGTGTCGATGCTGCCGGCCTTCATCCACGACATTCTGCACCACGGCCCCACCGGCCTGGGCATCCTGCGCGGCGCGCCAGCGCTGGGCTCGATCCTGATCGGCGTGTGGTTGGCGCGGCATCCATTACAACGCAATGCCGGACGTGTATTGCTGATGGCCGTGGCCGGCTTTGGCCTGTGTACCATCGCCTTCGGCTTGTCGCGGCACTTCTGGCTATCGGCCGCGATCCTACTGGTCTACGGCATGTGCGATGGGGTCTCGGTGATCGTGCGCTCGACCATCCTGCAACTGGTCACGCCAGATGCGATGCGTGGCCGGGTATCGTCGATCAGCAGCATTTTCATCGGTTCGTCGAACGAACTGGGTGCCTTCTACGACGGCGTCATGGCGCGGCTGATCCATCTGGTGCCGGCGGTGATCCTGGGAGGCTGCGTCACCCTGGGCGTGGTCGGCATCACCGCCTGGAAGGCGCCCAAGCTGCGCCGGTTGGATTTGCGCGACCTGCAGTAGCAAATGCGCCCCGCATGCGCCGCCGCCATGCTCAATGTGCAACGGGGGACGACAACGCGACGTCATGGCTCCACGCGTGCGCGCAATCGGGCACACCCAAGGGTTGCGCCAGCCCTGCCCGAGTGGCCAAAAACCGGCACGTCGCCGCGAACACCGCCGGCACCGCCCTGGAACGGATCGGCGAGGCCAGGACATGGTCGTTCGCCATCGGAAAATTCACCGCCTGGCGCAGCGCAGGCGATGTCCCCAACTGTTTGAACATCGCCTGCATGGACGCCACCGACACCGTTTTGTCCTGATGTCGCGCGTCGCGGTAGTAATACCCCAGGAAGACTGGTACGTGGATCCGCGCGTAGGTCGCCGGCTGCATGCCGCCGCGCGTCAGTGCCGCCAACGCACGATAGCCATCCACATGCGTTGCCTCGGCCCAGTATGCGTTCTCGACTGGATGGCGCAAGATCGGATCACCGCCGTTGTAAATCAGGGCGAGCATCTGCACGCCCCAGGGCCACAGCATCGGTTGCAACTTTGCGTCGCATTCGCGCACCAACGGCGACCACAACACCAGGGCCTGCACTTGGCGCGGATTCGCAGCCACCGCTTGCACCGCCAATGCTCCGCCCATTGAATTGCCGATCACCACCACCCGCTCGCCCAACACCCGCGTCACCGCCAGGGCCTCGGCGGCGCCGACGAGCAAGCGTCCGGCATCGACACCGCGCAACGCATCGACCGCAACCAGACCATGCCCCGGGAAGCGTGGCAGATACAGATTGCAACCGAAGCTACGCGCCAGACGCACATGCGTGGGCGCCCCTTCGCCTTGGCTGGCGGTAAAACCATGCAAATAGACCATTGCACAGCCGCGCCGCCCCGGATGCGCCGGGTCGGCCCAGACGATGCGCGCCTGATTGTCCGCCCGCAGCCCTGGCGTGGCGCGTTCGCGCGCATCGATCCACTTCTGTAGTGCCAGCGGATCCTGTGGTACCGCTGGCGCCGCGATCCGAGGCAAGACCACACTGACTCGTGGCCCCAGCACAATGATCGCCGCCAGCAGCAGTAACACGCTGGACAACAGCCAGCGCCATCTACCACGGCGACACGGTTGCTGCCGCGCCGTCACGCGTTCGAACGCATCACGCATTGACTTCCCCATGCCCACCCACTCTCACAACGACGATCAAACAGAAACGACGATTGGATGACATGAACGCGCAACGACCACATGGCGATATCGCCATCTACTCAGCGTGCGGTAGTGGCATGACAAGGGCATGTAGGACATGGGTGGAGTATGTCGCATCGCAGTTGAATCACGGCATCATCCGTTCGCTGCAGTGACGGGCATGCACCGCAACGCCGCGCGGGGGAAAGGTGGGCGCAGTATCGGCGTCATCAGCGAGAACTGTGCGCACGCCAAAGCGAATGGCACCAGACACAGCGAGCGTGCGTGGCGCAGACGTCATCGCCACCTCACCTTGCCCAGCGGATCGCACTACTTGGCGGCAGGCGATCCCGGCGGATAGGCGCGACGATCCACCAGAAAACGCAAAGCCCCGCGGGTGCGGGGCCTTGGCGACGCAGAAGTGGCTGTGGAGAATCAGTCGCCCTGCTGCTTCTGCAAATGCTCCCAGCGTTCCTGCGCGTCGATCGTGCGCTCGGCGGTCAGACGCGCATCCAGACGCTCCAGGCCAATTTCCTCGCCTGTGTCGACGCAGTAGCCGTAATCGCCTGCATCCAGGCGCTTGAGCGTGCTGTCGATCTTGCCGATCAACTTGCGGTAACGGTCGCGGGTACGCAGCTCCAGCGAGTTCTCGGTCTCACGGGTGGCACGCTCGGCTTCGTCGCCGATGTCGCGGACCTCCTCGCGCAGATTCTCGATGGTCTGCTTGGATTCCTCCACCAGATCGGCACGCCAAGTGAGCAGGCGCTGACGGAAGTATTCCTGCTGCAACGCACTCATGTATTCCTCGTCCGCCGCAGGCTTATAACCCTTGGGCAGGATAGGACGGCCGGTCGCCTCGTCGGTCATGTAATCGACCACTTTGTATTTGGCTGGCTTGACCGGCGCGCTGGACTTGGCAGCCACAGCCACGGCGACTTTGCCAGTGGGCCTGGCGACCGGCGCCTTCGGGGTGGGTTCGGATTTGGTGGGGATTTTCGCGGAGGATTTCGAAACGGACACAGGATTCTTTTGTGGCGGGGCCGGAGACGTCACGGGCGCGGCGGCGACGGGCTTGGGAGCCGGTGCCGCAGCTGGCGCGACAGACTTGGCCTGGACAGGCTTGGCCGCAGCCGGCTTGGATGCCGGCGTCGGTACGGAAGTGGACGTCGCAGGGGCGGCGACCGGTTTGGACTTGACGGCCGGTTTGGATTTGGCGGCAGGCGCAGCCGGCTTGGCAACAGGCTTCGGCGCCGGTTTCACTACCGGTTTGTTGGCAACATGCGCAGACTTGCCGACAGATTTGGCGGCGGGCTTGGCCGATTTTGCCGCTGATTTTGCCGACGTTTTTTTGACAATTGCGGATTTGGCGGCTGCGACAGGCTTACCCGCCGATTTTTTGACCGCAGGCTTATTTGCGGGCTGCTTCGCAAGCGCAGCCTTCGCCACTGGCTTGGCCGGCGTTTTTTTCGACGGCTTGGCAGCAGCAGCGCCGGCCGTCGCTTTCTTGGCGACCTTAGCGACCTTGGCGACAGGCTTGGCGGGTTTTTTGACGGCCTGGACGGCCTTCTTTGCAGGTTTTTTGGCAGCCACGAAACGCTTCCTTGATCTTCCCGGGGCCCGGGAAAGCGGGCCTTTATAGCCTACCCTACCCTTAGCGGCAACAACGCCGCGTATACGCCGACCTACAGCGCCTAGTCCAGTAGGTGGCATATCATGGTGGCGTGATCGTCCGCGCGCTCATTATTCTGCTACGCCTGTACAAGCACTTCATCAGTCCGCTGCTGGGGCCGCGCTGCCGTTTCGTGCCCAGTTGCTCGACCTACGCAATGACCGCTATCGCCCGTTATGGCGCGCTGCGTGGCGGCTGGATGGCCGTTTGCCGCGTCAGCCGCTGCCATCCCTTCCATCCCGGCGGGTTCGATCCGGTACCAGACCCCACCACTCCCCCAACCTGTCGCTGCCGAGGAAAATCCTGATGTCCGCTTCCACACTCATCGTCAACGCGCGCCTGGTCAACGAAGGCCATGAAACCCAGGGCGACCTGCGCATCGCTGACGGCCGCATCGCCGCGATCGCCTCGCAACTGAGCGCACGCGAAGGCGAGACGGTGGTCGATGCCAAGGGGCGCTGGCTACTGCCAGGCATGATCGACGATCAAGTGCACTTCCGCGAACCAGGCCTGACCCACAAAGGCGACATCGCCAGCGAATCGGCGGCCGCAGTGGCCGGCGGCCTGACCAGCTTCATGGACATGCCCAATACCAATCCGCCGACCCTGGACGCTGCCGCCTTGCAGGCCAAGTACGACGCCGCGCGCGGCCGCGCCTGGGGCAACTACGGCTTTTACCTGGGCGCCAGCAACGACAATCTGGCCGCGATACAGACACTGGATCCGAAGACCGCGCCTGGCATCAAGGTGTTCATGGGCGCCTCCACCGGCAACATGCTGGTGGACAATCCGCACACGCTGGACGCGATTTTCCGCGACGCGCCGACACCGATCATCACCCACTGCGAAGACACGCCGACCATCGACGCGACCCTGGCCGCGTTCAAGCAGCAGTACGGCGAAGCGCTGAATGCGCAGATGCATGGGGACATCCGCTCGCGCGAGGCCTGCCTGAAATCCTCGCAACTGGCGGTATCGTTGGCAAAGAAGCATGGCACCCGCCTGCACGTGCTGCATATTTCCACCGCCGACGAACTGGCACTGTTCGCACCGGGACCGATCCAGGGCAAACGCATCACCGCCGAGACCTGCATCCACTTCCTGCGCTTCGACCGCGCCGACTACGCCACGCTCGGCAACCTGATCAAGTGCAATCCGTCGATCAAGGACGCCAGCGACCGCGAGGCGCTGATCCGCGCACTGACCGAGGACGTGATCGACGTGCTCGCCACCGATCACGCCCCGCATACCTTGGAAGAGAAGAGCAAACCGTATGCGCAGGCGCCGTCGGGGTTGCCGCTGGTGCAGTACGCACTGGTCGCGGCGCTGGAACTGGTCCATGAAGGCCGGCTCAGCGTGGCCCAGGTGGTGCACAAGTTCGCGCATGCGCCTGCGCTGCTGTTCGACGTGCACGAACGCGGTTTCCTGCGCGAGGGCTATCACGCCGACCTGGTGCTGATCGACGACAGCGCCTTCACCGTGCAGCGCGAGGATGTGCTGTCCAAATGCGGCTGGTCGCCGTTCGAGGGCCGCCGATTCCGCTCGAAGATCGCCACCACCTGGGTCAACGGCGAGCTGGCCTGGGATGGAACGCGTTTGGTCGGCCATCCGAATGGGCAACGTCTGATCTTCGACCGCTGATGTTCCGCAGCATCTTGCCGAGCAGCGCGTGGCGGGCGTTCGGCCTGCTGGTGACGGCGATGGCCCTTCCATTGCGGGCGCAGCCAGCAGGGGCCATCGGCGCCGAAACGCGCAGCGTAATATCCCCGACCGATCAGTACCAGCATATGTTGGCATACTATTAAAAAATATTTATTCCACTCAGAACAACCTATGCAAGCAGTGTGGAATGCACATGAAACATGCCAATGATAAATCCCGCGACGACACAACCATCGAATTCAGCGAATAGCAAGAATACGATGGTTACCTTAACGAATAAATTAACCGCAACACGGTCGGAATTGCACTTTCTAAATTTCCATATTTTTTGGAAAATTATCAAAAATAAAAAAATATTGATCATTATCCACAATGGAAAGCCACATAAAAAATCCGAACATGTACGCACCACATCCCGTTTAAGATACCGGCTATCAAAAATCCGAACATGTACGCACCACATCCCGTTTAAGATACCGGCTATCACCTTGAAATAGAAGACCCATATGCGACTTCCAACTTGGCTGTACTCCTGCGCATTACTGACGCTCTTCCACTCCCTCGATTGCAATGCGCAAAGTTTGATAAACACTACCGACAGACCGCAATTAAGCGACGCCGATGCAAAGAACTATACGGCTTCCACCTATCTGGCCCAAGCCGGCACGATCGGCTCGCTGGTCACCGACAATTGGGACCCAAGCGCGGGCGTGGCGTTGCTGAGCCCCGACTATCTCGTCGATGCCGATGGCTCGACACCGTTCACCAGCGTCCAGGCAGCGGTGGACAAGGCTGTGGCGGACGGCGGCACCATACGCCGCTACATCGGCATCAAGCCAGGAATCTACAGAGAAGTAGTGTGCATCCCTGAGACAGCGCCACCGATCACGTTGTTCGGTCTCGGCGCAAGCCGTAGTAGCACATTGATCACCTTCAACAACGCCAATCCGACACCAAAACCCGTCGGCAAACCCACCAGCCCCTGCGCCAATAATGCCAATGCTGACATTATTGGCACATCAGGCAGCGCCACGTTCACAGTGAAAGCGGACGAATTCCAGGCGCGCAATCTGACCTTCGCCAACGATTATGTGGAGGACACCTACCCAAACATCAACCAGTCAGCGGTCGCCTTGGCCGTACGCGGCGACAAGATGATTTTCGACAATGTCGCAGTGCTGGGCAACCAGGATACCCTGCTCATCAGCCCTGCTAATGCTACATTAGTGAAACGCGCATTCTTCAAGAACAGCCTGGTGCAAGGCGACACCGACTTCATCTTCGGCTCAGGCACCGCGGTCTTTTCCCACAGCATCATCCGCTACGATGCCAGACGCTTGAAAAACATTGACAACACCTATTTATTCGCCCCAAGTACCAATCCTGGCAACACATATGGCTTTCTTGCCATCGATAGCATCTTCGATGTGATCGGCCCTGCCATCAGCAATACCATATCTCTGGGCCGCGCCTGGGACCAGGGGGTTGGCAACCTTTCCAATTATGTCAACGGCAAATCACCTAATGGTCAGGTGACAATCCGCAATTCGACTCTCGGCGAGCATATCCGGAAATATGCGCCATGGGCGACGTCCACCTCCGGACGTCCTTATTGCAATGCCAATTGCATCTATTCTGCCAACCGTTTCTACGAGTATGCCAACACCGGCGCAGGCAGCGCCATCTCCCCTCCTCCCAATTGACATAGACCGAACCGCAACGACGTCCGCTCCAATCAATCAGCAAGCCGACACATCCTGCGCACTTCTTATTGAAAAACACTTTCATGACCACTGCAAATCCGTTTTCTTGCCTCACATACAGTCTGTCGCTACTGGCGACTATCTCACTTCATGCCTCTGCAACTTCACTCCATGACCATGCAAGACCGCAAAAATTCCAACATTACAGTGACGAAAAGACTTCGATCGCTACCTCCTGGGGAGTGATCGACGAGCCGACGCTACCAGAGAACGTCTGCACGACACTGGCTGCAACGCTGCAACCGATCAACGGATCGCTGGACAGCATCGATGCGGACCCCACCTACTCGGCACCGGATACACTACGCATCCAGAATGCCATTAACGACTGCCCTGCCGGCAGCGCGGTGAAGCTGGCGACGGGAGACGATGGCGAATCCGGTTTCCTCACCGGTCCGTTGACTCTAAAGAGCGGAGTGACCCTATGGATCGACGGGGGCGTCACCTTATTCGCCTCGCGCAACCCACAAGATTACGATACCGGCGTAGGGAGTTGCGGTACCGCAAATAACGACAAAACCAAAACCTGCAAACCGCTCATTTACGGCAACTCTCTCAGTGGCAACGGCATCGTCGGCGACGGCAAGATCGACGGGCGTGGCGGCAGCGTCCTGACCGCAGGCCCCAACGCGGGCAAGCGTAGTTGGTGGGATGTGGCCTACCAGACCGTGAGCCAGGGACTCATCCAGCACGCGCCGCGTCTGCTGCAAATCGATAACAGCAGCAATATCGTCATGTATCGGTTAACCCTGGAGAACTCGCCGAATTTTCACGTGATCACCAACAATGTGACAGGCATGACCGCCTGGGGCCTGAAGATCCTCACCCCGAGTCTTGTCTACACGCAACCAGGCTATAACTGCCCAGCCGGCACCACACCGGATATGCAAACGCCTGCCACTTGCTTCACTCCGGGAAACGTCAAAAACACCGATGGCTTCGATCCAGGTCAGTCCAAGAATGTCCTGTTGGCATATTCCTATATCAGCACCGGCGACGACCACGTCGCCATCAAAGCGCATGCCACTGGCACATCGAGCATTCCGTCGACATATATGGCCTTCGTCAATAACCATTTTTATTATGGCCATGGTATGTCGCTAGGTAGCGAGACCGACTCTGGTATCAATAATATCGTGGTGAGCAACCTGAGCATCGACGGACTCAATTCCACCGATTCAGGCACAGACACTGCGTCAGGTAATGGCCTACGGATCAAATCCGACAGCACCCGCGGCGGACAGGTTTCCGATGTACTGTTCGAGAATATCTGCATGCGCAGCGTGGAACGTCCGCTGGTGTTCGACACATTCTACAGCAAGCCGGCGAGCAGCGCCCAAAAGGCATCTTATCCGCATTTCAATGGAATCACCTTGCGCAACGTGCACTCGCTGGGCTTGAGCAATTTCGGCGCTGGTCAATTGAGTTTCTACGGCTACATGGATAAAAATGCATCCTATCCAATCACGATTTCCCTGGATAATGTCGTGATCGACGGTGGCAATGTCTCCTTCGCCTTCCCGCACAATAGTGGACCGAACGCCAATCCGGCGGCCGCGCACTTCAATTTTACCGGCGGGCCGGTCAGCTTCGCTAGTTTGCTAGCACCCTCCAAGCAGTACGACGTGCAGTTGAATGGCACACCTGGACAAGGCACGCCGCTGGATTGCAGTAACGCGTTCGTCCCCTACAGCAGCGTGTTGCCCGATTCGCCGATCTGATCGATCCAACTCGCACCGCTCTCGTCACCCCGCAGCGCTGGAGCCATCATGCCAGCGCTGCGTTCATGGTAAGGCTGCGGCGGATACGCTGGGTTACGCCCTCACCCAAGCCCCGCCCACCATGCACGCCATAGTGTGGACATTGCGCTAAGCGAGGTGCGCGAAGCGCTTGCACGTCGTGCAAGCCGTGCCCGCGCCAGCGTCGAGAGAATGCGGCGTGGACGCGCACCCTGCACGCGCCGCGGCCAGCGCTGCAAGATGGCCTGCGCCCAGCGCTGTTGTGCCTGCGCCTCGTCGCCAGTGCGCAGCGACATCGGCAACGCGGCAATGCCGGCTTCGGCCAGCCGCTGCGCCAGCACCTGGGCTGCCACCGGGCCGGGATCGCCATCGGTGAGGGGATCGAACAGGATTCGCTCGACCGCGACCACCGCATCGGCGAACGGCCGCAGGCGTTCCAGCGCATGCGCCGCATCGGCGGCGGCGGCGCGCGAATCAGGCAACGTCAACAGTGCATCGGCTAACGGCACCCAAGGCGCAGCGACCGGCTCCAGAACCCGCCCCAACGGATGCCGCGAACGCCGCACGGCCCAACTGCGTAACTCTTCTCCCCACCATGCCAGCTTGGCGTCGGCCGGTAGCGGATCGCCGGCGATGTTGAGGATGTCGTCGAACTCCTGCAGCAAGGCGAACCAGGCCAGGGTGCGGGCGCGCTGGGAGACGGGCACGAAGGTCTCGGCCACGGCCCATTCCGGCCAACGACGGCGCCATTTGTCGAGAAAAGCCTCCAGGGCGGACGAACTGCTCATGCAATCGGGGCTCCGGACAATCAGGAAGATGACGCAGCCAACGGCCACGCCGCGGCGGTGTACAGATCGAGTGGATCGGCCACCAAGGCGTCGGCACACCAGGCCAGCGGGTCGTCGTCGTGCAAGCGGTAGCCCCACAACACCGCCACCGAGGCCATGCCGGCAGCGCGCGCGGCGAGGATATCGCGCTCATCGTCGCCGACGTAGACCACATCCCGTGGCGCCATCGCCATGCGCTGCGCGGCGACCTGCAGCGGCAGCGGATGCGGCTTGCGCTCGGACAACGAGTCACCGCCGATCAACACCGCACAGCGCTGCTCCCAGTGCAGTTGGGGCAGGATCAGCCGGGCCAGAAACTCGGGCTTGTTGGTGACAATGCCCCAGACACTGCCAGCGTCTTCCAGCCGTTGCAGCAACCCGGCGATCCCGTCGAACGGATGCGAATAACGACCGATCAACGCCTCGTAGTGGCTCAGGAACGCCGGAATCAACGCATCGCGGGTGTCGGCCGCCAGGTCCGGGAAGGCGACACCGAGCATCGCCCGCGCGCCTTTGGACACCACCGGCCGCAGTTGCTCCAGCGTCAGAGCGGCACGGCCGTGTTCGGCCAATAACACGTTGGTCGCGGCCAGCAGGTCCGGCGCGCTATCCAGCAAGGTACCGTCCAGATCGAAGAGCACCGCGCGCGGGAACCCACGGCGCAGTGGTTGCTGGCTACTGCTGCGCATCCAGCGCGTCCGGCTTGGCCGCGCAGGCCAGATAGTTGACTTCGGTGCGCGTGGACAGACGCGCGCTGTTACGCCAAGGCTCGTAGCGCAAGCCGGTGACATCGCGCAATTGCAATTGCACCTGGCGCAGCCAGGCGGCCAGCTCCGCTGGCTTGATGAAACCCTGATAGTGGTGGGTGCCGGCAGGCAGCAGACGCGCCACGTATTCGGCACCGACAATGGCCAGGGCGAACGCGGCCGGGGTCCGGTTGAGGGTGGACAGGAACAGTTGACCACCCGGCTTGAGCAAGCGTGCGCAGGCAGCGATGATCGCCGCAGGATCCGGCACGTGTTCGAGCATTTCCATGCAAGTGATTGCATCGAAACTGGCCGGCTGCGCCGCCGCGAGCTCCTCGACCGACTGCACCCGGTAATCGACCTCGACCGCGGATTCAAACCGATGCAGGCGCGCCACCTTGATCAGCTCCGGCGCCAGATCGATGGCGGTGACCTGCGCGCCTTCCTTGGCCAACGCTTCGCTGAGCAGGCCGCCACCGCAGCCCACGTCCAACACGGTGGCGCCACGTAGCGGCACCCGCTCGGCGACATAGCGCAGACGCACCGGATTGAGCGCATGCAGCGGCTTCTGCGGGCCATCGGCATCCCACCAGCGGGTGGCCAGGGCACCGAACTTGTCCAGTTCGGCCTGATCGAAATTGGCGGAAGCGTTGGCGGCGGGAGCGGTCATGACGGCATCTCGATGGGGCCACGCGCAGCGCGGCGCGGGAAAAACGGATCAGGCACGAACACTGCGGATGCGTTCGCGCCATTCCCGTGCATTGGCGACCAGCGCCTGGACATCCATATCCACCAACACCCGCTGGGTCAGCTTGGGCTGGCCGGCAATCCAGACATCGCTCACCTGCTGGCGGCCAGCGGCGTACACCAACTGCGAGAGTACGTTGTGCAACGGCTGGGTTTCCAGGGCCGACAGATCCACGCAGATCAGGTCGGCTTGTTTGCCGGGCTCGATCGAACCAATCCTATCGCCAAAGCCCAGCGCACGCGCGCCGCCCAGGGTGGCCACGCGCAGCGTGCTGGCCGCATCCAGCGCGGTGGCGTCATTGGCCACCGCCTTGGCCAGGAGCGCGGCGGTGCGGTTCTCGCTGAACATGTCCAGATCGTTGTTGCTGGCGCAACCGTCGGTGCCGATCGCCAGATTCACTCCGGCGCGTTGCAGCGCGCAGGCCGGGCAGAAACCGGAGGCGAGTTTGAGGTTGGATTCGGGGCAATGCACGACGCTGACCCCGCGCTCGGCGCACAGGTGGATCTCCACCTCGGTCAGTTGGGTCATGTGCACCGCGATCAGGCGATCGTTGACCAGGCCGAGCCGATCCAGCCGCGCCAGCGGGCGCTGACCATATTGTTTGAGCGAATCGGCGATCTCCTGCGCTGTCTCGTGGGTGTGCAGGTGGACCGGCACATCGAGCTGGTCGGACAACATCCGCACCCGTTCAAAGTTGGCGTCGTTGACCGTGTACGGCGCATGCGGAGCGAAGGCGATACCAACCAGCGGATCGTCGCGCCATTGATCGTGCACCTCGCAGGCGCGGGCGAAGTATTCGTCGGCGGTCTTGGCCCAGGCGGTGGGGAAATCGATGATCACCGTGCCGACCCGCGCGCGGAAGCCGTGCTGCTTGTAGACCGCGGCCTGCACGTCGGCGAAGAAGTAATTCTCGTTGGCGCAGGTGGTGCCGCCGCGCAGCATCTCGGCAATCGCCAGCGCGGTGCCGTCGGCGACGAACTCCGGGCCGATCACCGCGGTCTCCACCGGCCAGATGTGCTGCTGCAGCCACACCATCAACGGCAAGTCGTCGGCGATGCCGCGCAGCAGCGTCATCGGGTTGTGGGTATGCGCATTGACCAGGCCGGGCAGCAGCGCCGCATCGGGACGCGAGACGGTGCGCGTAGCGGCGAAGCGCGCGCGCGCCTGGGCGGTGGGCAGCACGGCGAGAATCTCGCCGCCGCGCACCGCCACCGCGTGGTCCTCCAGCACCACTGCATGCGGTTCGATCGGGACGACGTAACCGGCTTCGATCAACAGGTCGCAGGATTCAATCGGAGGGACGGTCATGGCGCGTCTTGGCAGGGATCAAAGTGGCAGCGCCTGGAATGGCGCCTTGTCGGGGGAACGGGACAATCGCCCTGTTCGTCTTAGCATAACGTCTGCCACACCTAGCCGCGGCGCCTGGCAGTGGGTCCTCGCGCCGCAGCACAGCCGGCAAGCCGCGCCTTCCGATCACGCAAGGATACGCGGCAGGCCGGCGTTCGCGCCGCGCGCCAGATCCAAGCACAACACCGCCGCGACCCTGCCGGAGACGCACGCTGCGACTCCGGCAACGACGCGCTTACTTGACGCGCGAGAAATACTCGCCCGAACGCGTATCGACCTTGATCACTTCGTCCTGGCCGACGAACAAGGGCACGCGCACCACCGCGCCAGTCTCCAGCGTGGCCGGCTTGCCGCCACCGCCAGAGGTATCGCCACGCACGCCTGGATCGGTCTCGACGATCTTCAGCTCGACGAAATTCGGCGGGGTGACCTGGATCGGGGTCCCGTTCCACAACGTCACCACGCAGTCCTCCTCGCCCTTGATCCACTTGGCGGCATCGCCGACGCCGGTCTTGTCGGCCTGCACCTGCTCGAAGGTCTCCTGCTGCATGAAGTGCCAGTATTCGCCGTCGGTGTACAGGTACTGCATGTTGGTATCGACCACGTCGGCGGCTTCCACGTTGTCGGTGGCCTTCATGGTCATTTCGACCACGCGCCCGGACTTGATGAAGCGATATTTGACCCGGGTGAACGCCTGGCCCTTGCCCGGCTTCACGTATTCGGTATCGGTGATGATCGCAGGTTCGCTGTTGACCAGGATTTTCATCCCGTTCTTGACATCGTTCATGCCATAGCTGGCCATCTGAAACTCCTCGGGTAATGTAAACCCGCCGCGTTCGGCGGCCGGCCGGATAGAATGGGCACCCCGCCGCAGCGGCGGGTGCTCGCTTGATAACCTCCTATGATAACCGCAGCACCACCCTCGATGCAGCCGTCACCGAGCCCCCCCGTCCTCGCAACGCCAAGCTGGCAGCAGGCCTGGCGCGACGCCGTGCGCGATCCGCACGAACTGCTGACACTGCTGGGGCTGGATCCGCAGGGACTGGGCATTTCCACCGAGGCGGCGACGCAGTTCGCGCTGCGCGTGCCGCGCGGCTTCCTCGCACGGATGCGGCATGGCGATCCACACGACCCATTACTGCGTCAGGTGCTGCCGCTGGATGCCGAATTGCAGCGGGTGCCGGGCTTCGCCCTGGATGCGGTGGGAGACCACGCCGCCAAAAAGGCCGATGGCGTCATCCACAAGTATCGCGGGCGCGCCCTGCTGGTGGCGACCGGCAGTTGCGCGGTGCACTGTCGCTACTGCTTCCGTCGGCACTTCCCCTACGCTCAGGAGAGCGCCGCGCGCGATGGCTGGGGCGATGCGGTGGCCGCCATCGCCGCCGATCCGAGCATCGAGGAAGTCATCCTGTCCGGCGGCGATCCGCTATCGCTGGCCACGCCGAAACTGGCCGAGCTGACCCAGGCACTCGCAACATTGCCGCAACTCAAACGCCTGCGCCTGCACAGTCGGCTGCCGGTGGTGCTGCCCGAGCGCATCGATGCGCCGCTGCTGACCTGGCTACGCGCCCTGCCCTGGCCGCTGGCCGTGGTGATCCACGCCAACCATGCCAACGAATTCGACGCTGCGGTGGATGTCGCGCTGGCACGCCTGCGCGATGCCGGCGCGCAGTTGCTCAACCAGGCGGTGCTGTTACGCGGCGTCAATGACACTGTGGATGCGCTGGCCGCCTTGAGCGAACGCAGCTTCGCCGCCGGCGTACTGCCCTATTACCTGCACCAGCTCGACCGAGTCCAGGGCGCGGCCCATTTCGAGGTGGACGATGCCACCGCATTGGATTTGCATCGAGCGCTGGCCGCGCGGCTATCGGGCTACTTGGTACCAAAGCTGGTGCGCGAAATCCCCGGCGACAGCGGCAAGCGCCCGCTGATGCCCTGACCGGCACCATCGCCGCGCACCTGGCGCATCGCAACCGCGCCCAAGACCTGTCTCAATTGCGTGGATAGAGGATCGGCAGGGATTCGTGCAGAAAAGAGCCAAACGTGAGCTGACTCGCTATCAGCCAAGAACTTTTCATGGAATCCCTACAGACCCTCCCAAGCCTACGGCGTGATTCCGGCATACAGCGCCGATTAGCTGGCCCGCAAACGCGCCAGCAACGAAGTGCTAGCGTAACCATCCTGCGGCAATTGCTGGCTGCGCTGGAATTCACGGATTGCCTGACGAGTTCGCGCCCCCACCACACCGTCGACGGTGCCTACGTCGAATCCCTTGGCGTTCAGCAGCTTCTGCAGTTCGGTGATCTCGGCCACGCTATTGAGCGGAGGATCATCTTTGGGCCATGACTGCTTTACCCCGGCACCGCCCGCATAACCGTCGGCCAGCAAACCGACCGCCAGGGCATAGGCGCTGGAACTGTTGTAGCGCAGAATGCTGCGGAAATTGTCGAACACCAGGAACGCCGGGCCGCGGTACCCGGTGGGCAACAATACCGATGCCTGCTGCTGAGCCAGTGCGCTCGCAATCGGTTTGCCAGCACACTTCACCCCCAGGCGCAGCCATTCGGCTACGGTTTTCTTGATCGTCAGGTCGGCTTGCGCGTAGTCGAAGCCGGCTGGCAGATGGACCTCCTGGCCCCAGGGAATATCGCGGGTCCAATTGCTCTGCTTGAGATAATTCGCCGCAGAGCCCAAAGCGTCCGCATAGGAATTCCAGACATCGCGTTTATGGTCGCCATCCTCGTCGACAGCGTATTGGAGATAGGTGGTCGGAATGAATTGCGTCTGCCCCATGGCGCCGGCCCACGAGCCGATCAACCGCGAGCGATCAATGCCGTTTCCCGTCTGTAAGATCTGCAAGGCCGCAAGCAGTTGCGTATTGCCATATGTGGTGCGCCGCCCCTCATGCGCCAGTGTCGCCAGCGAGCGGATCACGTAAAGGTCACCGATATTTTTGCCGTACTGGCTTTCCATGCTCCAGATGGCGGTCAGTATGCCCGGATCCACACCGTACTGCTGCTTCAATTTCTGAAACAGAGCGTGGTGGCTACTCAGTAGTTGCTGTCCTTTCTGGATGATGGAAGGCGTGACACGGTCGTCGAGATAGTCCCACAGAGGAAGGGTGAATTCGGGTTGCTGCTGATCCAGCGCCTGCACCGATGGATCGGGTGTGACGCCAGCGAATGCCTTGTCCAGCGTGGTTGCTTCGATGCCGGAGGCAAGCGCACGTTGGCGGAAGTCGGCAAGCCACTTTTCGAAGCTTGCAGTGGGTGCGCTCTGTTGGGCGGTGGCAGTGGTTGGGGAGGATGAGGTTGTTTCGGGAGCTGTGGTTTGTGCTGCCGCACTGGTAGCAACCACACATCCGCTGACACATAGCGATAAACGCAAAATACGCGAAGGCATAATCATGGCTGGCAATACCTGCAATGAGGGGGAGAATTCAGAATAGCCCTCCTGCTCCCTGGACAAAAGTATTGGCACCGTACTTTTATTGAACAGCCCTTGGGTAATCCATCCCAATTAGGGACGGCATGAACAAGCCCATCCCACTCTATTTTTGGCATAAACGATTGATTTTGTAAGGCCCGACATATTCAAGCCATCCTTGATTATCACGGCTGAGCCGGCTCAACTCCGGTCTGCTGCAGTTCAGGCAATACATCCAGCCCCACAACAATGCCGCGCTGATATTGGGATTGAGCACTACAAAAAAAGTAGACAACGCGTCATTCACGAATAGAAGCGACCAGGCTCCAGCGAAAGGCGAAGGCGGGAAACAACATTGCTATCCAGTACTGCAGCATATTGGCACCGCCTGGTGCCCACCCCGAACGCCGGCACGCTGAACCC
This sequence comes from Xanthomonas sp. MUS 060, assembly GCF_000963215.1. Lineage (NCBI taxonomy): Bacteria > Pseudomonadati > Pseudomonadota > Gammaproteobacteria > Lysobacterales > Lysobacteraceae > Xanthomonas > Xanthomonas sp. MUS 060. Next base: position 122,202 of record NZ_JZIM01000005.1, read on the forward strand.
ACGCAACAAATCAACTGGCAAGATTCACGACGGCACGGCAATTAATGCTTGCTCTGCCCCGCCAGGCGCGCCATACGCTGTGCGTCGGACAACACCCCGCGCAACAGCCGCACTTCCTGCTCACTGAGCGCATTGCGCAGGAACAGCCGGCGCAACTTACGCATCGCCGACTCTGGCGCGCGGCCCTTGTGGAAATCGATGTCATCCAGGGTTTCGGCCAACTGCCCGAACAGGCCTTCCAATTGCGCGTGGCTGGCCGGCGCTTCGCGCAACCCAGGCGCGGCCGCAGCGGGTGCGACGGCCGCGCTGCGCAACTGGGCCAGCCGCACTTCATAGGCCAAGACCTGCACCGCCGCGGCAAGGTTGAGCGAACTAAATGCCGGGTCGGAGGGGATATGCACCGCCGCATGGCACTGCTGCAGCTCTTCGTTGGTCAGGCCGGTGCGTTCGCGCCCAAACACCAGCGCCACCTCGGCCGACTCGGCCACTGTCGCCATCAGACGCTGTGCGGCGTCGGCCGGCAATAATTCCTGCAACGCGACCCGGCGACTGCGCGCGGTACAGCCCAACACCAGTCGACAATCGGCCAGTGCATCGGCCAGCGTCGGCAACACCGGCGCTTGCTGCAACAGGTCTTCGGCACCAGCCGAACGCCGGTAAGCGTCGACGTCCACGCTGCATTCCGGCGCCACCAGCACCAACCGCGCCAGACCCATGGTCTTCATCGCTCGCGCCGCAGCCCCAATGTTACCGGGATGTTGGGTTCCCACCAGGACGAAGCGAATGGGGGCAGGATCGGTCATGGCAGCACAGCAGAGGGAAGCGAATGTGGGCGTAGATGGTAAACTGTGCGGCCGGCCTTCGCGCCGGGGTGCTCTTTTCCTCGTTCAGCCCTACTCCGCCCTTTCGGGAACCGTTGCCGTGCAAAAACCCGTCGTTACCGTCATGGTCAAGGCCGCCCGCCTCGCCGGCAACGTCCTGTTGCGCCACATCAACCGCCTGGAGGCACTGAACGTAGTGCAGAAGGACCGCATGGACTACGCCAGCGAAGTGGATGCCGATGCGGAGAAGGTGATCGTCAAGGAATTGCGGCGCGCCTATCCGGACTACGGCGTGATGGGCGAGGAAGGCGGCGTGCAGGGAGGCGGCCGCTACATGTGGGTGATCGATCCACTGGACGGCACCAGCAACTATCTGCGTGGATTCCCTCACTATTGTGTGTCAATCGCCTTGGTCGAAAACGGCGAGCCGATCGATGCGGTGATCTTCGATCCACTGCGCAACGAGCTGTTCACCGCCAGCCGCGGCAGTGGCGCGGTGCTCAACGACCGTCGCATCCGTGTCAGCGAACGCAAGGAACTCGATGGCACCATCATCAATACCGGCTTCGCCCCGCGCGAACGCAAACGCACCAGCGCCCAGCTCAAATGCGTGGATGCGCTGATGGTGCAGGCCGAGGACATCCGTCGCACGGGTTCGGCCGCACTGGACTTGGCCTACGTCGCCTGTGGCCGCGCCGATGGCTATTTCGAGGCCGGCGTGAAAGCCTGGGATATCGCTGCTGGCGTGTTGCTGGTACGCGAAGCCGGCGGTCGCGTCACCGACTTCAAGGGCGCCACGCCAGGCCGCATCGACGATCGCGGCGCCCCTCAATTCCAGATCGTCGCCGGCAATCTCAAGGTCAGCGATGCGCTGCAGAAGCTGATCGTCAACAGCGGGTATGCCGGCGAGTTCGACCCCAAGTTCTAAATAACTGGCCCCAGTGAGGGCCATCGAACTGGAGAACCGAAAGCCGCGCGATTGCGCGGCTTTTTTATTTCCGACATGCGCGCAATCGGCACCACATCGACACTCCAAGCCCAGACCGAAATGCTGGCGGACGAAGCGGCTTAACGCGTTTATATGCCAAAGACGCGCGCTACTCCGATTGCACAGCGGCCATGACCAGCATGTGCCACAAGACTGCCATCACAATTTCACGAGAAATTGATTGGCGAGTGCGTAGACAGTGATCGCCATATATCCTGAAATTGATCGGTATATCTCCGAAGTTATAGCGATGCGCACAGGTAACGCTCAATCGCAGATGGCAGCCATCGATAGTTTCCCTCAAGACCGGCGATAGATGGTCGATATCGGTGCGGGTTTTCGCCCAAAGCCTGGCCCCCACCAGAGCTCACCCGACACCGCGTTGATGGCCCGGTCCGATCACGCAGTCGATAGCTCGTACCTTCCGCTCGGAGATTTTACCAAATGTCGTTCAATCATCTCACCGTCAGCAAACGCCTGGCGATCGGCTTCTGCGGCGTGATCGCCATGTTATTGCTGGTCGGTATCGCCAGCCTGATCGGGTTCCGCAAGTTCATCGCAGCTGCGGCAATGGACGCGCATACCTACCAGGTCATCACCATGGGCGACCACATGCTGTTGAGCCTGCTCAATATCGAAAGCGGCGCGCGCGGCTTCGGCCTCACCAAGGACACCACCTATCTTGAGCCGTTCGAGCAGGGTAAACGCGAATTCCGCACGCAATGGCAGCAATCCAAACAGTTGACCGCAGACAATCCGACCCAGCAGACGCGTCTGCAAGCGATCGCGCAGTCCTACGAACAATTCCTCGCAATCCAGGAAAAGACGCTCGATCAGATCCGTGGAAACGCGAGCGATAGAACTTCCAGTCTGTCAACGCTCAACACCCAAGGCAAGCAGCAGATGGATGGACTGCGGGACAGTATCAGACAGTACGAAGCAACCGAACAGGAGTTGTTGAAAGTGCGCCAGGCAGCAAGCCAGGCGCGCGCGCACGCGGGCGAGTGGACCAACATCGGCGGCATGCTGATCGGCATTTTGGCAGCGATATCGCTCGGCCTACTGGTGCGCAACAGCCTGATGCGCCAGCTTGGTGGCGAGCCAGCCTATGCCGCCGAGGTCGTCCGCCGCATCGCCACTGGCGACCTGTCGCGGGACGTGCAACTGGCTACAACATCACCATCGTTGTTGAACGACATGCGACAGATGCAGGAGCAGTTACGCGCCGTGATCCAGGCGCAGACCGAGATGGCAGACCATCACGCAGCAGGACAAATCAGCTTCCGCATGGACGAGAAACACTTTCCTGGTGATTATGGGCGCATGGTGCGCGACGCCAATGCGCTGGTCCATCGCCACATCGACGTGAATCAGCGGGTGATCGCACTGATGGGCGAATACGCCGAGGGCGACCTGAGCCGCGACCTGGAGCAATTCCACGGCGAGATGGCGATCCTAACCGAGACCATGCACAAGGTGAAAGGCAACCTCGGTGCAATCAATCGCGAGATCGACGTCCTGGTCCGCGCGGCCGCACAGGGCGATTTCTCTCGGCGCGGCGACGAAACGCGTTTTGGTCATGCCTTCCGCTCCATGGTGACCAACCTCAATCGCATGATGGTTGATACCGAGACGAATCTGGCAGCGCTATCGCAGTTGCTACGCGCGATCGCCGCTGGCGATCTCACCCAACACATGCAGGGCGAATTCCACGGCGTTTTCGCACGCATGCGCGACGACGCCAACGCCACCGTCGGGCAATTGACCGAGATGGTCGGTCGCATCCAAACAGCATCCACGAGCATCGACAACGCCGCTGGCGAGATCGCCACTGGCAACAACGACCTATCGCGCCGCACCGAACAACAAGCCGCCAGCTTGGAGGAAACCGCGGCATCGATGGAAGAACTCACCTCCACCGTGAAGCAGAACGCCGAGAATGCACGCCAGGCCAATCAGTTGGCGGTTAGCGCCGCGTCGGTCGCTTCGCAAGGAGGCCAGGTGGTCGGCCAGGTCGTCAACACGATGAGTGGTATCGAATCTTCCTCAAAGCGCATCGCCGACATCATTAGCGTCATCGACGGCATTGCCTTCCAGACGAATATCCTCGCACTCAACGCGGCGGTGGAAGCGGCACGTGCCGGCGAACAGGGCCGCGGGTTCGCCGTGGTGGCCAGCGAAGTGCGTACCCTCGCACAACGTTCGGCCAATGCCGCAAAGGAAATCAAGGGCCTGATCGACGACTCGGTGAACCGCATCGCCGAAGGCTCGGTCCTGGTTGCCCGCGCAGGCACGACCATGCAGGAGGTCGTGGCCTCGGTACAGCGCGTCACCGACATCATGAGCGAGATCTCCGCGGCATCGCAGGAACAGTCGACTGGAATCGAGCAAGTCAATCAGACCATCGCCCAAATGGACGAAGCGACCCAGCAAAACGCCACGTTGGTCGAAGAGGCGACCGCTGCGGCACGCTCCATGGAACAGCAGGCAAACCAATTGGTTGAGATCGTCGGACAGTTCCATGTGCAAAGGGAAACCTATCCGACAGTGGCAAAGATGGTGGCGCGCGTCACTTCACGCGTGGCCCCAGCCATGCACGTCGCCTCCTGATCAGCAGCATGCACGGGGCGGTTCTGGCCGTCCCGTGTAACGCCGCTCACGGGAAAAACACCGCGCGCCGCTGCAACGACACAGAAATACATTCGCCCCTTATCCCTCTGCGCCAGAGGCAATGTCCGCTGTTCGGGCGCATCGGTCGCCACCGTTCCACCACACACGACACCTCAACAGGCATCCTGACTGCGCCCAAAAGAAAAGCCGCGCATTCGCGCGGCTCTTACAGATTGACGACAGCAGCAGAACCGGGCGTTGCTCGCGCGCCGGTCGGTCGTGGGCAGCGAGTTCACGGCCTGCGCGCCAGCGCCTCCACATCCTTGGTCTTTGGCAACAGGTCCTGCTTGGTCACCTGGAACGGACCGATCGACAACAACGGCACCGCCACGATCACCGAGGACACCACCACGATCACCGCACCGATCATGTGGGTCAGCGCCAAGCCTTGCATCGACGCGCCGCCGTACAAGTACAACGCCAACGCGGACAGGAAGAACATCACCGCCGTGATCACCGTGCGTGACAGGGTCTGGTTGATCGAACGATTCAACACCTCGACCGGCTCCACACGCAGGCTGCGGAAGTTCTCGCGCACGCGATCGAACACCACGATGATGTCGTTGATCGCAAAGCCCATCACCGACAACAGGCCGGCAAGCACAGTGAGATCGAACTCGCGACCGGTCAGCGAGATATACGCCACCGTCACCAGCAGATCGAACAACGCGGTCATGCTGGCCACGACCGCGAATTTCCATTCGAAACGGAAGGCGATGTAGATCAGGAAACCGACCAGCATGAACACCGTCGCGTAGACGCCGTTCAACGCCAGGTCCTTGCCGACCTGCGGCCCGACGAATTCGCCCGGTTGCACCGTCGCCGGGTTCTGCGGCGTCGTCACCGCGTTGCGCACCTGTTCGGCCAGGTTCTTGGTGATGTCCTCGTTATTGTGTTCGCCCTGCGGCTGCAGGCGGATCACCACCTGGTTGCCACTGCCGACATTCTGCACCTGCACGTTCTCGAAGCCGGCCTTGGCCAGCTGCGTGCGCACCTGATCCACGTCCACCGCCTTCTGGAAACTGGTCTGTACCAGCGCACCGCCGGTAAATTCCAATGCGTAATTGAAACCCTTGGCGAAGATGATCCCCAACGAGGCCAACGCCAACACCGCCATCAGCACCAGGGTCGGATGCCGCCAGCGCATGAAGTCGATCTTGGTGTCGTTCGGAATCAGGTGAAGCGGGAAAATTTTCATAGGATGCCGCTCTGCGTTTTTTGGGAGCCCGCGCCAACGGGCGCGGGTTCTTGCGAAGGATGGCGTGCGCGGCTCAAATCGCCACGGACTTGAGCTTCTTGCGACGGCCGTAGATCAGCACCGCCAGCGCACGCGACACGGTGATCGCGGTGAACATCGAGGCGAAGATGCCGATGATCATGGTCAACGCAAAACCCTTCAGCGGACCGGTGCCGAACGCGTAAAGCGCCACACCCACGATCAGCCCGGTGAGGTTGGCGTCGAGGATGGTGCCGCCGGCCTTTTCGTAACCGGCCGCGATCGCCGACTTGGGCGGCACGCCCAGGCGCAACTCTTCACGGATACGCTCGTTGATCAGCACGTTGGCGTCCACCGACAAGCCCACCGACAGGGCCAGACCGGCGAAGCCCGGCAAGGTCATGGTGGCCCCGAACAGCGACATCACCGAGACCACGATCAGCAGGTTCATCAACAACGCCACCGAGGTGATCGCGCCGAACATGCGGTAGTACACACCGAAGAACACCAGGGTGAACAGGAACGCGTAGACCACGGCGGTGATGCCACGCTCCACGTTCTCAGCGCCCAGGCTGGGACCGATCACATACTCCTCGACGAAGTCCATCGGCGCGGCCAGCGAACCGGCACGCAGCAACTTGGCCAGATTCTCGGCTTCGTTCTTCTCCAGCCCGGTGGTCTGGAAATTCTTGCCGAACACACCGGCGATGCGGGTCGGCGCCAGCGCCTCTTCCTTGACCCGCACGCTGCGCACTTCCTTGCCATCGACCATGGTCACGGTCGGAATGCGCTCGATGTAGACTACCGACATCAGCTTGCCGGTGTTGGCACTGGTGTAATCGAACATGCGCTGACCGGCCGCGTTGTTGAGCGTCACCGCCACCGCCGGCAGGCCGTTCTGGTCGGTGCTGACGCTGGCGTTGACCATTTGATCGCCCGACACCAGCACACGCTTGTTCAGCAGCACCGGCGCGCCATTGTCGCGCCGATAGTAGACCTTGGCATCGGGCGGAATATTGCCCGAGCGCACCGCATCATCGGCATTGCCGTCGACCACGCCACGGAACTCCAAGGTGGCGGTGGCACCGATCATGCGCTTGGCCTCGGCGGTGTCCTGCACACCCGGCAACTCGACCACGATGCGGTCCTCGCCCTGCCGCTGGATGATCGGCTCGGCCACGCCCAACTGGTTGACGCGGTTGCGCAGGGTGGTCAAGTTCTGCTCGATGGCGCCAGCGGCGATCTGCTTCAACTCGGCATCGGGCACGGTCACCGCGATGGTCTGCCCGGACACCGCATAGCTCAACGTTGGCTGCGCCTTGGCCAGAACCGCGCGTGCGGCGCTGGCATCGGCGCCCTCGCCCAGGTTGGCCTGGATGCTGTTGTCTGGGCGACGCTCCACCGAACGGTAGGCAATGTGGTTATCGCGCAACGTGGTGCGGAGGTCTTCGGCGAAGGCATCCAAGCGTTTCTCCAGCGCGGCCTTCTGATCCACCTGCAGCGCGAAATGCACACCGCCGACCAGGTCCAGGCCCAGCACCATCGGCTTGCCGCCGAGCTTGGACAGCCAACCTGGCACCGTCGAGGCCAGGTTCAACGCCACCGTGTAGTTCTCGCCCACCTGTTCACGCAGGATGTCGTTGGCGCGAGTCTGCGCCTGCAAGCTCGGCAACCGCACCATCAGGCTGTCGCCTTCGTTGGCGACCGATTTTGCGGTGATCCCGGCCGCCTTCAGGTCGGCGAGGACCCGTTCGCGCAGGGCATCATCGAGCTTGCCACCGCGACTGGCGGTGATCTGGACCGACGGATCCTTCTGGTACACGTTCGGCAGCGCATACAACGCGCTCAACGCCAGCACGATCAGGATGAGGACATACTTCCAGCGCGGAAACTCGAGCATTGCGGGACCCCGCACGACGCCACGCCGGCGTCGCGCCTAGCAGTAGGAGGAATGGATCAGGCGGACTTCAGCGTGCCCTTCGGCAGCACGTTGCTGATGGCACCCTTCTGCACACGGATGCGCACGTTGTCGGCCACTTCCACGGTGATGAAGTTGTCGCCGATGTCCACGACCACGCCGGCCACGCCACCGGAGGTAATGACCTCGTCGCCGCGACCGAGCTTGTCCAGCATCGACTTGTGTTCTTTCTGCCGCTTCATCTGCGGGCGGATCATCGCGAAGTACATCACCGCAATCAGGATGACGGGCAACAGGAACATCTGCAGACCACCACCGGCAGATGCGGTGCCGCCGGCGGTCTGTGCTTGGGCGGCGGGAATCAGGAAATCGAGCGGATTCATCGGGTATGTCCTATAAGTTTGTGCAGCCCGCGCCCTCAGGGGGCGGAGCGCTGGTTTGCCGGGAGGCAGCAAGCAGCCGCCGATTATGCCACGATCTGCCTTCACTCTCCCAAACCGCCACCGGAGCCTACCCTGCCCCGGGACAAAGGCGAATGCGGTTCCGCAGAAGCACGCCATCCGAGACGAGCAGAACGTCACAACGCAGTACGACCGCCTGCCCACGCGCGCGACGAAAAGCCTGACCGACTACTCCGATGGAAGCGGTGTCGCCTCGACCCCGCGCGCCATATAGAAGGACCGCCTGAACTGGGCAAAGGTTCCTGCCGCAATCGCAGCACGCATCTGCGCCATGAGATTTTGGTAGTACCAGAGGTTATGCAAGGTTCCCAGCATCGGCGCCAGCATCTCGTTACAGCGATCCAGATGGCGCAGATAGGCACGCGTATAGCCGTTGCTGCAGGCATAGCAACCACAACCCGGCTCGATCGGGTCCAGGTCGCGCTCGTATTTGGCGTTGCGGATGCGCACCGTGCCGAAGGAAGTGAAGTAATGGCCATTGCGCGCATTGCGGGTCGGCATCACGCAATCGAACATGTCCACGCCACGGGCCACGCCCTCGACCAGGTCCTCCGGGCGTCCCACGCCCATCAGGTAGCGCGGACGGTCGGCCGGCAACTGCGGGTGCAGGTGTTCGAGCATGGCGTTGCGCTCGTGCTCCGGCTCGCCCACCGCCAAGCCACCGATTGCGTAGCCGTCGAACCCAATCGTCTGCAAGCCCTCGATCGAACGGCTGCGCAGGTCCGCATGCACGCCACCCTGGACGATACCGAACAACGCCGCATCATTGCCCAGCGCGTCGTGCGCGTTGCGCGAGCGCTGCGCCCAGCGCAGGCTCAGCTCCATCGAGCGCCGCGCCACGTCTTCTGTGGCCGGGTATGGCGTGCACTCGTCGAAAATCATCACGATGTCCGAGTCGAGCACCTGCTGAATCTGCATGCTCTCCTCCGGGCCGAGGAACACCTTGGCGCCATCGGTGGGGGCGGCGAAGGTCACGCCCTGCTCGCTGATCTTGCGCCGATGCGCCAGCGAGAACACCTGGAATCCACCGGAATCGGTCAGGATCGGCCCATCCCAGCGAGCGAAGCCGTGCAGGCCGCCATGGTCGCCAATCACCTGCAAACCCGGCCGCAGATACAAGTGGAAGGTGTTGCCGAGAATGATCTGTGCCCCCAGCGCTTTGATCTGCTCGGGCAGCACACCCTTGACCGAGCCGTAGGTGCCGACCGGCATGAACGCGGGCGTCTCCACGGTCCCGCGCGGGAAAGTCAGGCGACCGCGGCGCGCGGCGCCATCGGTGGTGTGGAGTTGAAACTGCAATCGGGACATGGCGCTGGAAGGCGAAAAAGCGGAAATGGGAAACAGCAATGGACACCGCAACGGCAACGAGGCGCTAGGACTCCACCTCGGCCAGGGACGCCTGCGCACTCCACAACAACATGGCATCGCCGTAGCTGAAAAAGCGGTAGCGCTGCGCAATCGCGTGACGGTAGGCATCGAAGATCCGCTCGCGGCCAGCGAAGGCAGCGACCATCATCATCAACGTGCTTTCCGGCAAATGGAAATTGGTCACCATCGCATCGACGCTGCGGATACGGTAACCGGGCAGGATGAAGATCTGCGTCTCGCCGGCGAACGGATGCAACTCGCCGTCCTTGGACGCGCTTTCCAGCGCGCGCACCACCGTGGTTCCGACCGCGATCACGCGCCCGCCAGCGGCGCGGGTGCGGCGGACCTGCTCGACCAGACTAGCGCCGACGTTGAGCCATTCGCGGTGCATCCGATGCTGTTCCAGCGCCTCCACGCGCACCGGCTGAAAGGTCCCGGCACCGACATGCAGGGTGATGTGGCCGACCTCCACGCCACCTGCCTGCAGTTCCTGCAACAGCGGCACATCGAAATGCAGCCCTGCGGTCGGCGCGGCGACGGCACCGGCCTCGCGCGCGAACACCGTTTGGTAGCGCTCGCGATCCTCCAACCCCGGCTCGCGCCGGATATACGGTGGCAACGGCAGCCGCCCGGCCTGCTGCAGCCAGTGTTCCAACGTGCCATCGACATGGAACCGCAACTGGTAGAACACGCCATCGCGGCTCAGCACCTCCGCCTCGCCGCCAGCGTCCAGGGCGATGCGCGCACCGACCTTGGGCGACTTGCTCACGCCAAGTTGCGCGCGCGCGCACTGACCACCGAGCAGGCGCTCGATCAGGATCTCGACCCGCCCGCCGCTGTGCTTCTGCCCGAACAAACGCGCCGGGATCACCCGCGTATCGTTGAAAATCAACAGGTCGCCCGCACGCAGCAACTGCGGCAAGTCGCGCACCTGACGGTCCTGAAATGGCGCTGGAGCCGGCGGCACACACAACAGACGACTGGCCGAGCGCTCGGCCAACGGCGCCTGCGCGATCAGCTCCTCGGGCAGGTCGTAGTGGAAATCGGATTTCTTCAAGGCCGGCGAATCGCAGAACCAGGGCCGAGCATTGTAGCCGGCAACGGCATCGCCGCCGGGTACCCCCATGCGAGAGCGGCTCTAAACGCAATCGCAGTGCCAGGCGCCACGGCTCAACGCTCGAACTTGGTCGCCAGGATGATCGACGAGGTGGTGCGCTCCACCCCATCCAACGCGCCGATGCGGTCGGTCAGTTCGTCCATCTCGTTGACCGCCGGCACCACACCCAGCGCGATCAGGTCGTAGGAACCACTGACCGAATGCAACACGCGCAGCGCATCGATCTCGCGCAGCGCCTTGACCACCGAGGTCATTTTTTTCGGCGACACGGTGATGAGGATATGCGCACGGATCGCGCCCTGTTCGTAGTCGTCGCGGGTACGCACGGCATAGCCGCAAATCACCCCCTCCCGCTCCAGGCGCTCGATCCGGCTCTGCACCGTGGTACGCGACACGCCGAGCCGACGCGCGATCTGCGCGGTGGATGCGCGCGCATCCTCGCGCAGAAGCGACAGCAGGCGTTCGTCTGAGGCCGTGATCTTCATGGCAACCCATTTCGTCGATTCGACGAAATTACCTTATTTCCCCAGCAAATCAACGCTGTCACTCGACGGCCCCATTCGGATAATGGACTCAGGGCTAACCGCTGGACGATCCGTCATCAGGAGAACTTCATGAGCGTACTCAGCCTTCTCGCCTCGCTCCGCGCCCATGCCGGCGAACGCCTGACGCACGGCTTGGACGATGCCGACATTCTCCGTCTGGCGGCCTCGCATCCGCAGCTTAGCGCGGCGATCACGGCGGCGGCGGTCGAACATGATCACCTTATCAGGGAGTTCGGCGATCTGCTCGACCTCGACGAGGTGGCGCAGATGCGCACCATACAAGCGGGCTTGGTGAATTTTTACGCCGACGACGCGGTGACCCCCTATGTGCCACTGACCGCGCGCGGCCCATGGGTCGTCACACTGAAAGGCGCGGTGCTGTACGACGCCGGCGGCTACGGCATGCTCGGCTTCGGCCACACCCCGGAGGCAGTGCTGGAGGCGATGGCGCGGCCGCAGATGATGGCCAACGTGATGACCCCCAGCGTGTCGCAACTGCGCCTGACCCGCGCGCTGCGCGCGGAAATCGGCCACAGCCTTGGCGGCTGCCCGTACAGCAAATTCATGTGCCTCAACTCCGGGTCCGAAGCCGTCGGCCTGGCCGCGCGTATCGCCGACATCAATGCCAAACTGCAGACCGATCCCGGCGCGCGCCATGCCGGCGCCAAGATCAAACGTGTCGTGGTGAAGGGCAGCTTCCACGGCCGCACCGACCGCCCCGGCCTGTACTCCGATTCCAGCCGCAAGACTTATCTGCGGCACCTGGCCAGCTATCGCGGTGAAGACTCGCTGATCGCAATCGCGCCCTACGACGTGGACGCACTGTGTCGTGTCTTTGCCGACGCCGCGCGGCACGACTGGTTCGTCGAGGCGGTCTTCCTGGAACCGGTGATGGGCGAAGGCGACCCCGGACGCGCGCTGCCAACGGACTTCTACGCCGCCGCGCGCGAACTCACCCGCGCGCATGGCAGCCTGTTACTGATCGATTCGATCCAGGCCGGGCTGCGCGCGCACGGCGTGTTGTCGATCGTGGACTATCCCGGCTTCGAGCGACTCGATCCGCCTGACATGGAAACCTATTCCAAGGCGCTCAACGCCGCGCAATATCCGCTGTCGGTGCTGGCACTCACCCAATCCGCCTCCCAGGTGTACCGCAAGGGGACCTACGGCAACACCATGACCACCAATCCTCGCGCGCTGGAGGTCGCCACCGCCACCCTGACGCAACTGACCCCGCAATTGCGCGCCAACATTCGCGAACGCGGGGCCGAAGCAGTGCGAAAACTGGACAGGCTCAAGGCGCAACTCGGCGGCGCGATCACGCATGTCCAGGGCACCGGCCTGCTGTTCTCCTGTGCGCTGGCACCGCAGTTCAAGTGTTGCGGCGCAGACTCCACCGAGCAATGGCTACGCCAGCACGGCGTCAACGTCATCCATGGTGGCGAGAATTCGCTACGCTTCACCCCGCATTTCGCGATGGACAGCGAGGAACTGGATCTGCTGATCGGCCTGATCGGCCGCGCGTTGCGCGAAGGACCGCAGATAGCGCAAACCTCGGCGGCCTGAGCCCACATGCGACAACGCTCGGCCGGTGCGCGATCCGAGCAACGCACACGCCGGGCACCTGTTCACCCGTTCGGGCTGAGGTCACATGCCAGGGCGCAGATCACAGCGCATGACCTCCCGCGGCAGCGTGACATTGGCGCACAACGATCATTCAGCGTTGCAACACCTGCACCGCCGTGCTGACGTACACCAACGGGGCATTCCAGTTGATCGCCACTTCGTTGGTCGCGTAGCTACACTCCTTGTCCAGGTAGGACAGCGCCGGCAGCGTCGAGGTGTAGGCATGCTTGCACATCTGTGCATCCTGCTGGCCCGGCTGCGGACCGCCGACGAGCAGGCCGGGCACCGGCGTGGCGAGGCCATCGGCGATGGAAATGCGGTGATGGATGTGCATCGGCGAACGCGCACCGATGCCGGTGACGAAGGACATCCCAAGTGGGTTGCGCCCGAGCACGTAGTCCAATTGCGACTGTGCGGCCTGCAGGTACTCTGGCTTGTGCTGCAGCTGATAGGCCTGCAGTAACAACATCGCCTGCCCCAGCACAGCGCTGTTGCTGCCCCATTGGAAATCCTGCGAGGTCATCGCGATCCGCCAAGCCGAGTGTTGCCAGACCTGCGTCAGATGGTCGGCCAAGCCTTCGATCTCACTGGCAATGCGCGCTTGGTCGGCATGCGGGGTCAACCGCGCGCGATGCTGCGCCAGTGACATCCAGGCCAAACCGCCAACATCGCGCCAATCCGGCACGTTGACCGGCACATGGCGCGCCATCGCCGCGTCGTAATACGCGTTGTCGGCGGTGGCCAGATATAACTCGGTGGCGGCCCAGGCGAACTCGTCGTCGAAGTGCTCGTCATCGTAACCGCCGGTATGCACATCGGGCGGTTGCCGATAGACCGCATCCGGGTGCGCCTGCGCCCAGGCCCAGGCGTGGCGCGCGGCTTTGAGCATGCGCGCGGACACCCCGCCGAATTGCGCATCGAACGGCGCGTAGATGCGACTGGCCTGCGCCATCACCGCCGCGAAGTCGAGCGTGGCCGCGGTGCTTTTCTGCACAACATAGCGCGGCGCGTTCGCCTGATCCGGCATCTGCATGCCGGAGAAATCCAGGTTGGTCAGTTTGTGGTAGACGCCGCCGTCGTGCGGGTCCTGCATCGCCAACAACCACTGCAGGTTCCAGTCGACTTCGCGCAGGATATCCGGCACTCCGCCGCCGCTGCCGGGAATACCTTCCTTGTGCGTGGCGAAATACGCGGGGAACTGCTCGTAGGCGGCCAGCAAGGTGTAGACGGTGATACCGGAATTGACCACGTACTTGTTGTAATCGCCAGCGTCGTACCAGCCCTTTGGCGCGGCGATCACGGTACCGGCCGGACGTGCAGGCGACGCCGCCGAAACATGGATGAGCACGTGGTCGTCGGGATGGCCGGACGCGCGCGCGTGGCGTCCGGCGTACTCGCCGGACAGCGCGGTACTGGCACGATTGTAGTAATAGGCCTTGAGCGCGGCGCGCGCGAGCGCGTCGTAGGCGTTCTCGGCGATGGCGAAATCGTCCGATGGCTTCAAACCGTCCACCCGTAGACGGTAGCGACCAGGGGCGCGCAAGGTAGAGAAATCGGCGATCCGTACCGTCTCCTGCGCAGGTGGCCAGAGCGCCGCAGCGCCGAGGGTACCGCGCAACACCACCTCGCCCGAGTCAGCACGCTCCACCACGAACGCGGTGCCATGACCATCCGGCACCACCGCCAGCTTGCTGGCAGCCGGCAGGAAACCGACCTGATTGAGCCGAATCGGCGATGGCGTGGCCTCGTCGGCACGCAACGCGCAACCGCCAACGAGCAGGCAGACCAGGGACAAGAACCATAGGTGATGGGATCGTTTCATATGCTGATACTCGCCGGCCACGATGACGGCTGCAAGCACGCCGTCGCCGTCCACCCTGCCATGGCGACGCTCAGCCTGCCAGCGCGTGTGCCTGCAGCGCCGGGAGTGCGTGCGTGGTCACGAAACGCCCCTTGGCATCGCGCTGCAAGTGCGCCAACGCACAATCCGGATCGTGGGTGAAGAACAGACGCACGTCGCGGGCTAGCGCATCCTCCAAGAACGCGCGCTTCTCGTCGATCAGCAGTTCGGCGTTGCGATCGTAGCCCATGGTGATCGGCACATGCACCCAGGAGCGGCCCGGAATCAGGTCGGCGCAGAACGCCATCCCGCCGTGCGCCTGACCATCGCCGGCATCGGCGGGACCGACGATCTCGGCCAGCATCAGCCCCGGCGTATGTCCGTCGCTGAAACGGAACCGCACCGCCTCGCCCAAGGTCTGCGAGTACGCACCGTCGACCAGTTCCAGGCGACCGCTGGCCTGGAGCAATCCAGGCAGTTCTGGGATGAAACTGGCCCGGTCGCGTGGATGCGGCTGCACCGCGCGCTGCCAGTGCGCCGTTCCCACCAAGAAGCGCGCATTGGGAAACAGCAACTGCGGCGCGGCTCCCTCGCGCCAGGGTGCCAGCAAACCACCGGCATGGTCGAAATGCAGATGACTCAGCACCACCACGTCGATGTCGTCGTGCGCAAAGCCGGCTGCCTGCAACGACTCCAGCAACACATGATGCGCCTCCAGCACGCCATAGCGCTCACGCAGCGCGGGTGGAAAGAACGCACCGATACCGGTCTCGAACAACACCGTCTTACCGGCCAGTGGGCTTGCCAACAACGCGCGGCAGGCCAAGGCGATGCGGTTGCTGTCATCGGGTGCAGCCCATTGCTGCCACATCGCCTTTGGCGCGTTGCCGAACATGGCGCCGCCATCGAGTTTCTGAGAATTACCTTGGATCGACCAGAGTTTCATTGCCAAATGCTAACGCATCGGCATTGGCGCATCTGCACCAATGCGGACTCACCTCCAATCGCTGCGGGTCGGCACCAAATCCACACTGGCCTCAATGGTGCATTCCTTGTGCAACAAAATGCAGTGCCCGCCGCAGTAATTCGCAATGCAGTTGAGCCCCCCCCTCGGCGAAAGCTCCGAAGGGGGTTTTGAAATGGCATCGCGCGTTCTGGTTGCGACACAGTTGGTGGCTGATCGTGCTCGGGGTACGCTCATATACCTCAGCGACGGCACGCATCGACTGCCGATTTTTACAGCGCATGGAGACGGTATGGTGCTGACAGATTCAGGCGTCTGGATGACATGGGCAACTCCACTCGGCCGTGAAGTGGTCCAGATCAGGTCGCCCGGACCACTTCACGAACACCGCTGTTGCGATCCAGAGTTGAACCTGCCCTACTCACCTTGTCTACCTAGCGCCGATGATAGTCAGCATACTCAATGCTTAGCTGGTCAGCGTAATGTAGTGATGTTAGTCCACGATGATCGCCGATACGCTGCTGACACCGCAGTCCGGCACCGATCCGCAACGGCCGGCCTCGGCAACTTGGCAAATACCAAGCTGGAAACCTATTTCCAGAACAGCCACAGCGACTCGCCAAACCCATCGCGGTCGCAGCCTAGTTGTCTCGTCTGCCATATCGTCGTCGTCATCTCCAGCAATGCGATCCCGGCCAGTTGCAAAGGTGAAGACCAACTCACCCGGCGACAACAGCTTCGGGTTCAGCAGGCTAAGCAATCCCCCGACGCTCAACCAAAGTTCCAAAGAGACCCCATGAAACAACGAACGCTCGCCACGCCGCTGACCTGGAACAAGCCATTGCTGTACCAGCACCTGCAAGGGGCGATGGACCTGGAACTGTGGACCATCCCCTACTACCTAACCGTGCTTTACTCGATCAAGGACGTCAGTTCGGTCCCCTACCGGCTGATCCAGTCGGCGGTATACCAGGAAATGCTGCATGTACAACTGGTCAGCAACATCGCCAATGCCTACGGCTATTCACCAACGCTGACCATACCTGTCTATCAAGGCACTGCGGTCCCGCATCTGGACTTCAACTTAGACACGCCCAACCCTACCGAGGAATTCAACCCATATAGCGCCGAACTGGGGCCGCTGGACGCGACGCGCATCAACACCATGTGCCTGATCGAATATCCGCAATGGCTGACAGAACGCGAGCCGGACCTGTCCGACACACAACAGAAATACGGTTCGATCGGCGAGTTCTACGCTGCACTGCGCAACGGCATGGCGGAACTTCGCCAGCATGTGCAGGGCGGCGTGCGCCAAATGGACGAGTTCGGCCCGTTCTACCAGAAAGCCGGCAACCTGACAGTGAGCGAATATGGCGACGCCGGCTTTCGTCAGGCACTGACCCTGACCGACATCATCATGGATCAGGGCGAAGGCCAGACTGAGGCAAACGAAACCGTGACCGCGCCATACCAGAGCACCGCCGACAGCTTCCACAACGCTTGGTCGCACTTCCAGAAGTTCGACTACGTGCGCTGCTTGCCACAATGTCCAGACACCTATAGCGGGCAAGCCAACCCCGCAAAAGATACGCCGGGATATGCGGCACAGCAGATACTGATCCGAGATTTCGCTTCGTTCCTTGGGACATTGAATGGAATTTTCCGCGGCGAACAGATCCCCCCCGCATTCGGCGTGCAAATGGCAAAACTCGGCGGCGATGTGCTGTCGTGCTGGCAGCACAACGCAATCCCACGTTTTTCCTAAGAGGCGCCTATGTCGATATCCAAGGCAGTGTTTCGCATCCATCCGGCGTTCGGCATCGCGCGGGTAGGCAACAGCGAAGAGTTTTATCTCGGACCGGAAACGATGGCGGGCTTGCCTATCCCCGAAGGGATCGACACCGGCAATCCGAATGTCAGCGGCGGCCTGCCGATCAAGCCGGATACCGAGGCCGAGGTCATCTCCAGCAACGATCTGCGCGACCGCAGCGGCCGCATGAAGCGGCAGGCAGCGCGGTTCCGCATCTATCACTATCCATCCGGCAGCAGCGACAACTATCCCAGTGGCGCCGGCAACGAAGTGGTCGTGGGCACGAAAGTGGGCAACAAACGGGTGCGCGATATCGTCTGGACCGTGCACCTTGCCAACAAGAAAGCCAACGCGCACGTACTCAATGACGAGCTCGGCATAGCGGTCTACGAATCGGCCAACGCCGCGCAGCTACGCCTGCGCAATGCCGCCGAGGGCAGCGATCCGAACAACGCCGCGCGCCTGAAGAAGCTTGTGATCGATCCCGGTCCGCGGGCCATTCGTGGCACACAATCGGAGGGTGTGCATCTGGACAAGGCGACCGTCGCCAGCTATGCAGATGCCGACACGACCATCCGGCCGATGCCCTACTACCCCAAATCGTTTCCGGACGATGGGTTCGCCAAGCTCTATACCCCCACCGGCAAGATCGAGACACTGGGCGAGCTGCGCACCGACGCGCGGGGCCGCCTGCTGGTGTTGCCGGGCTTTGGTCGCGCCTGCAGTTGGCTGCAAGCGGACGGTACGCCGTTCCCGTTGCTCAGCGGCGTGATCGCCCCGAACGAATATGGCGACGTCAATGCCGACGGCTGGTTCGACGACACCGGCGACGGCCCGGTCTCGGCGCTGATCGTGTTCGATGACGACAGCATCGCCGAGGTGGTGCCGGCCTGGGCCATCACCACCGATCCGAGCTACGCCCCCCAGGCACTGAACGTGGTGAGCCTGTGGGACGACATCTACGACACCTGGGTCAGGCGCATGAAATTAGTGCCGTCTCTGTTCAAGAATCGCTTCGACTCCAAGTTCCGGCCATCGTTCGCAGATCACTTGCAACCGATCTTTCGCGCGCCGGCACTGCAACGCTGGAATAGTAACCTGCCGCAGCGCGCGATCGCCGCGCACGACGCCGTCGGCGCGATCAGCGCACACAACGCACCGGCCGAGACGATCATGAATGGGCTGGCCTACGTGCGCGATCCAAACCCAGCGGCGCAATCGAACATCGGCGCACCGTTCATGCCCTTGGCGATGGGTGACGTTGGCAAAGCGTTCCTGACGGTGACGCAGACCCAATACTTTTTCCTCAGCCAGTGGAACCGCGGCGAATTCGAGGCCGAGGCGCAGATCGAATTCGGGCCTGGCGAGTACCTGGACCGCGCAGTGATGGTCAACTGCCAGGGCGGAAGCTTCGCTCCCGGCATCGAGATGACTTTCGTCGTGCGCGATCCGGCGCTCTACCGCGCCGACTGGCAAAGCAGCGGCTGCGGGCCATTCCGAATTCGAGCACGTGCGATGGACTACGCCAGCGTGCAATACGGCCAGCCATTTCTGAGCGTTGGCTATATCCCCTACCAACCCGGTCCGGATGGCATCGACCCCGCGCCGCTGGAGCCAGGCGACCTCTCCAAGTTCATGTCGGTTCCTTGGCAAACCGACTACAACGCCTGCGCGACGTTCACTGCCGACCCGAATCCGGACAACAGCACCACACTTTACTGGGCCTGGCCAGCACAGCGCCCATTCACCGTGCATGTGGCCACCGATGTCAGGGACGGCAAGCCAGGCCCGCAACGCTATTCCATTCGCGGTGCGGGCACCACATCCGACGATCTGAGTAACGCTGGCCGCTTCCAAAACCATATCGACATGGTGAACAACTGGCACCGCATCGGCTTCGTCATCCAGGGCAGCGCGATCGCCGGCGATATCCGCTACAGCCCGGACATGTACCTGGAAGTGGCCAGTCAACTGGACGAACCGGAGATCGCGCCCTGGCCGATGAATTCCAACAGCGCGGACACTTGAAGCATGAATACCCACTGCGACGTGGCGGTCATCGGCGCAGGGCCGGCGGGATGCGCGGCGGCCATCGCGTTGCGCCGTGCCGGCGTCGGCAGCGTGGTGCTGATCGATGCAGGCGACGGCCAGCACCCGCGTTACGGCGAGAGCCTGCCGCCAGCGACCGGCCTGCTGCTGCATGCGCTGGGCGTGGCCGATACCTTCGCTGCGCTGGACATGCGCAGATGCATCGGCAACGCCTCGTCATGGGGCGCGCAAACGTTGGGCTACAACGACTTCCTGTTCGATCCACACGGGCCCGGTTGGCAGGTGGATCGCCGCGATTTCGATGCGTTCCTGCTGCAACAGGCGCGCAGCGGCGGTACCAGCGTGCGCTTGCATACCCGCCTGGAGAGTGTCTCCGACGCGGACCCGGATGGCCTGCGACTGCGCTTGCGCTCGCACGGTGCGGCGCTGACCACGCTGCATGCCCGTTTCGCCGTCGATGCCAGCGGCCAACGCGCACGGCTGGCACAGGCGCTGGGCGCCGAACGCGTCACCGGTGATCGCCTGATTTGCCTTGCCGCGCTGTTGCCGGTGGACACCACGAGGAAACTCGGGCAACGCTCGCTGCTCGAAGCGGTCGACTATGGCTGGTGGTATGCGGCACCGCTGACGTCCGGCGAAGCCATCGTCGTCCTCGCCACCGATGCGGCGGTCCTGCGCGAACAGCGTCTGCAAGAACCCGCGCGATGGTCGGTACAGTTGGCAAAAACCCACCATATCGGTGCCACCGTCGGCTGGATGCGCAGGGCACCACCAGACTGTCTGTCCACGCGCCAAGCGCGCTCTGCACGATTGAGCCACTGCGGTGGAGCACGCTGGCTGGCGATCGGCGATGCGGCCTCCAGCTACGATCCGCTGTCCTCGCAAGGCGTGCACAAGGCATTGGCCGATGCGGTCGCAGCCGCCCCGCGCATTTGCGCCGTGCTCGAACGGCCTCAGGACGCCGCAGTGATGGAGCAGGCACAACAGATGCTGGCGCGTTTCGAAGGCTACCAGCGCATGCGCGAGCATTTCTATCGACAGGAAGCACGCTGGCCGAATGCGCCATTCTGGCGCCGGCGCCGTGCCGCGCAAATACCTGCCCCGCCCCCCACGGACCATTACCCTATGAAAACCCGCCGCATGAATGTATCGCTTTGACACATCATCAATACACCACAATACCCACGGCATATGTTCATGCTGGGACGACGCTGCACCTGAGCCACATGCCGATGTTCGGCAAGCAGGATCACATCACTAGCAATTGATGCTACAGGTCGGCCTTGACTCGGATGTGATGCAACGCTAACGGGCTGACAAAGCCGGCCATCGGCAACAGACATTACTGTGCAATAACAGCGGTGCGGACATCTTCAGAGTACTCGACGGTAACCAGACCAGCGACAGCGGCCTTGCCGCCGAAGACATGTTGGTCCCGTCGCCGGCCATCCGTTCTCGCTGCAAGCCCTGAGCTGGGTCGCAACGCAGGAGCCGATCCGGATCACCCATTTGCGCCAGTTGTGGGAGTTCCGCGAGATCGATGGCAAGGCAGCGTCGGCTGAACAACGCTAACGTTGTCGCCCGCGCGACGCGCAGGCTTGCCCGGACGCAAGCCATGTAGCTCGGCACCAGGACCGCTGCCGCACGCATCGCATGGTCAGTGCGCCGGCATTGCCAGTTGCACCTCGGCACTGCCGACCTTGTTGCGCGGGTCGCTGGCGGCACCCAGCTCGTTGCGGTGTTTGTCCCATTCCACTGTCTGCAGATTGCCCCAGACATGGCTGGAACCGCGCCCATCCTTGGCACTGTCGCCAGGCAGCTTGAGCGGATGGCCCATCGCCTTCAGCCCCTGCACGGTGGCCGCATCGAAGGTGCCGCTCTCGGCCTCGATCGTGTCCGGCAACCACTGGTGGTGGTAGCGCGGCAGCGCGGCGACCTGTTGCGGATCCAGGCCGTCGTCGTAGCCGAGGATGCCGAGCAGGACCATGGTGATGATGCGACTGCCGCCCGGGGTACCGAGTACGATCGCCTTGTCCGCATTCTCCATGAAGGTCGGCGTCATCGAACTGAGCGGGCGCTTGCCCGGTTTGGGGGCATTGGCCACATAGCCCATCACCCCGAACACATTGGGTGTGCCCGGGCGCAGCGCGAAGTCGTCCATCTCGTCGTTGAGTAGCACGCCGGTGCCCTTGGGAATCAGCCCGGAGCCATACAACAGATTGACCGTCTGGGTGGCGCCGACGCGATTACCTTCGCGGTCGATGATCGAAAAATGCGTGGTCTCATCGTCTTCCAGCGGAGTCGGCTGACCCGACAGCAAGTCGCTAGGCGTGGCCTTGTCCGGGTTGATGGTCGAGCGCAGGCCGACCGCATAGTCCTTGCTCAGCAAGACCCGCTGCGGCACCACGGTGAAATCCGGGTCGCCCAGGAAGAAGGTACGGTCGCGGTAGGCACGGCGCATCGCTTCCACCGTCAGATGGATACGGTGCACCGGGTCCATCGCCTTGAGGTCGTAGCCTTCCAGGATCTGCAGCATGCTGGCCAGGGCAATCCCACCGGAAGACGGCGGCGGCGCCGTGGTAATGGTCCAGCCCTTGTAGTCGAAGCGAATCGGGGTGCGCTGTTTGACCCTGTAGCTGGCCAACTCGTCAGCGGTCCAGCGGCCACCGGCCTGCTTGACCCCGGCCAGCAGCTTCTTGGCGGTGACGCCACGATAAAAGCCGTCGAAGCCCTTGTCGGCCAGCAACTGCAAGGTGACGGCCAGTTCCGGCTGCTTGAACAGATCGCCCTCGGCAATCGGCCGGCCATGGCGTAGATAGACCTCGCGCGTGCCCTGATAACGCTCCATCACCTTGCGCCGGGCCTGATAGCCCTCGGCCATGCGCGCGTACACCGGAAAGCCCTCCCTGGCGATGCGGATTGCTGGCGCCAGCGACTGCCGCAGCGGCAGCCGACCATGCCGGGTCGCCAACTCCACCAGCGCCGCCGGCAGGCCGGGAATACCAGCGGACCATGGGCCGTTGACCGAGCGGTCGTGGTCCAGTGCGCCCTTGGCGTCGAGGAATCTGTCCGGCGTCGCCGATTCTGGCGCGACTTCGCGCGCATCCAGCATCGTGTCCTGGCCCGTGCTGGCATCGTGGAGGAGAAAGAAACCGCCACCACCAAGACCGGAACTGATCGGCTCGACCACAGACAGCGTCGAGGACACCGCCACCGCCGCATCGAAGGCATTGCCGCCCTCGCGCAGGATCTGCAGGCCCGCCTCGGTGGCGAGGTGGTGGCCGCTGGCGATCGCGTCACCGGGCGGATGCACCACCGGCGCAGTGGCGCTCGCGGCGCGCGGCACCTGCGCCCACGCCGATGGCATCAGCATCCAGACAAGCAACAAAACACGAAGAATATGACGCCTCATGCGCAACTCCCGGTATCTTGCGGATACAGCTCGGGGTTCTCGCGGCGCAAGCGCGCCAGCTTGGCGAGCAACTGCGGATGGGTTTCCGGCACCGCAGGATCCGGATCGATACACTCCACCGGGCACACCACCACGCACTGCGGCTCATCGAAATGGCCGACGCATTCGGTGCAACGAGCCGGATCGATCACGTAGATCGTCTCGCCCATGGAGATGGCCTGATTTGGGCAGGCCGGTTCGCAAACGTCGCAGTTGACGCAGAGCGCGTTGATCTTGAGGGACATAGTGCGCCATCGGACCGTGACCGGGGCATCTTACCGGATCGCGACGGCACGGCCATGCGCTACCTCGAATAACCATGCCATGGCGCGTGCTATGACGCGAACCCAGCCATGGCGGCACCGCGGGCGATGACGGCAGACAACCCGCGCAATCGTGCACAGAGCAGGCGCAGCATGACCACCGTTGATCGCCTGCGCCTGCGCCGTCGCCCGTTGCGGGCG
The DNA here is from genome assembly GCF_000963215.1 of Xanthomonas sp. MUS 060. Taxonomy (NCBI): domain Bacteria; kingdom Pseudomonadati; phylum Pseudomonadota; class Gammaproteobacteria; order Lysobacterales; family Lysobacteraceae; genus Xanthomonas; species Xanthomonas sp. MUS 060. The sequence continues at coordinate 145,513 of NZ_JZIM01000005.1, forward strand.
ATGCGCCGATGACGCCGCCGACGCGCGCAACGCGCGCCGGCGATGCCCGGCTTACTTGGCCTCGACGAAGATGTAATCGGCGCCGGTCGGCTTCACCACTGCCTCGACACGGGCATTATCCGCCGGGGCACCGATATAGACCACGCGCACGCCCTTCATGCTGTTCGGCTCGACCTTGGCGAAGACCGCGGCGATCAGGTCGGCCATCTTGGACGATGCAGAGGAGCCGAACGCCAGCATGTTCCCCGACTGAATACCACGACCGATGGCGGTGGTGGCGCTTTCGACCTGACGATCGTACTTGGCCTGGAACTCGGCATCGGACTCCGGCGGCAAGTAGTACAGGAACGGGCTGTTGGTGACGTTGCCCATGTTCTGGATCGCCACTTCCTGCAGATATTTTTTCCAACCGGCATCGTCGTCCTTGGCCGGGGCGGTCAGCGCCGGTTGCGCATCGGCGACCGGCTTGGCCGCCTCTTCCTTTTTGCAGGCGCTCACGCCCAGGGCCAACGAGACAATCAATAACGCGCGTGCGGTGGTCTTCATGGAACGGTTTCCTCTGTGTAGTCGATGAATGACGGGCGGCTCAGGCCCGCGTCGCTGCCTGGCGGGCCTGAACCAGCGCTTGCAGCACCGACGGCGGAACAAAGCCGGACACGTCCCCGCCAAGGCGCGCAATCTCGCGCACCAGCGAGGACGAGATGAAACTATGTTGCTCGGCCGGAGTGAGGAACAGCGTCTCCACCTCCGGGATCAGATGCCGGTTCATGCTCGCCATCTGGAACTCGTACTCGAAATCGGACACCGCGCGCAAACCGCGCAGCAGGACCCCGCCCCCGACCGAACGCACGAAATGCGCCAGCAGCGTATCGAAGCCGATCACCTCCACGTTGCGGTGTCCGGCCAGCGCCTCGCGGGCCAGGGCCACGCGCAATTCCAGCGACAGGGTCGGCCCCTTGGACGGACTCTGCGCCACGCCGACCACCACCTGCTCGAACAGCGGCGCGGCCCGATTGACCAGATCGATGTGCCCGTTGGTGATCGGATCGAAGGTGCCGGGATACACGGCGATGCGGCTATGGGCCACGGTCATGCGTTGGATACCGCGTGAAAGTCGCCGGGCAGTGTAGCAGCGGTACGTCGGTACAGGGCAGCGCGGACCTCGCGGCTACCGCCCTGCCGGTATAACGCCCAGCCGACCGGTAGTGCCGGCACTTGCCCGGCGGGCGATTCCAAGTACAGCCAGGCATCGGGCGCCAACCGCGCCGGCAAACGCTGCAACGCCGCTTCCCACAGACCCGCAGTGAAAGGCGGATCGACGAAAGCAATGTCAACAGACGCATCGCCATCGTGCTCGGCCAGCCAGCGCAGCGCATCGCCCTGCACCACCTGCACCTGCGACTGCGCCTGCAATCTGCCGACGGTGGCGCGCAACTGCGCCGCCTGCGCCGGGTCGCGCTCGACCAGGCAAGCGCTGTGTGCGCCGCGCGACACCGCCTCCAGCCCCAGCGCGCCGCTGCCGGCGAACAGGTCCAACACGCGCGCACCCGGCAACATCGGCTGCAACCAATTGAACAGCGTCTCGCGGACCCGGTCGGAGGTCGGGCGCAACCCGGCCAAGTCCGGCACCGGCAACCGCGTATTGCGCCAACGCCCGCCGATGATGCGCACCTGCCCCGCGCCGGGACGGTTCATCGGCAGCCTCGCGCAGATTGGACAACAACAGAAACCAGGCGCGGGGTCGGCATCGACGGCAAACCGTGCGGAACGGAGCCGGGATGATAGACCAGCACGCTTGTCTGGCGTATGCGTGGCACACGGCTTGAAGCAGGCCACTGCCGCCACCATGTCCGCTGGCAGAGCCGCGCGCCCCTGTGCACGGCCATCCGTCCTCCATGGAGCACTTACCGATGAGCGTGGAAACCCAAAAAGAAACCCTGGGCTTTCAGACCGAGGTCAAACAACTGCTGCAGTTGATGATCCATTCGTTGTATTCCAACAAGGAGATCTTCCTGCGCGAGCTGATCTCCAATGCCTCCGACGCGGCCGACAAACTGCGCTTCGAGGCGCTGATCAAGCCAGAACTGCTGGACGGCGATGCGCAACTGCGTATCCGCATCGGCTTCGACAAGGACGCCGGCACCGTCACCATCGACGACAACGGCATCGGCATGAGCCGCGAGGAGATCGTCGCGCACCTGGGCACCATCGCCAAATCCGGCACGTCCGATTTCCTCAAGCACCTGTCCGGCGATCAGAAGAAGGATTCGCACCTGATCGGCCAGTTCGGCGTCGGCTTCTACAGCGCTTTCATCGTCGCCGATCAAGTGGACGTGTACAGCCGCCGCGCCGGGCTGCCGGCCAGCGACGGCGTGCACTGGTCCTCGCGTGGCGAAGGCGAGTTCGAGGTCGCCACCGTCGACAAGCCCGAGCGCGGCACCCGCATCGTGCTGCACTTGAAGGACGAAGAGAAAGGCTTCGCCGACGGCTGGAAATTGCGCAGTATCGTGCGCAAGTATTCCGACCACATCGCCCTGCCGATCGAACTGACCAAGGAACACTACGGCGAGGACAAGGACAAGCCGGAAACCCCGGAGTGGGAGACCGTCAATCGCGCCAGCGCGTTGTGGACGCGGCCGCGCAACGAGATCAAGGACGAGGAATATCAGGAACTGTACAAACACATCGCCCACGACCACGAAAACCCGGTGGCGTGGAGCCACAACAAGGTCGAAGGCAAACTGGAGTACACCTCGCTGCTGTACCTGCCCGGCCGCGCCCCGTTCGACCTGTACCAGCGCGATGCCTCGCGCGGGCTCAAGCTGTACGTGCAGCGCGTGTTCATCATGGACCAGGCCGAGCAGTTCCTGCCGCTGTATCTGCGTTTCATCAAGGGCATCGTCGATTCCAGCGACCTGTCGCTGAACGTATCGCGCGAAATCCTGCAATCGGGCCCCGTGATCGACTCGATGAAGTCGGCGCTGACCAAGCGCGCACTGGACATGCTGGAGAAGCTGGCCAAGGACGATCCCGAACGCTATCAGGGCGTGTGGAAGAACTTCGGTCAGGTGCTGAAGGAAGGCCCGGCCCAGGACTTTAGCAACCGCGAGAAGATCGCCGGCCTGCTGCGCTTCGCGTCTACCCACAGCGGCGACGACGCCCAGAACGTGTCCCTGGCCGACTACGTGGCGCGGATGAAGGACGGCCAGGACAAGCTGTACTACCTGACCGGCGAAAGCTATGCGCAGATCAAGGACAGCCCGCACCTGGAAGTGTTCCGCAAGAAGGGCATCGAAGTGCTCCTGCTCACCGACCGCATCGACGAGTGGCTGATGAGCTATCTCACCGAGTTCGACGGCAAATCCTTCGTCGATGTGGCGCGCGGCGACCTGGACCTGGGCCAGCTCGACAGCGAAGAAGAAAAGCAGGCGCAGGAAGAAGCGGCCAAGGCCAAGCAAGGGTTGGCCGAGCGCATCCAGCAGGTACTCAAGGACGAGGTCGCCGAGGTGCGGGTCTCGCACCGATTGACCGATTCACCGGCAATTCTTGCCATCGGCCAGGGCGATATGGGCCTGCAGATGCGGCAGATCCTGGAAGCCAGCGGGCAGAAGCTGCCGGAGAGCAAGCCGGTGTTCGAATTCAACCCCGCGCATCCGCTGATCGAGAAGCTGGATGCGGAACCGGATGTCGATCGCTTCGGTGATCTGGCCCGGGTGCTGTTCGATCAGGCGGCGCTGGCCGCTGGCGACAGCCTCAAGGACCCAGCCGCCTACGTGCGCCGGCTCAACAAGTTGTTGCTGGAATTGTCGGCGTAAGCGGTGGCGGGCCTGCATCGCTACGCCATGCAGGCCACAATGCACTGACGCTGAGAACGCAAGCGGAAACGAAAAAAGGGCCTGCGGGCCCTTTTTTCGTCCATCCTCGGCATCGACATCGGCTTGCAGGATGCGAGCAACACTGCAATGCGCAGTCGCACCGCATTAGCAGCGCGAGCGCTAACGGCCACGCCGGCACCAGTCTAAAACTTCTCCGACCTAGAACTTCAGCGTCGCCCGCACCCAGTAGTAACGTCCGATCAAATCGTAGGTCGCCACATCGGTGTTGGCATTGACGACGTTGTTGGCGTAATACAGCGGCGGCTGTCGGTCGGTCAGGTTGTCCACCCCCACTTCGAAGCGGGTGTGCCACGGCTTGACCTGATAGCCGACCTGCACGCTGTGATAGACATAAGCGCCGATATTGCGCACGACATTGGGCTGGCCGACATCGGCCGACAATCCCTGACGCGCGTCTGCACTACCGATCTGGGTAGGACCGACATAACGCATGCGCCACGTCGCGCTCCAGTCGCCCAAATTCCAGCTCAACGTGCCGAGGCCGCGCCAGCGCGGGAAATTGCCGTAAGCGTAGGTGTACTTGCCGGCGTTGTGGATGGTGACAGTATCGGGATCGGCGGTATTGGGATTGATATCGTAGCGAATCACATAGGTGCCGTTGAGGCTGGCGTTGAAGCTCCCCCAGGCAGTCTGCGGCAAGCGATAATTCAAGCTGAAATCGGCGCCGCTAGCCCACAGCTTGCCGAGATTCACCGTCGGCTCGGCGATGTAGTTGACCGTGCCGTTGTCGTTGCGATGAATCAGCGAGCAGAATGGGCTGGCGTCGTTGGCGTAGCACTGATTCAACACCGTCTGCGCCGACACTCCGGTGATAGTGTCCTTCAAATTGATCTTCCACAGATCCGCACTGAGCGACAGGCCATCCACCCAACCCGGATCGTAGACCATGCCGAAATCGTAGGACTTGCCCGTCTCCGGTTTCAGCCGGTAACCCGCCACCACCGCGCCGGAGGCCTTGGCGGAGACCTGATTGTTCTCCTGCTGATAACTGCCGTCAGTGGGCACATGGGCACAGGCCGCCGCGTGGCCACCACGGTAGCCGTCGCACGGATCGTTGACCGACGGGGCGTCACCGACCACGCCCGAGTACAGCTCGCCGATATTGGGAGCACGGAACACCTGCGAGACCGTGCCGCGCAGCAACAGGTTCTCGATCGGGCGGTACTCCAACGCCAATTTGCTGTTGGTCTTGCTGCCGACGGTGTCGTAATCGGAAAAGCGACTGCCGACAGTCAGGTTCAGCGAATGTACGCCATGCAGCCCAGACAGCAGCGGGAACAACGCCTCGGCATACGCTTCTTTGACGCTGAAACTGCCACCGAGCACGCTGGCACAGTATTCGAGCACACCGCAGATGCCGTTCTCGTCGCCCGTCCATAGTGGATCGGCGGCGGTGGAGGTGCTTTCCTTCCGGTAGCTCACACCGGCCGCCAGGCTCACCGCGCCGGCCGGCAGATCGAACACGTTGCCGTTGACGTTGGCTTCGAACTGTTTGACCGTGTACACACTGGTCACGGTCGGATTGACTTGCAAGGCCCGCAACGCGGCCTGATTGGCTGGGTTGTTGAGGTTGAACACATCGACCGGGGTACAGCCGGCGATCACCGCACCGGCGCTGCCGCATTTGACCGTGCCGTCGCGATCCAGGAACGATGGCCCGACCGCCGCATTGAAACCGGCGTAGTCCAGGAAGCCCTCATTGATCGACTTCTGCTTGACCTTGCCGTAATTGACGCTGGCATCCCACTGCCAGGAACTGTCGCCGAAGCTACCACGCAGACCAGGGCTGATCTGAAAATTGTAGGTGTTGTATGCATAGCGGCGGTTGCCCAGCACCGTGGCGCGGGTATTGAAGCTGCTGTAGGAATTACCGCTACTGCGGTCGGTGCCGAAATCGATCCCGAACGGGTTGTAGTAACTGTTCGCCGAGACCAGGAAGTTGTCGCCGTTGGCGAAGAGCGGGATCGGCGCGATGACCGAGGCCGAGGTGGTCTTGCTGAAGTACGTGTTGAGGTAGCCTTCCAGGTGATCGTCGAAGCGGAACGTGCCGATCACGAAGGCATTGGTGCGCTTCTGCGGCGTCTGCAACAGGTTGTACGGTTGATAATTATAGGAATCGGTGGAAGCGACGTAGCAGTGATACTGACTGGGATCGGTCGGGCTGCTGTTGCCGCCGTTGAAGGTCACCCGAGAACAGCCATTGCGGACCGCCAGCGCCTTGGCGGCGGGCGAGCCATCGTTGAAGCTGACGGTGCCGGTGGGGGTGGCCGAGGACCCCTGCTTGACCGACTTGCCGTCGATCAGCGACAGCGCGTTCCTGGAGTAAGGACGCTCGCCGGCAGAGACCGGATCGATGTCGTGATAGGACAGCCCCGCGACGAGACTGCTGCGCTCACCGGTCTTGCCCGCTGTGAGCGAAAAATTGCGTCTGTTGCCATCGCTGCGCGCGCTGGTACCGAAGTCGCTACTGAATTCGACGCCATCAAAGCCCTTGCGCAGAATGAAGTTGACCACACCACCGATCGCATCCGAACCGTACACCGCCGAAGCGCCGTCGCTGAGCACTTCCACCCGCTCGATCATCGTCGCGGGAATCGCGTTGACATCGTTATTGGCCAAACGCGTGCCATTCACCAGAATCAGCGTGCGCTTTTCGCCGAGACCGCGCAACGACACCACTGATGCACCGGTACCACCACCATTGTTGGTATTGGGATTGGTCGCGTTGCCGGCGATCGACGGCAATTCCTGGACCAGATCGCCAAGCGTGGCCTTACCGGTCGCCTCGATCTGCGCGCGATTGATCGTCACCACCGGATTGGCGGTTTCCGCATCGACCCGGCGCAAGCGCGAACCGGTCACCACGACGCTATCCAGGGTCTGCGGCGCACCATCGGCAGGGGCCTGCTGTGCTTGCGCCGACCACGCACTGCCTAACGCGGAAGCGACGGCGATCGCCAATGCCAACGGCGATACGGCATGGCGATGAGAAGATGCGCATGGTGGCGGAAACGGCATGAAAACTCTCCTTGGGCAATGACAAAGCACAACAGCATTCAAAAAACGCAGGCCGAACGACACCACGCCAGCGCGGAGCCGACGTACCGACCTGCAACGAATGGCACCTTGGCGGTGCCGGGGACGCTACGGCGAGTTCAGTCCGTCCAATGGCCGCATGACGCAATACAAAATCCATATCGCGCAGATCCATGCACCTGCATGCAAAACGAACAAGACCAGCGCGTCGCAACAATCCCGAGCGCAGTTGGATTCACTGACAAAATCCGGGATGAAATCTTCATAATCTGGTCACAATTTGCACCGGATCGTATATTCGCGTCTTGTCGCAATTAGCGGTTTCGCATGCGGAATAACGCATGGTCGCGGTGACGCGACACGCTAGTGCCAATCACCGGACGGCATGGCGCAAGGTATTGGATGAGAGCAGACGCGGCAGCCATCCATCACTCAATCCAAACGCACGCCCAATATGCAAATGAATGCGCGGCGTCGCGGACGCCATGCATACAACACCGCATCGTCTTACTGCCGATTCAATGCGTGGCGTACAGCCGGTGGCGGCGACAGCCGCAGCAACACCACGCCATGCGCGGCAACCTGCACGCTGCGGAGTTGATGCGCCGGGTGCGTCTGGCCGTGCCATAAATCGCGCCAACGACGGCCCCGCAATATGGTTCCCGCGTCCTGCGCGGTCAACGCCACCTGGTGCGGCTGCGCATCGCGGTTGAACACCCCCAGGGCAATACCGCCATCGGCCAACGGCTTGCGCCAGATTTCGATTGCGCCGTCCGTGCGTACCGCCCTGCCCTGCACGCCCAGCGCATCCTGGTCGATGGCCAGCACCTCCCGGTTGCGCAGTAACGCCAATGTGGCCGGGGTCATCTGGCGCAGGTCGTTGCCCAGCAGCAACGGTGCTGCCGACATGGCCCACAACGCCAGATGGGTGCGATATTCGTCCTCGCTCATGCCACCGTTACCGACCTCGAGCATGTCCGGATCGTTCCAGCCACCAGGCCCGGCATCGGCCGGATCGCCGTTATGCTCGAAGCCGTTGGCGGCCATGCTCGCGTAGGTGTCCTTGATGTCGCCGGTGGTGCGCCACAAATGCCCGCCGACCTCGCGCCCCCATTGGCCGACATGATCGCGCCCGTACTCGCACAGGCTATAGACGATGGGTCGCCCGCTGGCGCGCAACGCCTGACCCATCTGCAAATAGGCGCGGCGCACCTGCTGCGGTTCGCGGAAGATACCCTCACCCGAGCACAGGTCGTATTTGAGATAGTCGATGCCCCAGCCTGCCCAGGTCCGCGCGTCCTGTTCGACGTGGCCGTAGCTGCCCGGATAACCGGCGCAACTCTTTGGCCCGGGCGAACTGTACAGGCCGAGCTTGAGCCCCTTGCTGTGCACGTAGTCGGCCAACGCGCGCATGTCCGGGAAACGTGCGTTCGGCTGCAGCACACCATCGCGGTCGCGCTGGCCCTGCCAGCCATCGTCGATGTTGACGTAGACGTAGCCGGCATCGCGCAGGCCCGAGGCGACCATGGCATCGGCGATGCGACGCACGGTGGCGTCGTCGATGTGCTCGGCGAAACGGTTCCAACTATTCCAGCCCAGTGGTGGAGTCCGCGCCAGGCCATCGCTCGGTAGCGGGGCGTATGCCGGCAGCGGTGCGATTTGGAACGCCAACCGCGCCGCGTCGGCTTCACTGCCACGGGTGGCGCGCAGGTCGATCTGTTTGTGCCAGATGCGGCCGACCACGTGCAGTTGGCCATGCTCCAGGGTCGCGGTCCATGGCTGCGCGGACAAGTGCGCATTGCCGTTGTCGATTGCGAACCGGGCCACGGTGCCGTCCAGGCGCAACTGCTGCATCGGCAGATCGCCGTACCAGTCGGTGGTGATGCTGCCCTGCGCCTGACCGTCGCGCTGGGCGATGCGCAGATAGCGCAGACCTGGAAACGTCGGCTCCGGCGCGATGACCCACACGCCCTGCAACGGACTGGCCGCCGCCATGGCGGCACCGGCAGTGGGCGCATGCGCGCACCCCGCGCCGGCAAGCGCGCCCAGACCGAACAGGCCACGCCACAACCAGCCGGTCGCGCAAATCACGGCGCGCAGGCGCGAGGCGCTCCTCAAACGGCACTCAGACACACTGCCGTGTACACAGCGGGCGATCATGCGCGCGCGACCGGAATCAGCCAGCCGCCGAACAGCGGCCCGGCGGTATCGCCATGCTGCGGTTCCAGGCGGAAGGTCAGCATCGCGGCATCGGCGGTCAATGCCGGCGGCAGTGGGTAGTTGCGATCCACGAAATCGATCACCTGTCCGCCTTCCACTTGCACCTCCACGGCCAGCTTGCCATTCACCAGAATATTGAAACGGCCCTTGTCGCTCCCCCAGAAACGCAGGCGCAGCACCAATGGCTGTTGACTACCGCGCATCTGGAATTCGACAAAGCCCTTGCCACGCACATCGCGACATTGCTGGCGACGGTAGGCACCACCGAAGGAGGTATCGCTGCGCAGTTTGTGCGCTTTCTCCGATGCCTCGTCGCCGAACTGGATCATGTCCACCGCAATCGCACGCAGACTATCTTGCTCGGCCTGCTGGCGCGCGCGCCGCGCCGTTTCCTGCGTCCACTGCGCCGGCTGCATGCGCTTGAAGTACAGCGCACTGCGCCGCTCGTACTGGGCATAGAACGGCACGAAGGTCAGCCCTGGCGGCTGCGTGTCACTGGCGAGGAAATGCCCCGGCTGCGGCAATTCGGCGAAACCGGCCAGCGGATCGGCCGCCGCCACCAACGCCGGATCCGGCGCATCGTAGGGCGTGCCGACCGGCCCGAGATCGGCTGCCAAGGCCAACGGACCGCGCATCACCACCACGGTCTGCGGATCGCCGGCCGCATGTTCCAGCCGCAGCGGCGTGGCCAGTTCCAATTCGATCACATCGCCACTGCGCCAGTCGCGCTCCAACGTCAGATAGCCATCGCTGGGCGTACGCCGCAGCCGCTTGCCATTGAAACGCAGCGTATAGCGTCCCTGACACCAGGCGGGCACCCGCAACAACAGGCGCCGTGGCGCGCGCGCGCCGGCACGCAGCACCTGCAAACGCACCTTGCCGTTTTCGGGCACGCCACTGTCCAGCTCCAGCGACAGATCGCGCTCGCTCCAGTCCAGCCGCGAGGGAATGTACAGGTTGACATACAACGCCGCCTCGTCCTGCCAGTAGATCGCATCGCCGAACTGCGCATGCGCTTCCATGCCGCTGCCGACACAACACCAGAACGAATCGAACTTATCGGAAAACCCACGCTCGCCGCCGCTGATCATCGGCGTCATGTAAGTAAACATGCCGGTGGCCGGATGCTGCGCGGCCATCGTGTGATTGTGCAAAGTGCGCTCGTAGTAGTCGAAATAGCGCGCCTGCGGCGTCCATTGGTACAGATGCCGGGTCAGCTTGAGCATGTTGTAGCTGTTGCAATGCTCGCAGGTCTGCTCGGTGAGGAACCCGGCGATGCTGTCCGGCTCCTGGAAATATTCGCGGTCCGAATTACCGCCGATCACATAGCTGTAGTGCGCGGTCACGGTCTCCCAGAAAAAGCGCGCCGCCGCCGCCGCATCGGCATCGCCGGCGACTTCGAACTGGCGCGCCTCGCCGATGAACTTGGGCACCTGGGTATTGGCATGGATGTGCGGCAGCACATCGTGCCCGGCGGCGAGCGGGTCGATGATCTTCTCGTGGCGCAGTCGCTTGCCGATCGCAATCCAGCGCTCCTGCCCGGTGCGCGCGCCCAGCTCGATGAAGGATTCGTTGAGTCCACCGAACTCGGTATCCAACAAGGTCTGCATCTGCGCATGGTCGAGCGCGTCGAAGACTCCGGCGAAGTAACCGGCCACCTTCAGCAGCACCGTCAGCGCCTGCGCGTTATCGCCCAGGGCATGCGCGTCGAGCAGGCCGGCGAACAGCTTGTGCTGGGTGTACAGCGGCGACCAACTGCCGTTGAGATTGAACTTGCTGCCCTTGATGATGCCGCGACGCACGTCCTCCATCACCGCCTTGCCGCCTTCGATCTTGCCGTTGTCGGTCTTGCGGGTGAAGCCGCCGACATAGCCGTCCGGATCCTTCGCCTGGGCGCGCGCCAGTTCGGCGACGATGTAGTCGATGCGCACGCGCAAATCGCCATCGCGGGTCTGCGCATGCATCTTGGACAAGGCGCTGAGGTAATGCCCCAGTGTGTGCCCGGCGATGGTATCGCCCTCCCAGCCGCCGTAGACCGCGCCCTTCGGCGGCAACCCGGCATACTGCAGGAAGTTGTGCAGCAGGCGATCCGGCTCCAGTTCCAGCAGGTAGCGACGGTTGGTCTGCAGCGAATCCAGAAACAGCGACGGTTTGAGCGTGATCTGCCGCAACGGCAGCGCCTGCACCCGCCCGGGGGTGGACGCGGCGGCATCTTGCGGAAAGCGCAGCAATCCGGCCGCCATCGCCAACGCGCTCCATTGCAGGAAGCGACGCCGTGATGGATCCAACGCGGCGCTTGCGGCGTGATCGCGATGACGCCCGAAGGCATCGCCCATTGCGCCATCGCAGCTCCAGGGTGTCTTGCTCATCGCGCGCGCGCTTGCAGACAGGCGAACGAGACACGGCTCAACATCGGCATCTGGGACTCCTCTTGGACGATCACCCGCACGGCACGGATGGGATTGACGCACTTGCCTGTCCGAATACTCCAGGCACCGCAGCAGCGCCCCACACCGCACCAAGGCATCCGCACACCACCCTGACTATCCCATCGCCCTCGCACAGTGTCTTGTCGGCGACGGTGGCAATGTATGCGGAAATTTGCATGAATGGGGAACATCGAACGTCTCCGTGAGGCGTCATCGATGCTCGCTGCGCTGGGTGGTGGGCGAGCGGTTCCAGTCCGGGGTTGGCGCGTGCTGCAACCAACGCACGAAGAAATCCAGCAAGCGACGCTCGCCATACGCGCCACCGGCACCATGGTCGCCACCGGGGACCAGCAGCAAATCGAACTCCTTGCCGGCCTTGACCAGCCGATCGACCACCTGGAAGGTGCTGGCCGGATCGACGTTCTTGTCCATGTCGCCAGTCACCAGCAACAGATGGCCCTGCAACCGCCAGGCGTTGTCGACATTGGACGAGGCCGCGTACCACGGCCCGATTGGCCAGCCCATCCATTGCTCGTTCCACCAGATTTTGTCCATGCGATTGTCATGGCTGCCGGAATTGGCCACGCCGACGCGGTAGAACTCGGGATGGAACAACAGCGCGCCCAACGCATTCTGGCCGCCGGCGGAAGTGCCGAACACGCCGATACCGCCCTGGATCGCATACCAGGGATAACGCGCGGCGACGGCCTGGTGCCACAGAATGCGATCAGGGAAACCGCCATCCTTGAGATTGCGCCAGGCCACATCGTGGAAAGCGCGCGAGCGGTTGTTGGTGCCCATGCCGTCGATCTGCGCGACCGCAAATCCCAGCGCGGTCAGCGCAGGGACCCAGGTGGTGAACGTCTTCGGCACGAACGAGCCCTGCGGCCCGGCATAGATGGCCTCCACCACCGGGTACTTGCGTGCCGGATCCAGCGCTTGCGGACGGTGGATCACGCCCCAGATTTCGGTGCGGCCGTCGCGACCAGGCGCATGAAACGGCAACGGCGGCTGCCAGCCGGCGGCAAGCAGGCGGGAAATATCGGCATGCGCGATGGTGCGCACCACCGTGCCGTCTTCGGCATGGCGCAGCACTAACACCGGCGCTTGATCCACACGTGAATACAGGTCCAGCAGCCAGCGTCCGTCCGGCGACGGGAACACCTGGTGGTCGGACGCCTCCGGGGTCAGCGCCACCGGATCGCCACCGTCCAGGCCGATGCGATAGGCATGGCGATAGTACGGATCCTCGCCGGGGTTCATCCCCGAGGCGGTGAACCAGAGCTGCCGCGTCGCCGGATCGACACGATCGACCTTGCGCACCACCCACGGCCCGTGTGTGACTTGCCGCACGACACGCGCACTCTTGCCGTCGTACAGGTAAAGGTGTTCCCAACCATCGCGCTCGGAGCCCCACAAAATCTGCTTGCCGTCGTCCAGATCCTGGCGGAAGTGTTTGCCGCCGTTGATGTGGTCGCCACCGAGGTCGGAATAATCGATGAACGTTCGCGAAGTTTCTTCGATCAAGGTGCGCGTGTGACCACTGCCAGCATCCACTTCAATCACCCGGTAAAGCTGATGACCACGCTGGTTGTACTCGAAGGTGATGCTGCGGCCATCGTCGCGCCAGCGCGGCGGTGTAAGCCCGAACGCAGTGGGAAACAACGCGTTGTCGATCTCAATCGCACGCCCGGAGGCAACATCGAAGAGCACCGGACGGATCACAGGCAGCGGGTCGCCAGGTTTGGTGTAGACCTGTTGATGCAACTTCGGTTGCAACTGATCGGCAGGGGCCGATTCGATGTAGTACACCACGTGCGGCGGCGCGGGCGTCACCCGCCAGGCGATCAGCCGACGCGCATCCGGCGACCAGGCAATGCTGTCGGCGGCGTAATAGCTGTCCTTGCCGCCATCGCGGCTGAGCCGGACCTTGCCGCTGCCATCGGCGCGGTCGACCACCAGATTGCCCTGCTCCACCCAGGCGCGCTGACGGCCATCGGCAGACAGCTGCCCGTATTCGGGGCCTTCCTGGCGTGGCGGGGCCATATCGTAGGAATCGGCATCCTCACCACTATCACGCTGAGGTTCACAGCGATACGCATGCAGATCGCAACGCCAATGTGCTGCGGTACCACGCACGAACGACAGCATGCCATCGGCGCTCATGCTCACCTGGCGCAGTTGCAGATCGTCGGCAGCCACCGTGCCGTCCCCGCCCTGCGTCAGGGCGTCGGCCAACCGCTGCGGATCGAACAGGGGGCGTTGCTCGCCACTGCGTACATCCACCAGCAAATAGTCCTGTCGTGGGGCCTTGCCCGCGCGTATCCGGCCAATGCGGTAGAGAAAGTGCGCGTTATCGACCCAGGCCGGATAGGCGGGCTCCTGATCCACCAGCGCGGCATAGCGTGTGCGCAGCGACTGTGCGTTCTGATAATCGGCCTCACTGGGCGCGCCGGCCGCCGCCGCGTAAAAGGGCATTGCCGTCAATAACAGCATCAAACAGCCACGCACGCCCATGGCAAGCGGCTGCGACGACCGCAATTGCTGCACAGACCTGTCTGCAACCACAGCGGCCTGCATGGAGTTACCTTCTGATTTCACTGATTTCATTGTCTGCTTTCTCCCACATCACACGATGCCTGCGCATGCGACGGCGCACGCGGCGGCAATATCTGCGCTCGCGGCGCGAGCATTTCCCACTCCTGCACTGCCACCGCAGCGTATGTGCGGCCATCACCGGAGGCATCGAACACCGCGCGCACGCAGCGTGTGCGCACCGGTGCGAAGGCGACGCGCTGGAATCGCCCCACCGCATTCGGGTATCGGCTGACTCCGGGAATCGGCAACCAACGTCCCTGCGTGCGGTATTCCAGATGCCAGGCACGTGGCGGCGCCACGCCGATGGCAGCCCCGGCAGGCTGGTCGGCGAAGAACACGATGCGGCTGCCATTCAATGTGACCGGCGCTGCCCAGCCATATTGGATCCATTGTTGCGACGGATTGTGCGAGGTCCAGCTCCCCCACATCTGCGGCGGCAACGGATGCGCATTCACCACGCCATCGTTGAGCGCGGCGATCCAATACTGCACCGGAATGGCCGGGCTATTGGACGCGGTGGCGATGGCCGCCGCGGCGAGGTTGCGCGATGGCGACGGCGCTGGCCTGGGCCGGTGCGTCGGCAATACCTTGCGCATGCGCGCAGGGCTCACGCTATCGTCCCACTGCAATGTATCGATGGCCACGCTACGGCGAAAATGACCGCCCCCCTTGGCATCGGCGGTGTGATAGACGAGGTACCACTGGCCCTTGAACTGGACGATGCCAGGATGCGAGGTGGCCGAAGACACCGGATCCAACACCACACCGCGATACGTCCACGGCCCCAGCGGCGATGGCGCGGTGCCATAGGCGATGCAGGCGTGATACAGCGTCGGCGTGCACGCCGAATCGGGGCCGGCGTTGTTGGCGGCGTAAGCCATGTAGTAAGTGCCGCGACGCTTGAACACCCATGGCGCCTCGAAATATCCATCCAAGCTTTTCACCGCGACCACCGGCCCCTTCGGCGTGACCATGTCCCGTTCCAGCTCGATGCCGAACAATGTCCCGAACGTGCCCCAATACGCATAGACGCGGCCATCGTCGTCGACCAGCACCGTGGGGTCGATGTTCTGAATCGTGTTGCGCACCGGCAGCGACTGCGACAGGATCGGCCCCTGCGGATGCGCATCGCGCCACGGCCCCAGCGGACTGTCGGCCACCGCCACACCAATCGCGAATGCATCGGCATTGCGCGAATGCGCTTCTTGCACCGGGGCATACAGGTAATAACGTCGATCCGTGCCCTGCACGATCTGCGCGGCATAGGCATGCCCCGGTGCCGCCCACGCGAACACCTGCTCCGGGCGCAGCAGGGCCGGATAATGGGTCCAGCGACCACGGCCAACGTCGTCAGTGACCAGCAGTTGCCAACGCGGGATGACGAAGTCGTTGACCTCCGGTGGCGCTTCGTCGCGACCGGCGATGATGTACAGCTTGCCGTCGGCCACCAGCGGCGCCGGGTCGGCGGAGTAATCGCGGCCATCGGCCAGGATTGGATTGCCGAGCGCATGCACCTGACGCGAACGCAACGCCGCTGGCGATGCTGCCACGGCACCGGTCATCGCGCATGTCGCCAGCAGCAACAGCGCCCGCGCGCACAGCCCGCTCATGGTGCCGACGCCGGGTCGATCAGCAGTTGCATACGCACCGGCATGCTTCCACTGCCGTCGCGTCCCTGCGCCTGTCCTTCGACACGCACGCTGCCCGGCATGGCAGCGACCGTCGGCGCCAGCGGCGACCAGCGCACCGGCACGCGCTCGCGCGAGCCGTCGTTGTATTGCACGCCGACGAACGCCGGCAGCACCGGCGTTTGCCCGACACGCACATGCACCGGCGGCGGCGCCTGCACCGTGTTGATCTGACCCGGCGCATTCGCGCGCACCCAGAGGCTAGCGCTCACTGGAACTGCGCCATCGGCCAGACCCTGCACCTGGACACGCCCCTCGACAGCCAACGCGGCCGGATCCAGTTGCGACCAGCGCACTCCCAACCAAGCCCAACGACCATCGGCGAAATAACCGGCGATCCGTTCCGGCAGTGCCGGCACTTGCCCCGGTGCAACGCGCACGTCCACCGCCTCGGTGCCCACCGCACGCTCGGCGAACACTTGCCATTCGTCGATACCAACCGCCGCATGTCCGTCGCCCTGCATCGCCGTTTGCAGGACCACGCGCAGCGCAGTGGTGGTCACCGGCGCGAACGCGACCCGACTCGCCGCGCCGCCGCCCAGCACCGGATAATCACCGCGCACAACCACCTCGCGCCACTGCGTGCCATCGCGATACTGCAGCGTCCAGCCGCGTGGCAACGCCACCCCGCCCTGCGGCTGATCGTCCCAGAAATACAGCGCGGTCGCATTCAACCGTTGCGGTTGCGGCCATTGATACTGCACCCACAGCGACGCCGGTTGCGCACGCCCCCAACTGCCCCAGCGCCGATCCGCCGCTGGCACCTGCCCCGACGCCGGCCTCCAACCATCGTTGAGCGCCTGCAGACGATGATGGGCCGCAGTGAACTGCGCACTCGGTTCGGCCTCGCCCTGCACTTGCAATGCCTGCTCGGCAGGCAATGGCCGAGCGATCACCTCGACATCCGCATGCCCCTGCAATGCGCCATCGTCGGCCTGCAAGCGCAGCGTGTAAGCACCGGGAACGGTGAAGCGCACCGCACTGCTGGCGTCCTGCGCTTGCGCGAAGATCGCCGCACCACCCGGCGGCGTGCGCAGCGCGCGCCACTGCAACGCCAGCGTGCCGTTGGGCCGCGCGTCGTCACCGACGCGGCCACTCACATGCGCCGCGCCGTCGGCGGCAACACCGTCCTGCTGCCAGGCTTCGACTTGCGGCGCATCGTTAGCGCCGGCCACCGGCGCCGCGATGCCGGTGGCGTAGGCCTGGATTTCCTTGATCCCGGTGCGCTGCGCGCCAGCGTGGGTCACCTGCAGACGCCAGCGCTGCGCGCGCAGTGGCGGGAAACGGATGCGGTTGCGGTTGCCCTGCGCGATCAGCCTGTCGCGAACCTGGCCCGGCACGGTCTTCCAGACGCCCGCATCGAAATACTGCAACACATACAGCCATGGCGGCGCATAGCCGGCGCGCGTCCCTGAGGGGAAGCCGTGCTGCTCGCCGGGCGGCGATGAACTGCGATAAAAATACACCCGCACATCATCCAGCGTCTGCGGTTGGCCTAGATCCAGGGCGATCCAGTCGCTGTGCGCCGCCGATCCGACGGTCCCCCAGAACGGTTCGTTGGCGGTACTGCCGTCCACCGCCGCCGTCGCCGGGAAACCCTCGGCAGCGAAGCTCGCACTGACCGCCGCACCCTGCGCCAGATTGCGCGCGGCGGCTGGCAGGCCGATATCCACCCCGGCATCGGCCAGGACCGTGCCGATCCGCGCGCTGGCAGGGAATCGCACCTGCTGCGGCGCTTGCAGTGCCAGCGTGTGCGCGGCCAACACCTGCACCTGCGCCGCATCGGCGTTGACCGCATCCGGCGCTGCGCGCACGCGACCACTGGCCGGGTCGTAAATGACGTGCGCGAGGCGATCGACAGTAAAAGCGAGCTTGCCATCCAGGTACAGCGAATACCCCTTGGGCGCAGCGCCAGCGTAATGACGACCATCGCGGTCCCAGACGATGCTCAGATCGCGGTCGCGATAACGCAGGTGATCGGCGGCGAAGTGATCCCAGCCGATGTCGATGGGATACAGCTCGATCATGGCGTCGCTACGCGGACGCAGGCCCATCGCATCTTCGATCACGGTGAAGTTGGTGGCACCGAGTTGAGTATGGTGGATCCACGAGCGATAACCGATCTTGCCGCCATCGGCAGCAATGCCCTCGGCCCAGAATTCGTTCTGATCGGGATAGCGATTATCGCCATCGACATCATGTGCCCAGGCATTCCAGTACAGCAGTTTGCGATAACTGCTCGCATCCAGATAAGGGCTGGGATAATCGCGCAGCACGCTGCCAAGCAGGCGAAAAGCGACAGTGGCATTGATCACCGAGAAATTATTGCTACCGTCACCGCCGCGCGCGTGCAGATCGGCCTGGTTGGCGGTGTAAAACGGAAACAGCGGAAACTGCCGTGCATCGGCGAACAGACGCAGCGCGCGCACGTACTTGGCGTCATCGTCCGGGTCGCCGCGCTTGGGCATCAGACCGACACTGAAGGGGTAATAGTTATTGGTTTCCTTCCAGTCCACCGGCAAACGCGCGCCCTCGGCCTGACGCTGCTTGAGCAGGTCGCCATGCAGGCCCATGCTGTCGGCGCTGGCGCTGTGGTCCTGCCACAGCACCTGCAACACGGCACGGCGGATCTTCGCCGCCAGTGCCTGCATTCGCGTTGCGGTGACGGTGTCGCCCGCCAGTTGCGCCGCCTGCGCGGCAGCCAGCGCATTGGCGTACACATAGGCGCTCTCGCTGCGGTCCATGCGCGCCTGGCCGTGGCGCTTGGCCCAGTCGAAGGACACCGCATCGGCATCGTTGCCGGTCATCGCCGCCCAGTCGTACTCGATCAGGCCGTTGCCGTTGCGATCGTAGGCGCGCAGCAATGCGTCCACGTCGGCGCTGGCATAGCGCGCCAGTTGTGCGGCGATGGCCGGCGGCCCGCCATGCACCTGATAGGCCCGCCACGCCGCGGCACTGAGATACTGGGCGTAGGAGTTGGACCAGTTTTCCGGCGCACCGGGGTTGTCCACGTACTTGCCGCCGCCGGCGGTCTCGCCCGCACCGAGCCAGGAACCATAGGCAGCCGTCGGATCGCGCAGATATTTGAGGTCGTCGATGAACATGCCGGTGGTCAGCACGATCGCGTTGTCGTAGCCGAGCACGCCTTCGATCGCCACCGGAAACTGATAGTCGTTGCCGGGCACCGCGGCATCGAGAAAATTGAAGCGCAGCAACCACCAGCGATAGAACAGGGTCTTGTCGAGATTGTCCTCGGGCGTATCCAGATACGGCAGGTTGTCGGCCCACCAGCGGTTGTAGGCGACGACGTGCTCGGTGTAGGCCTGCTGTGGCGACTGTGCGGCGATGCGCCGGTATTGCTGCAGCGAGGCCGGCAACTCGCGTGTGACCAGGCCCAATTGCAGCTTCAACGTGGGTGTCGCCCCGGTCGCCGGGACAACCACGCGCCGCAGCAGGCTGCCGCCATCGACCACAAAACCATCTCCGGACAGGCGCGGGAAGAGCGTGGTGATCGCGTTGTGGGTGACGAAGGCGCCAATCAATTCCGCGCCATCGGCGTGCGTGGCCATCGGCGAGGTCGCACGCACGCGCAACCTGCGTGCCACGCCATCGGTGCTGGACAACGTGACCTCGGCCACCGCCACGTTCTGTTCGGTGATGAACTTGACCAGATGCAGGCGCACGCCGGCACCGGTGTACACGCTGCTGAAATAGCTCGGTGTCTGCCGCCGTTGCGCGCTGTCCTCGGTCAACGCCAGCGGGGCGCCATCGCCTTCCAGCTGCAACCGGAACAAGGCATCGTGGCCGGTCTTGTGCACATAGGCCACATCGCCGACGAAACCCGGCACCTCGGGTCGATGGGTGTACATGTACGCGGCGCGGCCGCGCGTGAACAACCAGCGATTGCCGTCCTGACCATCGCGATCACCCTCGCGACCACGACGCGCGAGCATGCGATCGATCCAGAAATCCTTGCCAGGCGCACTGCCGGCGCCGGCCGCGCGGTCGACCGCGAAGACCCGTGGCAAATAGCCTGTCCCTGGAACGAAGGCCACGCCAGTCGCCGACACGGGCTGCGCATCGCCCTTGAAACGCGGCATCCCGAGTGCAGCGTTGCTGTGGTCCAGACCTTCGTCATCATCGGCCAGCTGCGTCGCGTCGGCCTGCGCGAATAACCCTGCCAGCACCAGCAACGCCGCGCCGATCCGCTGGGTGGTCGCGCGCCGCAGGCACCGCGCGACCACATCCCCGTCTTGCCGCTGCTGCCTCAAAACTCGGTCCTGATCCGCGCCCAGAAATACCGCCCCAACGTGTCGTAAGTGAAGGCATCGGTATTGGCCGCGCTGGAATAACCGTAGTAGCGCGGCGGCGTGCGGTTGCCCAGGTTGTTCACGCCAGCGGACACAGTGCTGTGCAGGCTGTCGAATTTACGACTCAACGTCACGTCGTGGTACGTCACCGTGCCCACGTGGAAGTACACGCAACTGCCATCGGCGGCGGTGTTGATGCAGGCATCCTCATAGGCGCTACCGACAGTGGTGTGCCCGATCAGCCGCGTATTCCAACTGGCATGCCACGGACCGTTGTCCCAACTCAGATTGAAGTTGGCGCGCCAGTGCGGCATGTTGCCGAAAAAGGACATTTCCCCAACGTAGTTATGCGGATCGCCGCTGAAGCTATAGCGGGACAGATAGGTCGCATCGACGCCGGCATGGAAGCTACCCCAGGCGGTGTCACGCAAGGCGTACTTGATGCCGATGTCGTCGCCACGGATATCGACCTTGCCACTGTTGATCGTAAATGGCACGGTCACGCTGACCAATTGTCCAGCCGCATCGCGTTGGATCAAAGGACAAAACGCGTTCTTCCCGTCATAGCAATTCTGCAACACCTCATCCAGACTGGTGCCGTTGAGCATGTCGTCGAGCCACACCCGCCAATTGTCCACATTCAACGACAGCCCCTCCCTCGGCCCAGCCTGGATCGTAGACTGCACCGATGTTGTAGGAGCGGCCCTGCTCGGGTCTGATCGCAAAGCCCGCGTTGGCCGACCCGGTGGTGATGACCCTGAACGAAGACGTGTTGACGAAGCTGCCATTGCGCGGCACGTTGACGCACGCCGCAGGATTGCCACCACCGGTGTAGCCATTACACGGATCGCTATAGTCGCCGGTGTCGTCGACTATCCCATTGAACGGCGAACCGTACAGATTACCCAGCGATGGCGCACGGAACACCTGCGAGCCGGTGGCGCGGATCAACAAGTTATCGAGCGGGCGCCACTCCAGCGCGATCTTGCTGTTGGTGGTGTTGCCCCAGTAATCGTACTTGGAATACCGCGTGCCCAGGTCGAGATTCAACGCCTGCGCACCAGGCACACCCTTGAGCAGGGGAATCAACAATTCGGCGTAGGCCTCTTTGACCGTCTCGTCATGGCCCTGATTCATGATGCAGCCGTCGTTATAATCGCAACTGCCATACATATCGGCCGCCGCCACCGGGTTTCTGGTGCCTTGCGCAAAACCATCCTGCCGCAGCGACAACCCAAACGCGGCCTGCACCATGCCGGCAGGCATCTTGAACAGATCGCCATTGACACTGGCTTCGGCGAATTTCGGCCCAGCCTGGATCGTAGACTGCACCGATGTTGTAGGAGCGGCCCTGCTCGGGTCTGATCGCAAAGCCCGCGTTGGCCGACCCGGTGGTGATGACCCTGAACGAAGACGTGTTGACGAAGCTGCCATTGCGCGGCACGTTGACGCACGCCGCAGGATTGCCACCACCGGTGTAGCCATTACACGGATCGCTATAGTCGCCGGTGTCGTCGACTATCCCATTGAACGGCGAACCGTACAGATTACCCAGCGATGGCGCACGGAACACCTGCGAGCCGGTGGCGCGGATCAACAAGTTATCGAGCGGGCGCCACTCCAGCGCGATCTTGCTGTTGGTGGTGTTGCCCCAGTAATCGTACTTGGAATACCGCGTGCCCAGGTCGAGATTCAACGCCTGCGCACCAGGCACACCCTTGAGCAGGGGAATCAACAATTCGGCGTAGGCCTCTTTGACCGTCTCGTCATGGCCCTGATTCATGATGCAGCCGTCGTTATAATCGCAACTGCCATACATATCGGCCGCCGCCACCGGGTTTCTGGTGCCTTGCGCAAAACCATCCTGCCGCAGCGACAACCCAAACGCGGCCTGCACCATGCCGGCAGGCATCTTGAACAGATCGCCATTGACACTGGCTTCGGCGAATTTCATCGTGCTTTTATCCACCAGATCCACCGCGCTTTGCGTAGCCTTGATCCCCGCGATGGTGGCGGGGTCATCCGGATTGAAGATGTTGATCGGGGTGCAGCCGGCGATCACATTACCAGGCGTGCCGCATTTGATCGTGCCATCGCTGTCGCGGAACGAGGCGCCCACGGCGTTATTCAGCCGCGAGGTGACCGAAAAACCATGACGAATCAACGTGTCCTTGTAGTGCGCATAACCGGCGGCCGCATCCCACTGCCAACTGGTGTCGGCGAATTTGCCGCGTAGCCCGGCGACGATGTTGGTCTGGTACATCGTGGAAGTGTAGACGCGGGTATTGGCTTGCACCGAACGTAGCAGGTAGCGGGTCAGTGCGCTACCGAACGGGTTATAGTAATTCTGCGCGGCATCGGGCATTTCCAGGCCATAGGCGCTGAGCTGCGAGGTGGTCTGGCTGCGAGTCCAGAAGACGTCCAGATATCCCTGCAGGTCCGGCGTGAAATCGAAACTGGCGTGTGCCGAGGCATTCGTTCGCTGCACCGGCGTAATCAGATACTGCCCGTCATAGTAGTTATGGCCATCCGTGGCCACATCGTAGGGATGAAAATTCCCGGCATTGACCGCGCCTGGCGCCAATCCAGCATTTGGGACCAACACCTGGCCATCATTCAAAAACGCACGCGTGCCGCCGCTGCGCAGTTCATACGCAGTGCCGTTGTGATACCCCTGCGCCGTTTGGGCATAAGGGCGATCAGCATCGTAAAGCGCATTCATCGAATTATGACTAACCCCGAGGATCAGCCCACCACGGTCCCAGCTCTTACCCCACTCCACGCCCAGCCCACGGCGATTGCCATCGCCATGCGTACTCTGGCCGTAATCGGCGGTGACGGCGAAACCATCGTATTTGTCTTTGAGGATAATGTTGACCACCCCGGCGATGGCATCGGAGCCATAGACCGAGGAGGCGCCGTCGGTCAGCACTTCGATCCGTTCCACCATCGCCGCCGGGATCGCGTTGACGTCAACGCCGGGGGCGGCGGACACGCTGCTGGCAGGCCCCGCCATCCGATGACCATTGACCAACACCAAGGTGCGCTCGGGACCGAGATTGCGCAGCGAGACCAGCGCGCGACCATGGCTGAAACCGGAATTGAGCGCAATATTTGGCATATTGCCGGCCATCACAGGCAGTTGCTGCAGTAACTGGCCCAGGGTGTTCTGGCCGCTGTCCTCGATCCGCTGGCGGTCGATGGTGATGACCGGGCTTGCGGTCTCGGCATCGATGCGGCGGATATGACTGCCGGTCACGCTGACCCGCTCCAGTGTGGTCGCCGAGCGGTCCTGGGTCTGGGCATCCTGTGCCCTCGCTGCAAAAACCGGAAGCAGCGACAACGCAGCGCAGATCGCCGCGCTCAGCGGAGCATGACGCTGCGTAAGACACCATGAACGAGGGGACAGCGGCACCACGCATTCGAGTAAGGACGGCATCGGATTCTCCTTGGCTGCACGCGGTGCGATCGGTGAGGCGTTCCCTGCATGGTGCCTGCATCTCATCGCCAGCGCCTGTGGACGAGTACGGAAACCAACGTGTCCACGCATGCAGCCGGGGCCAAGACGCCCGGACACTGCACGCACGACGACGCGCCAGGTTCCGCTGTGTCGTGCATGAATCCACCCTGAAAATTCACTGCACTGACACAATGTGCGCGTATAGCGGATATCCCGTCTTGTGGTATTTACCGGGAAACCGTGCGGAATACCGCACTGCCCCCCCAAGGGACGCTCCCGACGACTCCGCACGCAGCTCAACCGTAGACGGCGGCAATCGTCAGCGTTTCGGCACCGCCAGCCGGCACCTGCACGCGCTCGTTGCGCGGACCGGATAGTGGCACGCGCCGCCCATCCAGCATCACCTCGCGCAAGCGCGTGCCCGCCGGCACGCGCAAGGTCAACCAGGTCCGCGATGGCCGCGACGGCGGCAAGTGCATACGTCCGTCGATGCGCTGCCGTGCCGGATCAGCGCACAGACTCAACGACACCGCACCCCAGCGCGTCGGCGCAGCGGCAATGGCGATTGTCTGACCACTGCCCAGCCAGTCGCGCGGCAGCGCCCGCGCCAGGAACAGCTCCTCGCCGGCGCTATCCTCGAACACCAGCATCCAGCGCAGCAATAGCGGGATCGTCAACTGCGCCGGGATGCAGAACAACGGCATGCCGCCGGTGATGCCGCTGACCTCGCCCGCGGTCCAACTGCCACGGGTATGCACGTGATAACGATGCGCGTACAGGAACAGCAGGTATTCCTCGATCCGATCCAGACGCAGCAACTGCTGCGCGTAGCCGTAGGAGATGAAACCCAGCAGATCGCGTCCTTCGGGCGTGGGCG
This sequence comes from Xanthomonas sp. MUS 060, assembly GCF_000963215.1. Classification (NCBI taxonomy): domain Bacteria; kingdom Pseudomonadati; phylum Pseudomonadota; class Gammaproteobacteria; order Lysobacterales; family Lysobacteraceae; genus Xanthomonas; species Xanthomonas sp. MUS 060. The sequence goes on from NZ_JZIM01000005.1 coordinate 170,027, forward strand.
CGGTGATGTTGCCGACCACGCCGAGGCTGGTGCCGCCATGACCACGCACACAGTCGATGACCAAGTGCGCCAGATCCTCGGGCAACACGTCGGCCTGCAACAATTCGGAATAGGCGCGATGCGGCCAGCCCTGCTCGCTGGGCTGCTCCTGTTGCAGCGATTGCCGGAACGTGAGTTTCACGCCCGGCAGCGGGCCGATGTAGGGCGGGGTCAGGTCGCGCCGGATATTACCGCGCACGCTGCGCTGTAGCTGCGTGACAAGCTGCTGCGCATGCCGCTGCCATTGCGTGGCGCTGGCCTGCCCGCCGAGGCCGGCAATCGCAGGCCAGACCCCGGCGATGTCCCGCCAGCCGCGCACGGCCAGCGCGCTGTTGGCGTAGTAGGGTTTCCACCATAGCTGCGGATCGGCAGACAGACAGGCATCGGATTCGTTCCAGCCGTGGATCAGCCCGTGCCCTGGCGCCGCTGCCGGCAAACGCAGGCTGGCATCGTGCAGTTCCACCAGCACCTGCGCGGTGGCGGCGATCTTGTCGCGATGCTTGCGCAGCAGCGCCGCATCGCCGGTATAGCGCAGGTAGCGCGCCAGCAGGGACAGGGTCAGCCCGAACTGCCCAGTCTCCGCGCCGCGCATGTTGATCATGCCGTCGGCCTGCACGAAATCGCTGAAGTACCCATCCAGCACCGCCGCGGCCTGGGCGAAGCGGCCCCACTCCAGGTTGGCGTACAACGAACTGGTGAAGGTGTCCTGGAAACCATCGTATTCGTTGCCGTAGTAATCGCGGTCCACCGCGCCGTACTTGGGATAGGTGCCGCCTGGACGCACCACCAATTCGCGGGCGAAGGCAAAGCGCGCCATCGCGCTCCAACTGGGGTCGGGCAACTGTGCCTGCGCCATGTCGGCAAGCAGGCCATGCCAATAGCCAGCGAAGGCGAGCAGGCCACGGTAGAAATCCTCGGCGCTGCGTGGGCCGCGTCGCGGTGGGTAATCCGGGTAGCTATAGCCGTAGACCACCTCTTGCGGACCTTGCCATGTTCGACCAGCGCGCTGCGGTGCCAGGTCTGCACCACGAAGCGGTCCGTCGCCAACACATCGGCGAACAGCAACAGGTCGTAATAGCGGCCCTCGCCCGCGGGCACCACTTTGCGCACGGCCGGCATCCAACCGCCGATCAGGCCTTCGCGACGACGCTGCACCAGCGCGTCTTTGCCCAGTTCCGGGAACGCCTGCACCGCCCGGTAAGTACGCGTGCGCCCATCCGGATACACCGGCATGGTATCGGCGCATTCGCGAGTGCCCACAAAGGTGGTCCAGGGCAAGCGCCCGTTGTAGTCCTTCGCATCCAGTTGCGACGCTGGCGGCGGCGCCACGTCGCGTACCTCGTCCTGGCGCGGATCGCCATCGCGCAACAGGCGGTCGGCGAGCAGGTCGGCTTCGGCCATCGCCACTTCGGCCAGCGCCATGCCGAAGTACGGCGCTTGCGCGGCGGGATAGACCGGCTCGGTACGCTTGCCCAACACCAGCGCGCCGTCCGGGCCAAGCAGGGTCAGGTCGCCATCGGGATGGCGCAGGTCTTCGTACACCGTCCAGCGCACGCCTGCTTCATCGAAGTGGCACTGCATGGTATGCCCGACCAGCGCGTCGCTGGATAGCGCACGCAACGGCGGCAACGCGGGCGCGGAACGCGCGGTCGGCGTCGCCGTGGCGGTGCCGGCCAGCGCCTGGACACCGGCCACCGCCCCGACCGCCAGCCCCTGACGCAGGAAATCTCTCCGATCCATCGACCATCCTCGGATATAGGCAATCGTGCATCGTGCGCTGCGCGTATCGCAGCGTCTTGCGCGCTGTGCCGAGGATCGATGCGGAAAACCGCATAGCCGCAAGCCTTCCGCGACCTCACCGCGCTGTCACGACGCGGCACCGGCGCGATGGCGCGGCAGAACGCCTCAGGCGAGGACGTCTGCGGACCTTGCCATGTTCGACCAGCGCGCTGCGGTGCCAGGTCTGCACCACGAAGCGGTCCGTCGCCAACACATCGGCGAACAGCAACAGGTCGTAATAGCGGCCCTCGCCCGCGGGCACCACTTTGCGCACGGCCGGCATCCAACCGCCGATCAGGCCTTCGCGACGACGCTGCACCAGCGCGTCTTTGCCCAGTTCCGGGAACGCCTGCACCGCCCGGTAAGTACGCGTGCGCCCATCCGGATACACCGGCATGGTATCGGCGCATTCGCGAGTGCCCACAAAGGTGGTCCAGGGCAAGCGCCCGTTGTAGTCCTTCGCATCCAGTTGCGACGCTGGCGGCGGCGCCACGTCGCGTACCTCGTCCTGGCGCGGATCGCCATCGCGCAACAGGCGGTCGGCGAGCAGGTCGGCTTCGGCCATCGCCACTTCGGCCAGCGCCATGCCGAAGTACGGCGCTTGCGCGGCGGGATAGACCGGCTCGGTACGCTTGCCCAACACCAGCGCGCCGTCCGGGCCAAGCAGGGTCAGGTCGCCATCGGGATGGCGCAGGTCTTCGTACACCGTCCAGCGCACGCCTGCTTCATCGAAGTGGCACTGCATGGTATGCCCGACCAGCGCGTCGCTGGATAGCGCACGCAACGGCGGCAACGCGGGCGCGGAACGCGCGGTCGGCGTCGCCGTGGCGGTGCCGGCCAGCGCCTGGACACCGGCCACCGCCCCGACCGCCAGCCCCTGACGCAGGAAATCTCTCCGATCCATCGACCATCCTCGGATATAGGCAATCGTGCATCGTGCGCTGCGCGTATCGCAGCGTCTTGCGCGCTGTGCCGAGGATCGATGCGGAAAACCGCATAGCCGCAAGCCTTCCGCGACCTCACCGCGCTGTCACGACGCGGCACCGGCGCGATGGCGCGGCAGAACGCCTCAGGCGAGGACGTCGAGCAGATGCCCCAGGCTGTCGTCGGCCGCGCGCAGCACCCGCGCATTGGCCTGAAACGCATTGCGCGCGGATAGACCACCGACCATGTCATCGACCATATCCCTGCCCTGCCCGCCCGCCGCCTGCACCTGACTGACGACGCCGCCGCCAGCGGCCTCCTGATCCACCGGCACCGCGCGTTGGAAACCCTCGGTGGCGAGATTGGCGATGTTGTTGGCACGCACCTGCAAGCCGGACGCCGCAGCGCGCATGCCGGAGAGCGCGATCGAAGACGACGAAGCGATGGAGGTCATGGTATGCCAACCGGCGAAAGGGGGTTTGGAAGGCTATCGGCAGCCGCAACCGCAACTTGAGCGCGAAGTTGAAACGCGGGAGCACGCAGCGCGCAGTCCTCCGGTCGCCATGCAGCGTCGCGTTTGAGCCGCGCGTTTGCGGGCACCGCAGCCCGTGCGCCTCATTTCATTAGCGATCGGCTCCGCATTCCAGCGCGGCGTCGCTTCGTCCAGCAGATAGCGCACCAAGAAGTCGTACTGGCGGCGCTACACATCATCGATAGGACCGCTGGAATGACCCACAAAATGTTCGCGACCGGGCACAATGAAATGTATAAACAGATGCATTCTGTATCTGCACGCCCTCGGACCAGAGGGCGGCATCTTTGACATTGATGCAGACATGACCGGCTTATCGCGCAATTTGGCTGTCCAGGCCATTCCAGTGCGGTGTCGTCTCGCCCAGCAGATGTCGCACGAAGAAGTCGTACTGACGCCGTTGCACATAGTCGATGGGACCGGTGGAACGGCCCACGGAATGTTCGCCGCCGGGCACGTTGAGCAAGTCGAAGTCCTTGCCGGCCTTGATCAGCGCATTCACCACCTGCGCGGTCGAGGCCGGGTCGACATTGCTGTCCTGCTCGCCGACGATCAGCAATAGATCACCACGCAACTTGGCCGCGTTGTCCACGCCGGAGGCACGCGCGTAGCTGGCATCCACTGGCCAGCCCATCCACTGCTCGTTCCAACTGATCTTGTCCATGCGGTTGTCGTAGCAACCGGCATAAGCCACACCCACCTTGTAGAACTCCGGGTGCCGCTCCAGTGCGCCAAGCGTGCTCTGCCCGCCAGCCGATGCGCCGTAGATGCCGACGCGACTGAGATCGTAGGACCGGTCCTGCGCGGCCAGCGCTCTGTGCCAGGCGATGCGGTCGGGGAACCCGGAATCGCCGAGATTCTTCCAGGCCACATCGTGAAAGGCCTTGGATCGGTTGGCTGTGCCCATGCCGTCGATCATCACCACAATGAAACCCAGATCCGCCTGCGCCTGCATGCCGATCTGCTTGTCGCCACCGGCGTGATAACCGAATGGCCAGAACGTCTTGGGCACGAAGGAATCGTGCGGGCCGGCGTAGATGTTCTCGATCACCGGGTATTTCTTGTGCGGATCGTAATCGCGCGGACGCACCACCATGCCCCAGATATCGGTACGGCCATCGCGGCCCTTGGCCACGAACGTCTGCGGCGCGCGCCAGCCAACGGCCTGCAACTTGCTGATGTCGCCACGTTCGACCACTTGCAGCAGCGCGCCATCGATTGCATGCAGCTCCATCACCGGCGCCATGTCGGGACGCGAATACACGTCCACGTAATGGCGACCATCGTCGGCGATGGCCACGTCGTGGTCGGCATCGGCGTCGGTCAACCGGGTCAGCCGGCCACCGTCGAAATCCACCGCGAACAACTGCCGGTCGTAGGGATCCTTGCCCGCATCCATACCGCTGGCACTGAACCAGATACGCCGTTGCGCATCGTCCACCCGCAGCACATCGCGCACGATCCACGCGCCGTGGGTAATCTGCGTTTTGACCTGGCCGGTAACGCCATCGAACAGATACAGATGGCGCCAGCCGTCGCGCTCGGACACCCACAGGATCTCCTTGCCCAGCCCATCCACATCGTGGCGAAAACTGCGATCGGCATTGACGAAGGTCTTGGCATCCTCGCTCACCGCCACATGCGCGCGGCCACTGGCGGCATCCACCGCAATCGCGCGCATGTGCTGGAAACCACGCTGCACTGCATCGAAGACGAAGCTGGCACTATCGCCACGCCACTGGATCGGCGACAACTGATAGGGATTGGCGAACAGCGCATTGTCGATGATGTTGCGCCGGGGCGCGCCGCCGTGCGCTACTGCGGTGATGTCGAACAACACCGGACGCTCGATGTCCACCGCATCGCCGGGTTTGGGATACAACTGGGTGCGCACCAGCGGCTGACCGCCACCTGGCGGCGCCGCCTCCACCCGGGTCACCTGACGCGCAAAGCCGGGGCGTACCCGGTACAACGCCAACCGCTGCGAATCCGGCGACCAGGCGATGGTCTCCGGATCGTAAAAATCGTCGGCACGGCCATCCTCGGCGAGCCGCCACACCCGTCCATCGGCGCGCGCGCGCAGCACCACCGCATGACCGTCGACGTAGGCCTCCCAGCGTCCGTCGGGCGAACGCCGTGGCGTGTTATCCGCTGGCTGGGTCAGATCGCGCACCACGCCAAAACCGCGTGGTCGCGGCTGTGGGCCGCGATCGGCACGCGCGCAGACATACGTGGTCACGGTGCAGCGCCACGGCGTCTCGTCGATCTCGAACGCAATCGCCGCCTGCGCATGATCGCCCTCGGCCACATAGGCGAAACGCTCAAATGGCAGGCGCAGCGCCGGAAACGTGGTCCCCGTCGCGACACCCAACGCGCGCGCCAAGCGCACTTGATCGAACGCTGGCTGCTTGCGCTGGCTGACCACGTCCTCAAGGACGAAGGCGAAGCCGCCGGGCACCGTCTTGCGGTAATAGAACGTGCCAGCATCGCGCCATTGCGCCGGCCAGCTCACGTTTTCAGTCAAGCCGATCAATGCCTCGCGCAAACTCAGCGAACGCTGATAATCGGCGACACTGGGCGCGGCCTGAACGGCGGCGGCGGCGAAACACGCCGCAGCACCTACGATCGTTGCAACAACTCTGTTCATGCTTTCCCCATCCACAGCAGATTCGCGGTTTCTCGCAGCAGCAACCGCATCGGATACAGCACCATCTGCCGCTGCGGCAATGCAGACCGCTCGCTTATTCTCCGTCGTCCTCTTCCAACGCCAGCGCTTCGCTGGGCAGGCCGGTATGCGCGCCCCAGTAGTAGCAGCCCAGCGCGATCACCGCCACGCTGAGCGTATCCCAGGGATGCGCGATCTGCCCAGTACCGCCGAAGGTGCCAAAAAACGACACCAACAGCACCAAGGCAAAGAACGCGATCAACCACAGCACGCCACGCACCTGTTGCCACAGGCGCACGCGACCAGCGGCGTCGGGCAACCGATAGAGTACGTACAGCGCGAACATCCCGATCTGCAAGCCGAGCAACCACGACAGCGTGCTCCAGGTGGACCAGTACACGATCAAGGCGGCGACGATGAACGACAACGGGCCCAGTAGCGCCATGCCGCGTAACCGAAACGGACGCGGCATCCCCGGCGCGCTGCGTCGCAACGCGGCGACCGTCACCGGTGCCACCGCGTAGCTCAGCACCAGCGCCGCCGACACCACCTGGATCAAGGTTTCCCACGACGGAAACGGCAAGGTCCAAAATACCGACAGGCCCAGGCTCAGCCACAACGCCGGACGCGGAATGCCGGATGCCGCATCGACCCGGGTCAGCACCGGCAGGAAACCGCCGCTGCGCGCCCAGCCATAGACCACGCGCGGCGTGGCATTCATGTAGATGTTGCCGGTGCCGCTTGGCGAAATCATCGCATCGCAAATCACCAGCGTCGCCAACCAGCCAATGCCCAACGCCAGCGCGATATCGTGGTAAGGCAGCGAGAAGACCTTGTCGATGCCGCCCCACCCCTGCGCCAGGTGCTGTGTCGGCACGCCGCCCAGAAACGCCAACTGCAGCAGGACGTAGATGACGGTGGACAGCGCCACCGACAGGATCAACGCAATGGGGATATTGCGCTGCGGATCGCGCACCTCGCTGGCCACCGAGACGATCGGAGTCAAACCGAGATAAGCGAAGATGATGCCGCCAGCGGAGATCGCCGTCTCCACCCCAGCCGCACCGAACGGAGCGAATCCATGCACGCGCAGGTTGCGTGCATCGAAGTGCGCCATCAACAGCACGATCACCAAGACCGGCACCAGGAACTTGAACACGCTGACGATATTGTTGGCGGTGGCGAAGGTCTTGACGCTGTAGTAATTGAGCAAAAAGAACGCGACCAGCAACGCAAGTTGCAGCAACCAGCCGGCGATGCTGGGATGGGTGCTGCCGGCCTGGCTGAGCCACGGGAACCACGCCGCCGCATACTGCCGCGCCGCTTCCACTTCGATCGCAATCAGGCTGGAGAACGCGATCAAGGTGATGAAGCCCATCAGCCAGCCGAGCAAGGCGCCATGCGAATACTCCGGATAACGCACCACGCCACCGGCGCGCGGCAAGGCCGCACCCAATTCGCAATAGACCAGGCCCAGCATCAAAACCGCCACACCGCCAGCGATCCACGACACGATAACCGCCGGACCGGCCATTGCCGAGACATGGCTGGCCGAAAACAGCCAGCCGGAGCCGAAAATCGAACCGAGCCCGATGAAGGTCAAATCGGTGAGGCTCAGTCGCTTATGGAACTTACCTTGTGCCGCCATGGTGTCCCTCGCTGGATCTCAGTTGCATTGGCCAATCACCGGGCGTCGCCGCCCGTGCACACGCCAGCGCACGGCGGCGACCGCCGTTCGCCAGCGCGAGGCGTGGCGACGCCGGCATCACGGTGTCGGTGCCGCATCCACCGCGCTGGCCCACGGCGATTTGCCACCTTCGGCGATGAAACGCGCGATGCGCTGTTCCAGTACCGGCAACGGCACCGAGCCGGTTTCCAACACCGCATCGTGGAAAGCACGGATATCGAACTTCTCGCCCAGCGCGCGCTCGGCCTTGCGCCGCAGCTCCAATATCTTCAATTCGCCCAGATAATAGGACAACGCCTGACCGGGCCAGCCGATATAGCGGTCCACCTCGGTGGTGATTTCGTGTTCGCTGAGGGCGGTGTTATCGCGCAGATAGGCAATCGCCTGCGCGCGAGTCCAGCCCTTGTGGTGAATGCCGGTATCGATGACCAAGCGGCACGCACGCCACATCTGATAGGTCAGATAACCGAAGCGGTCGTAGGGCGTGTCGTACATCCCCATCTCCTGCCCCAGGTATTCCGAATACACCGCCCAGCCCTCGCCGTAAACGGAGATGAAGCTGTAACGCCGGAAGTCCGGCAAGTCCTGCTGCTCGGCAGCCAGCGGCATCTGCAGCGCGTGGCCGGGCGAGGATTCGTGCAGAGTCAGCGCGGTCAGGTTGTACAACGGTCGCGACGGCAGATCATAGGTGTTGACCAGATAGATCCCCGGACCACCACGACCGCCGGTATAGAACGGCGCCAGTTCCGGCGGCACCGGCTCAATTGCGAAACGCTGCCGCGGCAACCGACCGATGTAATCGCCAATCTTGGCATCCACGCGCTTGGCGATCCACGCTGCATCCTTGAGCAGTTCCTCCGGTGTCTTGGCGTAGAACTTGGGATCGGTGCGCAGGTAGTGCAAAAAGGCCGGGAACGTCGCTTGCCCGGCCGGGGCGACGAAGCCGCTGGCGGCGATGGTCTGGTCCATCTGCTTGCGCAGCTTGGCGACCTCCTTCAGTCCGATGTCATGAATCTGCTCCGGCGCCAGATCCAGCGTGGTGAACTCGCGGATCTGCGCACGGTAGTACGCCACACCATCCGGCAGCGACTCGGCGGCCAGTGTGGTGCGCGCCTTGGGCTGATATTCCTCGCGCATGAAATGCAGCAGCCCGGCATACGCCGGCACCACGCTGTGGGCGATGGTCTCCAACGCCTGCAGGCGCAATTGCGCCTGCGCCTGCGCCGGAATGCTGGCCGGCATCTGCTTGAATGGAGCGTAGAACGGATTGGCTTGACCAGCAGCCTGCGCCACGTCGGCGATGGATTGATCGCGCCCGGTCAGCGTCACTTGTGGCTGGCTGAAGCCACGCGCCAGACCGGCGCGCATGTTGACGATTTGATCGTCGAAGTAACGCGGAATGTCGGCGAGGATCTTCAAATAACGCTGGTAATCCTCGCGCGTATGCATGGTGGAGCGCGCGCTGAAACCGAGATCGCTCCAGAACGAACTATCGCTATTGAACGGCATCTCCCAGCTGTGGAAGCGCTGCTGGTTGAGCAGGACCACGATCTGCTCGCGATACACTTGGTAATCGACCTGTTCCTGCGCCGACAGGTCCGCTGGCTTGATCGCGTCCAATTCATGCAACACCTGCTGCCAGTAGGCGGTGCGCTGATTCTGCGTCGCCAGGTCCACCTTCGGCAGATGGTCGGCGGGAGCGGCCTTGCCGTTTTCGTCGTCGGCACCAGCGAATTGCTCCTGCCGCCACGCCCACTCGCGCTGATACAGCGCCTTGAAGCGCACACTTGCCTGCTTGGCCGGCGTCACCGCCGCCTGAGTTGCCGCCACAGCCATGCCGCTGTGGAAGATCACAGGACAGACCAGCGCCAACGACAATGCCGCGCGAAATGTGGGACTCAGACGCATTGCGATTTCTCCGATGGAGCAGACGGATCGGCCATACCAGCGACGGCCAGGAAACACCAGTGTGCAGTAAAAGAAGGAAGCTTCACCCAGATGTGCAGCATGGGCCGGCGTCGGCACATGCTGCACATCGCACCCGCATCAGGCGAACGGGCGGTCGATCGCCGGCGACGGCGGCGTGAACCACTGCGCGCCAGTGTCGGTCACATAGAAGTGATCCTCCAGACGCACACCGAATTCGCCCGGCACCACGATCATCGGCTCGTTGCTGCAGCACATCCCCGGCGCCAGTGCCAACGCGTTGCCGCGCACCAGGTATGGCGCCTCGTGGATGCTCATGCCGCAGCCATGACCCGTGCGATGCGGCAGTCCCGGCAAGCGGTAATCCGGGCCGAGGCCGGCACGCTCCAGCACCTCGCGCGCAGCCGCGTCTACGGCGGCGCAAGCCACGCCGGGACGAACTGCGGCGAACGCCGCTGCCTGCGCGGCATGCTCCAATTGCCAGATATGCCGCTGTTTTTCGCTGGGTTCGCCGAAGATATAGGTGCGGGTGATATCGGAGTGGTAGCCCTGCACAGTGCAACCGGTATCGATCAACACCAACTCACCGGCACGCAACGCCTGCACGCCCGGAATACCATGCGGATACGCGGTGGCATGGCCGAACTGCACGATGCAGAACGTAGACCCGTTATCGGCACCGAGCGCGCGGTGCGCCTGATCGATGAAACGGGTCAGTTCCGCCGTGGTGATGCCTTCGTGGATCAACCCTGCGGCCAGACGTTGCACCTGCAAGGTCATGTCGCACGCCTGCTGCATCAACGCCAACTCCGCCGCCGACTTGCGCATGCGGCAGCCATCAACGATTGGCGCCGCGTCGCGGATCGCGACCGTCCCCAGCACCGCCGACAAGCCGGTATGCACGGCGAACGCAATGCCTGGATCCAACGCCAGCGTCTGCGCGTTGCATTGCGCCAGCGCCTCGGCGACCCGTGCGTGCGGATCCTCGTGTTCCTCCCACAAGCATTTGCGTACAGGCAGGCACAGCACCGCATCCAACGATCCTTCCTCGAACGCCGGACAGATCAACAACGGATCGCCCGTGGCGGTAAGCAGCATCGCCACCAGGCGCTCGCTCGCACCCCACGGCACACCAGTGAAATAGCGCAGGGATGCGCCGGCACCGATCAATAACGCATCCACGCCGTGTGCGCGCATCAAGGTGCGCGCATCGGCCAGACGCTGACGGTATTCCTGCTCCTGGATCGGTGGCGCACGGCGTGGCCACGGCGCAAGCTGCGCGTGCGCCGCCTCCAGGCTTAAGCCACCGATCTGCGCCGCATCGCTCATGCACTGCGCTCCACGTCGGACACACTCCAATAACCGTCGATCAAGCGCTGCACGCCACCAGGATTGCGGTCGCGCAACACGACCGGCAGCATGTCGTCGGGCACACCATCGTAGCTGTGCAACGCGGCGAAACGGCGAATCGCTGCGGGCATGCCAACCGCAGTAAAGCCCGAGTGGCCAGTACTCGGATACGGGCCACCATGATTCATCGCCGGACTCACCGCCACGCCAGTGGGCATCTTGTTGCAGATCAAACGCCCGACACGCGGCCGCAATGCCGCAATCAGCGCGGTGCAAGCCAGATCGTCGCTACCATCGGCGCCGCGATACACGGTGCCGGTGAGATTGCCTTCGAAGCTGCGCGCCAACGTGGTCACCTGCGCCAACCCAGTGCTGCGCACGATCAGACTGACCGGCCCGAACGCTTCGGTCTGCAAGGCCTCGGGCTGCTGCAGAAACTCCTCGGCCGACACGTGCAGCAAGGTGGGCGCATACCGGTACCCAGGTGTCGTCGGCGCCTCGCCACCCACCAGCAGGGCGGCACCCGCGTTACGCAGCGTGGCCACGCTGCGCTGCAGGTGCTCCAACACCCCACGCGAGAACAGCAACGCTGGCGCAGCGGCGGCAAAGTGGGTGATCGCCGCGGCGACGAAAGCATCGCCCGCATCGCCTTCCGGCACCACCACGATGCCCGGGTTGGTACAGAACTGACCGCTGCCCATCGTGCAAGAGGCGAAGAACTCCTGCGCCAGCGCCGCGCCGCGCTCGGCCAACGCACCAGGCAGCAGGAACACCGGATTGACACTGGACAGTTCGACATAAGCCGGCACGCCGGCACGGTCGGCTGCGGCCTTCAGCGCCAGACCACCGGCGCGACTGCCGGTGAAACCGATCGCACCCAGCCGCGCATCCCCGGCCAATTCCAGACCCAAGGTTGTGTCGAAGTGATACAGCAGCTGCACCGCCGCCGTCGGCAGGTCGTGATCCAGCAATGCCTGGTGCGCAAGCTGCGCCAAACGCTGACTGGTCGCCGGATGCGAGGGATGCGCTTTGGCGATGACCGGATTGCCTGCGGCAATGGCCGAAGCAAAATCGCTGCCGGCCACCGCGTTGAACGCGAACGGGAAGTTGTTCGGGCCGAACACCAGCACCGGCTTGTGCAAGGATCCCAGTTGCGCACGTAAGCCAGCGGCGGTGTCGATCACCGGCTGCGTCCAGCTATGGCTGCGGACCGCCTGCGCGGCCTGGCGCAACTGGCCGCTGGCACGCGGCAGTTCCACCTTGGCCAGGCGCGGCTCGACCGGCAAGCCGGTCTCGGCATGCGCCAACGCGACCAAGTGCTCGCCATCGGCATCGATCGCCGCAGCATAAGCATCCAGGAAGGCGGCGATGCGATCCGGCTCGGCCGCGGCCAGCGCGTCGGCAACCAACGTCGCCGCGCTCAAGGCCGCTTCCAGGTCGGCGGCGCCGCTGACGGGAAACTCCGGACCAAACGCTGTGCCATCGCGTGGATCCTCGGCGCGGAAACGACCACGCTCTTCCAGCGAAGGCTGCCAATGGCCAGCAAGCAACAGCGGTTGGATGCTCATCTCAGTCTCCAGGGTGGGTGGCGATGGCGTGATCGATCACCTTCAGCGCCGCTTCGCGCTCAGCGCCTTCCAGGATCAGGCGCGGCGCACGCACGCGCTCGCTGCCGAGACCGACCTTCTGTTGCACTAGCTTGATCAACTGCACGAACTTGGGCACGGTATCCAGGCGTAGCAGCGGCAGGAACCAATCGTACAGCGCCTTGGCCGCCGGGTAGCCGCCGTCGCGGGCCAGCTCGAACAGCTTCACCGATTCCTTCGGATAGGCGTTGACCAGGCCGGCGATCCAGCCCTTGGCGCCCATGCTCACGCCTTCGACGATGGCATCGTCCATGCCCACCAGCAGCACCAGACGGTCGCCGAGCAATTCGCCCAACGCGGCGAAACGACGCACATCGCCGGAGGACTCCTTCACTGCTTCCAGATGCGGGAACTCGGCGGCCAGCTCGGCGATCTGCGCCGCGGTGAAATCGGTCTTGTAGGCCACCGGATTGTTGTACAGGATCACCGGCAGGTCGGTCGCGGCGATCACCGCACGCACGTGCGCGCCCATTTCGCGCCAGTCGGTGGAGTACACGTAAGGCGGCAGCACCATCACGCCACCGCAGCCGAGCTGCTTGGCCGCCTGCACCAGACGCACCGCTTCATCGGTGGACAGCGCGGCGATGCCTGGCACCACCGGAATACGCCCCGCCACGGCTTGCACCAGCGTCTTCAAAATCGCCAGCTTGTCGTCGAAACTCAGCGTGGCCGCTTCGCCGAGCGAGCCGAGCGGCACGATCGCGCTGCAACCGGCGTCGATCATCACCTGCGCATGCTTGGCCAGGAACGCATGGTCGATGCTGCCATCGGCATTGAATGGGGTGGTGATGGCCGGCAGCACGCCGTGCCAGAAGGAAGCCTTGCTCATAGAGGTACACCTTGTGGAGAGTTGCGAAAGGATGCCGTGTGCGAACACGCGGCGGAAACGGGGTCGGACACGGGCACAGGATGGGCCAACGCGTCCAATCGCACCGGAAACAGCGGCGGCCGGCGGCCGTCGTCGGAGAAGTCGTCGCTACGCGGCGTCAGCCCCAGCTCGGTCAGCGCACTGCCGCAGATGCGCCCCTGACAGGCACCCATGCCGCAACGCGAGACCAGCTTGGCGTCGCGCAGGTCGGCATGACCGCACAGCGCCGACAGCGGCACGTCCTCGCAGCGGCACACCAGGGTATCCGGCGCGGCCAGCGCGTGGATCCGCGGATCCAGCGCGAACTGTTTTTGCAGCAGCGTGGCGAACGCGCGCGCGCGCATGCGGCGCGGCTGCAACGCCTGCGCCGCCGCGGGCTGACCCGCCGCCATATGTCCGGCGATTGCCCCCTCCACGCGTGCGCAGTCGCGCCCGCCGATACCCAGGGCTTCGCCGGCGGCGAAGACGCCATCGACCGTGGTGCGCAATTGCATATCCACCGCCACGCACGGATGCGCGCCGCTGCGTGCAAGACGGCAACCGAGCAGTTGCGCCAATTCGACGTTGGGCACCAGACCATAGCCCACGGCCAGATGATCGCAATCGATCTGGCGGCGACCACGCGGTCCTTCGATCTCCACCGACTGCACGCGGCCCTCGCCGTGCGCGGCCACCACCACGCTACCGGCGTGGTAACCGACCCTTGCCAACTGCGCGCGTAGCGCCAGTGCCTGCAACGCCTTGTCCGGCCAGCGCAGCGGCAATTGCGCGGCAAAACCGGCCAACGCGCGCAGCGGCGCCTGCTCGATAATGCCCAGCAACTGCGCGCCATGGCGGCGCAGCGTCGCCGCAGAGGCCAGCAACAGCGGTCCACTCCCCGCAACCACGACACGACGGCCGGCCAACGGCCAGCCCTGCTTGGCCAGCGCCTGCGCGCCGCCCGCACCGGTGACGCCGGGCAAGGTCCAACCGGGGAACGGCAGTAACAATTCGCGTGCGCCGGTAGCGAGCACCAGCGCGTCGTATCCCAACCAGCGCGCCCCCTCCGGACCGTCGAGCAGCACCTGCCGGCCCTGCGTCATCACCAGTTGGTTCTGTGGCAAGAACGTGACCGCACTGGCCGCCAACTGCGCCAGCGCGCGCGCGGCCAGACGTGGCGGCGCGTGGGTGACGTCGTGGCGCCAGATCTGTCCGCCGGCACGCGCCTGCAGATCGACCAAGGCCACGCGACGCCCATGGCTGGCTGCCGCCAGCGCCGCCGCCAACCCAGCCGGACCAGCGCCAGCGACCAACACGTCGTAGTGCGCGCGCGGCTCAGCCATCGGTCCACACCTGCATGCCATCGCGCGCCGGAGTGATACAGGCGCGCACCTGACTGACGCGGTCGATACGCACCCGGCATTCGCCGCATATCCCCATGCCACACAGCGGTGCGCGCGGCTGACCGCTGCGCGAACGACGAAAATGCGTGGCAACCTGCGCCACTGCGGCAGCCACGCTACTGCCGTCAGCGACGTTTACCGGCTGACCATCGACTTGCAGGCGCAGCATCGACGCGCTCATGCCAGCGCCCGCGCTGGCGCGAACGGCGCCGGATCCAGCGCCGGACGCCGCTGTAGCAGCAAGTCCAGCAACAGCCGCGCACTGCCCAGCGCAGTGGTCACGCCCAGCCCTTCGTGCCCCGCCGCGACCCACACATCGCGACGTTGCGGCACGGCACCCAAGTACGGGCGACCATCCGGCGTGGCCGGACGCAATCCGGTCCACACGCGGATCGCCTGCAATTGCCGTAATCCAGGCAAAAATCCGAACGCACGCTCCAGCATGCGTTGCAACATCGGCATCGACACGGCGCGGTCGCGCGCGTCGAATTCACGCGAGGAACCGATCAGCAATTGCCCGGTCGGGCGCGGCTGCACGTTGAACGCCACACTGCTGCCGTCACTGCCGTGCGCGCTATCGGCATAGCCCAATTCCAGCAACTGGTGCGCAACGAAACCTGGATAACGATCCGTGATGACCAATTGCCCCTTGCGCGCACGCATCGGCAACTCCGGCAACAGTTCCGACAGCGCGCAGCCGGTGGCGACCAAGACGGGGCCGTGCAGCGCGGTGCCATCGTCCAGGCGCAGCCCGACGTCGGCCAAGGCCAGCGCGCGGCGTCCGGCATACAGCTGCGCACCCGCGCTGCAGGCACGATCCACCAAATAACGCGCCATGCGCGGCGGATACACCACGGCCTCGGCAGCCACACGCATGCCCCCCGCCAGACCCGGCACCAACGCTGGCTCCAGTTGGTAAAGGTGCTGCGCATCGACCGCCTCGGCGTGTACGCCGGCCGCGGCCAGACGTTGGATCTTGGCCGGAATCGCATCGAGTTCGCGCGCCTCGCGCGCCACCCACAGCGTGCCGCAACGGCTGAATTCGGCCTCCGGCAGCGGCGCGAATTCTTCCCATAACTGCAATGAATACGCCGACAGCGCCAGCTCCGCCGGATCATCGTCCATCGCCACCAGATGACCCATCGCCGCAGCGGTGGAACCGCCACCGATACTGCCCGACTCGACGATCGCCACCCGCAATCCGGCGGCCGCCGCCGCGTCGGCGCAGGCCGCACCGACGATACCGGCACCGACGACGATCAGGTCGAAACCACTCATCCGGCGTCGATACCCCAGGCGAATGGGTCCTGCGGCTCGATCAACAACTGCGCCCGCGAGGTGATGTAAGCCTGTCCAGTGATGCGCGGCAGCACGCCACGCTCGCCAGCCGTGTAACTGCCTTCGAACACGCTGCCCAGAATGCCCTGCTGGCGCCAAACCTGGCCCGGTGCCAGCTTGCCGTCGGCCGCCAGGCACGCCAGCTTGGCGCTGGTGCCGGTGCCGCATGGCGAGCGGTCGTAGGCCAAGCCGGGGCACAGCACGAAATTGCGCGCATCGGCGCTGGCGTCCGGCGCTGGCCCATTGATCTCGATGTGGTCGATCTCGCCCTGTTCGGCACCACGGATGCCCGCCGTGTCCAGCGCCAACCGGATCGCTTCGGTGTAAGCGGTCAACGCACGCTGGTTGCGCAGCTCCAACGCACACGGTGTCTGCTCGGTGATGAAGAACCAATTGCCACCCCAGGCGACATCCCCACGCACGGCACCATACTCCGGCACCTGCACTTGGACGCCAGCGGCATAGCGGTAGCTCTCCACGTTGTCCACCGAAACCCGACCATCCTCGTGCAAGGCCACCCCCACCGTCCCCACCGGGGTCTCGATGCGGTGCGCGCCCGGCGCCAACCGGCCCAGGTCGGCCAAGGTCCGTACCAAACCGATGGTGCCGTGGCCGCACATGCCGAGATAGCCGACGTTGTTGAAGAAGACCACCGCCGCGCAGGCGGCAGGATCTAGCGGCGGCAGCAACAGCGCGCCGACCATCGTGTCCGAACCACGCGGCTCGCAGGCGATGGCACTGCGCCAGCGGTCGAAACGGTCGCGGAACACGCCACGTCGCTGCGCCAGCGTGCCAGCGCCTAGATCGGGAAAGCCGGCGACGACGACACGGGTCGGTTCGCCGCCACTGTGCGAGTCGATGACATCGAGCGTATACATGGATTTATGCTCACATTCGGGGCCAGAATCGGCTAGCAGCGTTTGCCTATGGTCAATGCGGAAATTCGCACAACGCAAACGCGCTCATCATCCCAACTTAGGCTAGCATCGCTACCCCGAGGCCATGCTGCGGCATGTCCGCGCAATCGCTCACAACCGCTGGTGATGCCCCATGGAGACTTTGATTTCAGCATTGGAAATGCAAACACTGTTCGACGCGTTGCCGGACGTGGTGTTCTTCGTCAAGGACCGCAACGGCCGCTACACCCACGTCAACCTGACCCTGGTGCGGCGCCTGGGCAAGAAGTACCGCAGCGACTTGATCGGCAAATCCGCCGCGGAACTGTTTCCGCTCCCGCTGGGCGGCAGTTACCTGATGCAGGACCGACGCGTCCTGTGCGGGGAGATGATCGAAAACCAACTGGAAGTGCACCTGTTCCCCAACCGCACTCCTGGCTGGTGCCTGACCTTCAAACGCCCGCTATGCGAGAACGAAGACGTGATCGGCGTGGTCGGCATCTCCCGCGACCTGGGCCAACCGGACAACCGGCACTCCGCCTACGAACGGATCAGCCGCGCCATGGAACACATGCAGGCGCACTACGGGGATAACCTGCGCGTGCAAATGCTCGCCGACATGGCGGAACTGTCGGTGGCGCAATTGGAGCGACACTTCCGCCGCGTGTTCCAACTGACCCCGCAACAACTGCTGACCAAGATGCGCATCGAAGCGGCGATGCGACTGTTGCACGGCGACAACAGCATCGCCAGTATCGGCCAGTTGTGCGGCTTCGCCGATCAGAGCGCCTTCGCCCGCCAGTTCAAGGCCACCGTCGGCATGACCCCGCGCGACTACCGCGCGATGAAAGGCAAACTGTAGAAGCCTCGACACATGGAGGGGCGAGACGGTCGCGCCATCGCCATCGCGCCACGCGCGGCAATCACATCGTGGTGCATCAGACTGCCGCAAGCCGCAACAGATCGGCATAGAGCTGCGGCAACTGTCGCATGTGCTCCATCACCGCCACGACACCGAGCTGACGTAGTGTCGCGGCATGACCGGCGGGAATGTGCGCGGCGCCGGTGAAGCCGATCACCGTCATCCCGGCGGCCAGCGCGGCGGTGGCGCCGGTGACACTATCCTCGATCACCAGACAACGCGCCGGAGTCACACCGAGGGTGTGTGCGGCCAGCAGGTATAGGTCCGGCGCAGGCTTGGGCCGTTCCACCATGTCGGCACTGAAGAGATGCCCCCCCACCCGCTCGCTCAGCCCGGCGCGCTCCACCGACGCGACCACACTCGCACGCTGGCTGTTGGAAGCCACCGCCAATGGCAGCGGCAATGCCGATAAGGCCGCGCGCACGCCTTCGATAGGCTGCACCTCGGCGGCGATCAGCGCTTCGGAGCGCTGGCGAATCTGGAGATATAGCCCCGCAGGCAGGTCGAGCGAAAAATGCCGCTGCACGCGCTGCACGATTTGCTCGGTGGTCTGGCCGAAGCTGCCGTCGAGAAAGCGCTCCAACTCGGCGCGAGGCACATACGCGCTCAGGGTGTCGAACATCACCCGGTCGGCCAGCACCTCGCTGTCGACGAGTACGCCATCGCAGTCGCTGATGAGCAGATCAAATGGGGTTGCGTCCGTCATCGCGGGCTCCTTCGTAAAACCCCCATTATGAAGGACCATGCATGTACATCGGCATGCCCGCGAGGCAACGCTGCGCGGGAGGAGCTTCGGTTGCCGGTTACAGCTTCATGAGCAGCCCCCGCCCTTGCATCTGCGCGGCGCGCTGGGCCTGCCTGGCCTGCTCGGCCAGGCTCTGCTGATCCACCCTCTGCAATTGCTGGCTGGCCTGGACCACGTCCGGCGCTTGCGTCAGTTGCGATGCAAAGACTCTCGCCCATAGCTGTCCGTGGGATTGCACCACATAGTTCGGCGTCTGGGTCGCAGGGCCCTGCGACAAATCACTGTCTGCGTATATCGAGTGCTGTGGCGATCCTGCCATTGGTCTGGCTATCGAACATACGGGTGCTCGTATTGATGTTGCTGCTGTTGCTGCCGCATGGCCGTCAACTCCGCTTCTTGTCTCTGCTGCTGGTTCTGCACCTGCTGCAGCGTGGACTGCACCGACGGCGCCGGCTCGCGCAGATCCACCATGAAGTGCGTGTAGGGGACCTTGAGATCGCAGACATAGAGCGTATCGCCCTTGGGGACTAAATGATTATCCCCGCCTGGGCTCATTTTGTTTGTAGAGCGCCATCTCGCCGACGACCTGGTGCAGGCGTTCCTCGGACATCGAGATGCCCTTCTTTTCCAGGTTGGCTTTGGTCTGCGCGTAGAGCGCGCGCAACGGGGAATTGGGGCTGCTGTAGGGTTCCAGGTTGGCTTTGGTCTGCGCGTAGAGCGCGCGCAACGGGGAATTGGGGCTGCTGTAGGGTTCCAGCTAGCGCTTTTGATGCTGCCTGCTGCTGCGCAGTGGCGAGGTCGGGGCGAGGCTGGGCCGGACGCTCGGCGACGGCATCGGTCGAGTGGGAGAGTGCAGGCTGGGCGTGATCGGCGCTTTTGATGCTGCCTGCTGCTGCGCAGTGGCGAGGTCGGGGCGAGGCTGGGCCGGACGCTCGGCGACGGCATCGGTCGAGTGGGAGAGTGCAGGCTGGGCGTGATCGGCCAAATGGCGGACGGTCGGTGCCGAGGTCCTGTGTCTTCTGCCGCGCGGCGAACTGGGCATGCGTTTGCAGTGCTTCGAGCGTGCCAGGGTCGGCGATGCCGGTGGGCTCGCGACCCGCCAACCGCTGGAAGTTCTCCACCGCCTGTTGGGTGCGCGGGCCGTAGTGCTTGTCGTCCTGGATCGCGTTGCCATCGCGGTCGGTAACGCCGAGGGTCTGCAAGTGTTGTTGCATCACTTGCACGGCGGCACCACGGTCGCCGGCTTCCAACTGATGTGTGCTGGTCAGCGCGAGGTGTGGGGCTTTCGTCGTCGCCGGAGTGTGCAACATCGGCTCGACCGCTTGGCGCTGTTCGTGTTGGGGCGGGCGGGTGTCCTGGCTGTGGCGCTGCTCATGCTCATGTTCGCGTGGCCGCGCCTCCATGGCCTGACGATGCAATTGTGCGTGTTGCTGCACAAGGCGGTATTGCTGCTCGCGTGCTGCCTGCGCTTGCTGTTCCTGCTGTTGCAGTTGCGCGGTCCGCGCCTGCTCCTGCATGTCCACGCTGGCCGGTTTTCGGTGCCGAGGTCCTGTGTCTTCTGCCGCGCGGCGAACTGGGCATGCGTTTGCAGTGCTTCGAGCGTGCCAGGGTCGG
This sequence comes from Xanthomonas sp. MUS 060, assembly GCF_000963215.1. NCBI lineage: Bacteria > Pseudomonadati > Pseudomonadota > Gammaproteobacteria > Lysobacterales > Lysobacteraceae > Xanthomonas > Xanthomonas sp. MUS 060. Next base: position 190,340 of record NZ_JZIM01000005.1, read on the forward strand.
CGATGCCGGTGGGCTCGCGACCCGCCAACCGCTGGAAGTTCTCCACCGCCTGTTGGGTGCGCGGGCCGTAGTGCTTGTCGTCCTGGATCGCGTTGCCATCGCGGTCGGTAACGCCGAGGGTCTGCAAGTGTTGTTGCATCACTTGCACGGCGGCACCACGGTCGCCGGCTTCCAACTGATGTGTGCTGGTCAGCGCGAGGTGTGGGGCTTTCGTCGTCGCCGGAGTGTGCAACATCGGCTCGACCGCTTGGCGCTGTTCGTGTTGGGGCGGGCGGGTGTCCTGGCTGTGGCGCTGCTCATGCTCATGTTCGCGTGGCCGCGCCTCCATGGCCTGACGATGCAATTGTGCGTGTTGCTGCACAAGGCGGTATTGCTGCTCGCGTGCTGCCTGCGCTTGCTGTTCCTGCTGTTGCAGTTGCGCGGTCCGCGCCTGCTCCTGCATGTCCACGCTGGCCGGTTTTTCCGTGGCTGGAGTGGTGTGATTGAACGTTGGCGCAAGTGTCGGCGTGTGCGCTTGCGCCCGTTGCGGCGCGTGCTGCTGCGCCTGTTGCATGCGTTGTTGGTGCTGCTGAGCGACGAGGTCGTCCTGCATGCGCGTGTGCTTATCCATGGCTTGGGACGGCGTGGACGCGGCAGAGGATGAGGATGAAGAGGCAGATGAAGAGGAGGACGTGTCCGCGTGCGTCGATGTTGGAGGGATGGACGCTGCCGGCCCGCTGTGCTGGAACCACTGCTCAGGATGGGTGAGCGTGTCGTAGGCTTGCCCGGCGGTGTGTTCCACCGCATGGATGCCCCGCTCCACGGTTTGACGACCGGCATCGTAGGCATGTTCGGCACGCACCTGCACCGCCAGTGCTTCCGCCTTCGCCGTCATGGCGGCAGTCGCGCCAGGATTCAGGGCCATATTCAGTAGCTCGCGGTCCTGATGGACATCCTGACGGAAATGATCGAAAGCGGCCTTGTTGTGCGCGTAGTTGGCTTGGAGCTGCGCCAGCCTCTCCGGGGACAGCACGCTCTGCGGGCCAGTGAAGTGTGTACCGCTGTGATCGCCCATGCGCATCCGTGGCTGGAGTGGTGTGATTGAACGTTGGCGCAAGTGTCGGCGTGTGCGCTTGCGCCCGTTGCGGCGCGTGCTGCTGCGCCTGTTGCATGCGTTGTTGGTGCTGCTGAGCGACGAGGTCGTCCTGCATGCGCGTGTGCTTATCCATGGCTTGGGACGGCGTGGACGCGGCAGAGGATGAGGATGAAGAGGCAGATGAAGAGGAGGACGTGTCCGCGTGCGTCGATGTTGGAGGGATGGACGCTGCCGGCCCGCTGTGCTGGAACCACTGCTCAGGATGGGTGAGCGTGTCGTAGGCTTGCCCGGCGGTGTGTTCCACCGCATGGATGCCCCGCTCCACGGTTTGACGACCGGCATCGTAGGCATGTTCGGCACGCACCTGCACCGCCAGTGCTTCCGCCTTCGCCGTCATGGCGGCAGTCGCGCCAGGATTCAGGGCCATATTCAGTAGCTCGCGGTCCTGATGGACATCCTGACGGAAATGATCGAAAGCGGCCTTGTTGTGCGCGTAGTTGGCTTGGAGCTGCGCCAGCCTCTCCGGGGACAGCACGCTCTGCGGGCCAGTGAAGTGTGTACCGCTGTGATCGCCCATGCGCATCGCCCGCAGCGGATTGGGTGACGATGCGCCGTGGCTGACGTCGAGGTAGTGCGCGTCTTTGAGCGCTTGCACATTCTCTGGGGCGTCGCCAGAGTCACCCCAGAGTCACCACCGTGCCGTAATGCCGACTGGCCGCACTCACCGGATCACCTGCCAGGACGTAATTGGTCACCGCCGTGCCACCGTGCCGTAATGCCGACTGGCCGCACTCACCGGANCACGGTCACGTGGTCTTTGGGGATACCTCGCGCGGCCGCCTTGGCGAGCATCTTTGCCGTGAACGCATCGGCGGCGGCCTTTTGTGGATTGACGGCGTCGCGCACCATCGTGGCATCGACGGCGATGTCCTGGAGGGTAGTGAGCGCATGGCCTGCTTTTTCCGCCTTGGTCTCGCCGGTAAATAAATCCGTGTCGGTGCCACGGTAGGCGATGATGATGCGATATGGCTTCTCCAGAGTCTGATATGCCGTGGCATGAAATCCGGTTATAAGATCGTTCGCGTAGCCGAAGACAATATATTTAGCATCATCTAGATATACAGGCTGGGGCTTTCCGACTTCGCTCTGAGAGCGGTTTATATAAGAATCAATGGCCGCATCGGCACGCGCTTGATCAGTAGGCTTCATGGCTTGGCTTCCTTGACAGCGATGGTGACTTGGAAGTGAGCATCTGGATGTTGAAGCGCCTCATCGTCGTCTCCCGCGAGGGTTTGAGCGCCATATTCAACGAGATGCTGATCCCCATATGCGCTCTTCTTAAAATAACTCGTCTCAGGACTGTCATGCAGGAGTTCCTTCAACATACCAACCCAGTTGAATCTAACCCCCTTACCAATCGCCGAAATACCAGCACCGGTCGCATCCCAGTGGCATACACCAAGCTTGAAGTAGTCTTCGTCCTGCAAGGCGTCCCGGTAGAAATACCCCTTCCACGTGTGATCGTCCACCTGTGTCATGGGAACATCGAGCTGAGTATTGGGCTTCTGCCGTACACCAACGAACGGAAGCATCGGCACGCATTTCTCATTGATGACGTCATACCCGATGTACGCCTCAATCGAATCCCACGGCCCCGGCGCATGGGAGGTGGCAATCACTTCGTAGCGTTTGACCGGATGCGGATTGAGGTGACCGGTAGCGCCGTCATTGCCGACATCGATCCGCCTTGGTCTCGCCGGTAAATAAATCCGTGTCGGTGCCACGGTAGGCGATGATGATGCGATATGGCTTCTCCAGAGTCTGATATGCCGTGGCATGAAATCCGGTTATAAGATCGTTCGCGTAGCCGAAGACAATATATTTAGCATCATCTAGATATACAGGCTGGGGCTTTCCGACTTCGCTCTGAGAGCGGTTTATATAAGAATCAATGGCCGCATCGGCACGCGCTTGATCAGTAGGCTTCATGGCTTGGCTTCCTTGACAGCGATGGTGACTTGGAAGTGAGCATCTGGATGTTGAAGCGCCTCATCGTCGTCTCCCGCGAGGGTTTGAGCGCCATATTCAACGAGATGCTGATCCCCATATGCGCTCTTCTTAAAATAACTCGTCTCAGGACTGTCATGCAGGAGTTCCTTCAACATACCAACCCAGTTGAATCTAACCCCCTTACCAATCGCCGAAATACCAGCACCGGTCGCATCCCAGTGGCATACACCAAGCTTGAAGTAGTCTTCGTCCTGCAAGGCGTCCCGGTAGAAATACCCCTTCCACGTGTGATCGTCCACCTGTGTCATGGGAACATCGAGCTGAGTATTGGGCTTCTGCCGTACACCAACGAACGGAAGCATCGGCACGCATTTCTCATTGATGACGTCATACCCGATGTACGCCTCAATCGAATCCCACGGCCCCGGCGCATGGGAGGTGGCAATCACTTCGTAGCGTTTGACCGGATGCGGATTGAGGTGACCGGTAGCGCCGTCATTGCCGACATCGATGCCTTTGGAGCAACCCACCCGCCGCGGTCAGGGCCAGCGGCATGATGGCGGTGGCGGCAAGGTGGTGCAGTTTCATCGGGTCGTCCTCGGGGGAATGGGGCGCGGATGCGGCGTCAGGCAGGTGCGGTGGCCGCGCGGGTTTGCGCTTGGGTTCCACCGGCAATCCGCCAGGTGGCAGTGGCCCAAGCTCGGCGCGCACCCGCGCATTGATGATCGCCATATCGCGCAGGAGCTGAAGATCGTGCAGCCGATCGCGCACTTTGAGTTTGCGCGGGCGATAGAGATTGTCGCTGTGATCGTCGTGATCGTCGGTGTCCTGGCTCATCGCGCGTTACCTAAACCTTGGAGAAAGGGGGAATGCCGTCAGAGCAGATCGTACTTTCATGCGGCCATTCCAGATTGCTCGCCAAGCCGCATGGCCGGCACGGCGATCAGCAGAAGGGAAAACCCTGAACGGAACGGCGTAGCAAACGGAGGTCGCACAGCCATGGCTTCACCTGTGGGAAGGGAGAAAACAGCCTACTGCCCAGGGCGTGATCGCCGCGGTCAGGGCCAGCGGCATGATGGCGGTGGCGGCAAGGTGGTGCAGTTTCATCGGGTCGTCCTCGGGGGAATGGGGCGCGGATGCGGCGTCAGGCAGGTGCGGTGGCCGCGCGGGTTTGCGCTTGGGTTCCACCGGCAATCCGCCAGGTGGCAGTGGCCCAAGCTCGGCGCGCACCCGCGCATTGATGATCGCCATATCGCGCAGGAGCTGAAGATCGTGCAGCCGATCGCGCACTTTGAGTTTGCGCGGGCGATAGAGATTGTCGCTGTGATCGTCGTGATCGTCGGTGTCCTGGCTCATCGCGCGTTACCTAAACCTTGGAGAAAGGGGGAATGCCGTCAGAGCAGATCGTACTTTCATGCGGCCATTCCAGATTGCTCGCCAAGCCGCATGGCCGGCACGGCGATCAGCAGAAGGGAAAACCCTGAACGGAACGGCGTAGCAAACGGAGGTCGCACAGCCATGGCTTCACCTGTGGGAAGGGAGAAAACAGCCTACTGCCCAGGGCGTGATCGCGATAGCGAGGTGACGGATTAACGCTGCTCAGACGCCCTTAGCCCCGCGTCCGGCATGCGCAGCATCACGCAGGCGCTAAGCGATAGACATCAGTGAGCTGGCTAGCGTTTGGCAGAAGTTTTCCTACAGCATCGCTTCGCACCAACACTGCACTCGCAATCCGGTCACTTCCGAGATGTTTCGGCAAGTCGATTTGGTTGGCCTTACCACCACCGCACCCGCAACCCGCCTGCATGAACGGCGGATCCTGCCCACCGCCATTTCTGAGCCGGTGCGACAACGCCACCGGGCGAGTCTTTCATTGGCGTGTAAAATGCTACGTTTTGATCGCTCGCATGCAGAAACACTCCCCACGGTCGCCTGTCCCGGGTCCGGCCTTCATTCGCCAGCTCGCGCGTTTCAGTGACGCGCAGTTGCCAGCGTCCAGCCCCCCGCTGGCCGACCGGCTCGGCCAATGGATCGACTGGAACCGCGCGGTCGCCGTGTCCAGGGCATTGGACGGGACATTACCCACCGCCACCACCGCCGACACGCCCGACGTCGCTGCGCTCCAAGCGCAATGCCGCCACGCGCGCGCGACATTGGAAGCGACCATTGCCAGCGACCTCGCCCAGGAAACCGGCAAGCCGAAGAACACGCGGCAGACCGACACCGCCATGGCCACCATGGCGGTGATCGACTATGCCCCGTTCCAGCAACGCTACCTGTCGCTGCAACGGGCGATTCTCAGCGCTAGCGGGCGACTGCGTGGGCTGCTACGCGACGCACTCGCTCAGGTCTCGGCAGACATGGCACGGCTGGCTGAAGTGGACGCGGTCATGGAACAGACCCTGAGTCCGCGCGAGCAAACCTTGCTGGCGACCATACCCACCGTGCTGGAACAGCATTTCCAGCGCCTGCGCGCAGCAGGGCTCCAGCACGACGCCGACGCCCCCACGCACACCCTCCCGGCAACGCCCGACGATGCCTGGCTGGAGCGCTTTCGCCAGGACCTGCACAGCCTCCTGCGCGCCGAGCTGGACGTGCGCTTCCATCCCATCGAAGCGCTGCTAGCCGCGCTTCGCAGCCGTTGATCGAACTCTCATGCTCAAAAACTTTTTCCATACCGCCGTCTTCCTCGCCGGCCTCGCCGTCGTCTGCTGGATCGGCTTCGGCTATCTCGGCTCCAACCCACTCGGTGCCGGCTTCGCCATGCTGATCGGCGTGTGTTATCTGGCTGGCGTAGCGGAGGTGTACCGCTACCGTCAGGCCAGCGCGACCCTGGTGCAGGCACTGGACGATGCCGACACCGCACGCACCAATCTGGACGGCTGGCTGCAACAGCTGGACCCAAGCCTGCACAACGCGGTACGCCTGCGCATCGAAGGCACACGCGCGGCCTTGCCGGTGCCGGCGCTGACCGCGTATCTGGTCGGCCTGCTGGTCCTGCTGGGCATGCTCGGCACCTTCCTCGGCATGATGGCCACATTGCGCGGCACCGGTCTGGCACTGGACAGCGCGAGCGACCTGGACGCCATCCGCGCCGCGTTGGCCGCACCGCTCAAAGGATTGGGATTTGCCTTCGGCACCTCGATCGCCGGCGTGGCCAGTTCGGCAATGCTCGGCCTGCTTGCCGCGCTGTGCCGACGCGAACGGCTCCACGCGGTGCAACGACTGGACCTGCTCGGCACCACCGCACTGCGCGCGCATTCGCAAGCGCATCAACGCAACGAAGCCTTGCAACTGCTGCAAACCCAAACCGCACTGATGCCGACCCTGGTCGAACAGCTGCACACGCTGATGAGCGCACTCGAACACCATAGCGCGACCAGCGGCGAACGCCTCGCCGCTCACCAGGACGCCTTCCACCACAGAACCGAGGCCACCTACACGCGTCTGGCCGGCGCAGTCGAGCAGGCACTGCAGACGGGCGTGGACGCGCACGCACGCGCGCTGGGCGACGCGCTGCAACCGGTGGTACAACGCACACTGGACGGCGTGGCGCGCGAGAGCGCGACGTTGCAAGCCAGCGTCGGCCAGGCGGTACAACGGCAACTGGACGCCCTGGCGAGTGGCTTTGCGGATGCCGCCGCACATGCCGCACAGCGCTGGGACACCGCACTGGCCGAACAACAACGCAGCAACGCCGCGTTGCTGCAAGCGCTGGACAGCACCCTGCAACGCGCCGGCGACGGACTCGAACAACGCACCAACACGTTGGTAGAAACGCTCTCGGCCCGCTTGCAGGCCGCCAGCGACGATGCCCGGCAAGCCTGGCACGATGCGCTGACACGACAGCAAGCACTCAACGATACCCTCGCCGCAGATAACGCCAAGGCGCTGGACGCGGCAGCGTCGAACCTGGAACAACGCGCCACCACACTCGCCGACACACTGCGGCAGGCACACACCGAATTGCAGGACGCGCTGGAAGCAGGCGATCAGGCACGTCTGAGCGTGTGGACCGACAGCTTCGCGCGTATGAGCGCCACGCTCAGCGAACACTGGGAGCACAGTGGCGAGCGCATCGCCCAGCGCCAGCAGGACATCTGCGACACCCTGCAAACCACCGCCACGGCGATGTCCGCACAGAGCCAGGCGCAGGCGCGCGAGACCATCGCCGAGATCGCACGCTTGCTGCAAACCGCATCGGAAGCACCGAAGGCCGCCGCCGACGTCCTCACCGAACTGCGTCAAGCGCTGTCCGACAGCATGGTCCGCGACACCGCCATGCTGGAGGAACGCAACCACCTGCTGACCACGCTGCACACCTTGCTCGACGCGGTCAATCACGCCTCCACCGAGCAACGCAGCGCAGTGGACGCGCTGGTCACCACCTCGGCGGATTTGCTCGAACGCGTCGGTACCCGTTTCAGCGACCGCATCGAGGACGAAAGCGGCAAGCTCGGCAGCGCGGCGGCACAGGTCGCCGTCGGCGCCACCGAGGTGGCCAGCCTGGGCGAAGCCTTCGCCGGCGCAGTACACGCCTTCGGCGCATCGAACAGCGCCTTGCTGGAACGGCTGCAAGGCATCGAACAGGCACTGGACAAATCCCTGGCGCGCAGCGACGAACAACTGGCCTACTACGTGGAGCAAGCACGCGAGGTCATCGACCTGAGCATGCTCTCGCAGCAACAGATCACCGAGGAACTGCGGCAACTCGCCGCACGTCACACGCATGACCAGGCCGACGCGACATGAGCGATGAACTGGACATCGAAGCCGAGGCCGGCACGCCGATCTGGGCCGTGTTCGGCGACCTCATGTCGGTCCTGTTCGGCGCGTTCGTGCTGATCCTGCTCGGCGTGATCGGCGTGCAATTGCAACTATCCAACAAACTGGACGCACAGATGCGCCAGCAGCAACGCCAGGCGCAACAGCGCAAGACGCTGGAACAGGCACTGGCCGTACCACTGGCGGCGGGTCGGGTGACCCTGGTCGATGGCCGCATCGGCATCCGCGGCAGCGTGCTGTTCGCGCTGAACTCCGACCAGTTGCAACCGGAAGGCCGTGAATTGCTCAACAGCCTGGCTACACCGCTGACCAGCTACCTGAAAGCACACAACGAGATCCTGATGGTCAGCGGCTTCACCGACGATCGCCAAGTGCGCGAGGGGAACCGCCAGTTCGTCGACAACTGGGAACTGTCCGCCGAGCGCGCACTGACCGTGACCCGCGCGCTGATCGATGCCGGCGTACCGGCAGACGCGATCTTCGCCGCCGCATTCGGCGCGCAGCAGCCCGTGGCGTCGAACGCGGACGACGCCGGACGCGCCAGCAACCGGCGCGTGGAAATGGCGCCGCTACCGCGTCCGAACAAAACCGCCGCGCCAGCACATGCACACTGATTCCAGCGACCTCGCCGCACGCCTGGCGGCCTGGCGCGCGCAGCAGCGCGAACGTCAGGACACCCTGCACGCGCGCTTCATCGACGCACTCGCGCGACGGACCGCGCATCACCACGGTCAGGCGCGGCACCTGTTGGAACAGAAGTTGGTCGCGCTGCTCGACGCCGAGCAACAAGCCAAGGTGCCACCGCAGAGATGCGCGACGGCGGCGCCTGCCGCCGAATCCGACGCTGACGCCGCATCCACCACACAGACAAGCACACGTGCGCGGCAACCCGGACCACTCGGCGCACTGCTGGCGCAGCGGCGCACACTCGCAGCCGACATGCTGCATCCCGATACCATTCCCTCTGCGCTCACCCCAACCTCAGCGCCGCAACTGCAAACACTCGAAGATGCGCGCCGACTGTGGGACGCATTACGCAGCCGCAGCCAAGTGCGGCAGTCGCTGCAACAGGCACCAACCGACGCTGGGCCGTTGAATTCCGGGGTACTGGTCCACCGCGCACTGACACTGATGCGCACGCTCTCGCCCGGCTATCTGCAGCACTTCCTGTCCTACGTCGATACGCTTTCCTGGCTGCAGCAACTGCACGAGGACGGTGTGCTCACCAAGGCAACCGCGCCCAACACCACGCCCACCACGAAGCCGTCACGCAACAGATCGCGCAAGCGAGGCTGAGCCTATCCGACATCGCCACCGCGCGGCGATAGCGACGATGGCAGGACCGATTATCGCTACCGCCATGGCGCGCTCAACGCATTGAGCCCACGCCGATCAGGACAATGCTGCATACCGGAGCAGCACCCTCCAATCTAGGCAATCGCCTGATAGCCAGCGCATGCTCCGCCGCGAACACTGATCATGCGGGATGCGACCGTGCATCGCATGAGTCCATCGGTTGTCTCCCGTGCAATGACCTCATCCGCGCACGACACAGGCATCACGCCGAATCTGCGCGCCCAAGCCAACCGACCGAGGACGAGGATATGAATCAACCGACCGACCACCACCACGCCACCACACCCTGCAGCACCACCACCGCGACATTGCCACAACTGCGGCACTCAGTACGCGCGTGGCGATCTTCGCTACGGCGTGCAGGCATGACAAGCCTGCTGCTCGCCGCAGCTTCACTCCCGGTCATTGCCGCCGCCCAGGGACCGGCCACCGAGGCCACATGCGAAGGCATCAAAGCGGCTTATCCGATTCTTGGAGCATCGTGCGCGAAGAATTACGCCACCATCGCGAAAAGCAAGACACTGCCCGAACTCGACTCAGCGCAGAAACTCGCCCTGTACCAAGCGCGCGTCGCGGTCATGCAAACTTTCCGCAAAGCGCTGCTGTGCAATGGCATGGCCGGAGCGAACAAAGCAGCGCAACAACGCTTCCAAAGTGGCGAGCCAGGCCACTTGGAAGCGATCAACAACCTCTACACCTCCATGGACCCTGAGAACCGACCGAAGAAGGTGTTCGATGCCGATGAGCTGAACAACATCAGCATCAACAAGCAACAGTGCAAATAGCCGCGTAGCGAATCGACGCGACACACAAACAGCGGGCCAGCCTGTCTCGGCCCGCTGTTGCCGACAAGTGACAGGTTCGCCCTACAGCGCGCGCGCTGCCGCGACCACGTGCTCAACCGTGATCTGGAAGTGCTTGTACAACACCTCCGCCGGCGCCGAGGCGCCGAAGCTGTCGATACCAACCACTGCGCCGTCCAGGCCAACATACGCACGCCAGAAGCCGGTGACGCCGGCCTCCACCGCCACGCGCTTGCGCACCGCCTTCGGCAGTACCGACTCGCGGTAAGCCGCATCCTGGCGGTCGAACACATCGGTGCATGGCATCGACACCACGCGGGTCTTCAAGCCCGCGGCGTCGAGCACCTGCTTCGCCTCCATCGCCAGACCGACTTCCGAGCCGGTACCGATCAAAATCACATCGGGTACGCCACCGGCGGCATCGGCCAGCACGTAACCACCGCGCTCGATCTGCTTGATCTGCGCATCGCTACGCGATTGGTGCGGCAGATTCTGGCGACTGAACACCAGACAGCTCGGGCCGTCCTTGCGGGTGATCGCGGCCTTCCAGCTCACCGCAGACTCGACCGTATCGCAGGGACGCCACACATCGTTGTTGGGGAGATAGCGCAGCGCGGCCAGGTGTTCCACCGGCTGATGGGTCGGGCCATCCTCACCCAGGCCGATCGAGTCGTGGGTGTACACGTGGATCGCATGCGCCGGGATCAACGCGCTCATGCGCAGACCGTTGCGGGCGTAATCGCTGAACACCAGGAAGGTGGCATCGAACGGAATGAAGCCACCATGCAGCGCCAAGCCGTTGGCAATGGCGGTCATGCCGAACTCGCGCACACCGTAGTACACGTAGTTGGCATTGGGATCGTCGCTGGCGACCGACTTACTGGACTTCCACAGGGTCAGGTTGGAGTGAGCCAGATCAGCCGAGCCACCCACCAATTCCGGCAGCAGCGGCGCGAATGCCTCAATCGCCATCTGCGATGCCTTACGCGAGGCGATGCTCTGGCCCTCGGCGGCCTGCTTGGCGATGTAGGCATCGGCCTGGGCGATGAAATCCTCCGGCAGTTCGCCGTGCGAGCGCCGGATCAGCTCCGCCGCTTCGGCTGGATACTGTTTGGCGTATTTGTCGAACGCCTGCTCCCACTCGGCCTGGCGCAGCGTGCCGGCACCACCGGCGCGCCAGCCAGCGTAGATTTCCGCCGGAATCTCGAACGGGCCATAGGGCCAGTTCAACGCCTTGCGCGCGCCCTCCAGCTCGTCCTTGCCCAACGGCGCACCGTGCGAGGATTCCTTGCCGGCCTTGTTCGGCGCACCGAAGCCGATGGTGGTACGGCAGCAGATCAGTGTGGGCTTGTCGCATTCGGCCATTGCGGTCTCGATCGCCGCCTTGATTGCCTCGGCATCGTGGCCGTCCACGTCGCGGACCACATGCCAGCCATAAGCCTCGAAGCGCGCCGGGGTGTCGTCACTGAACCAGCCGGCAGTGTTGCCGTCGATGGAGATATGGTTGTTGTCCCAGAACGCCACCAGCTTGCCCAGGCCCCAAGTGCCGGCCAACGAGGCCGCTTCGTGCGAGATGCCTTCCATCAGGCAGCCGTCGCCCATGAACACCCAGGTGCGGTGATCAACGATCTGATGCTCGGGCCGGTTGTAGCGCTGCGCGAGCAACTTCTCGGCCAGCGCGAAACCAACCGCGTTGGCAAAGCCCTGACCGAGCGGCCCGGTCGTGGTCTCCACACCGGGGGTTTCGCAGCGCTCGGGATGGCCGGCGGTCTTGCTATGCAACTGACGGAAGCGCTTGAGTTCCTCAATCGGCAAGTCGTAGCCGGACAGATGCAGCAACGCGTATTGCAACATCGAGCCATGACCGTTGGAGAGGACAAACCGGTCGCGATTGAACCACTGCGGATTGTTCGGATTGTGGCGCAGGAAATCGTTCCACAACACTTCGGCGATATCGGCCATGCCCATCGGCATGCCAGGATGACCGGACTTGGCGGCCTCCACCGCATCGGCGGCGAGGAAGCGAATCGCATTGGCGAGTTGGCGGCGGGTAGGCGTCGTCATGAGGGCTCTGTCGGCAGCGGGCGCGTGGCGTCGGGCCTGCCATTGTCCCACAGGCGGCGACACGGCATGTCGGGGCGGCACATACCCTCCATGCACCTTGCGCAGGCGCGAGTCAGCGAGCACCCAACATCACGGCAATGCCGCCGCGCCCAAGCCGTAGCGGATCATCGCAACGACGCCAGCGCACGCCTCTCTTGCGTTGCGCCGGGCAACACTAAGGCCTTGCAGAAAATGCGATCAGACCTCACGCATCGCGCGGATACAGCGGCGGCAGATCGTCGCCATCGGACGCAGACCGCCCCTGCTCACGCCAACGCGGCCCGGACGCGAACGCAGCGCGCAATGCGGCACGCGCGCCCTGCACATCGCCTGCGGTGCCCCAGCACGCGCGCTGCATTCGGACCAATGCCTCGCGCTGCGCGGCATCGTCCAACCGCTGCACTAACGCATCGAGATCGGCAACACCCGCCTGAGCGCACAGCAGCATGACGACCTCTTCAAAACCTCCGCTGTCCAACACCTTACGCAGCTCGGCCAGGCCCGCACGCGGAGGTCGCGGCGCAGCGGCAGCGACTGGCATCGGCTGCATTGCGGCGGCACCATGTGTGTGCCGCACGCGACGCCAGGCCCAGACCAGGGTCGCCAGCCAAAGCACCGCAAAGCCCACCGCGAGCACCATCCACAGCCGCACAGAGGCGCCCCACGCGTGCTGCGTAGACGATGTCCCTGGCGCACTGTCAGCCGGCGTCGCGCTCGGCGCTGTCGCTGTGGGACTGACCGGCGGCGGCGCGGGCACTCCCTGACCAGGCTGCACCTGCAAGGTCAGATCCGGCAGCACTGCCTCACGCGCGGCGCCGGCGGCCACATCCCACCAAGGCATCTGCAAACCATGCAGCAGCAGCGGCCCGGCGTTCTGCGGCACGATCGAATAACGTCGGGTAATCGTCAGCTCCGGCCCCCCATCGACAAAACGCTCTTGCACCTTCGCTGGCTCGGCGAACACCTGCGCGCCATCGGCACTGGGCGTCGGCAATTCCGGGAACTGCGCCTGGATGGCACCGCGCGCATGCGCCTCGACGACGATATCCGCCGCCTCGCCGACATTCGCACGCGGCGGCGTGACCGTGTAACGCAAGCTCAACCCATGCAAGGGTAACCACGGCTGCGGCGCGCTGGCCGGCTGCGCACGCACCTGCAAGGTCTGCGCCGCGCTACGCGCGTTGAGATCGCCCCCACGGCCGATGAAGTCATCGTCGAATAAACCGCCCAGACCGTGCCCAACGAAGCGCGCACCGGGCAACAGCAACGGACCGCTGTGCTCAGGCACCAGCAGATAGTGGCGTTCGACCACCGTGTACATCCGCCCGTTGATCTCGCGCCGGCTCTGGATATCCTCGCCAATGCGTTGTAACGCCGCGCCCACAGGCGCCTGCAGATCCAGCTCTCCCGAATTCAACGGCACACCCAGGTACAACCGCACCACCACGCCCACGCTCTGCTGCACATACGGCTGGGCGTCATCCACCTGCGTCTGCACGAAGACGTCGGCATCGCCAAGCGCTGACGAATCGGCTGCAGGAGTACCAGCCGGCGGCGACGCGGCCGCTGCAGCCGCGACCTGCAAACGCAATGGCGCCGTCTGCTCATTACCGACCCGCAACGAGGGAATCTGCAAGGTGCCGCTGGTGCGCGGCGTCAACACCACGCCGAACAACGCCTTGGACGAAACCATCCCGTTGACGACCTGCATCTGCCGGCTCTTGATTTCGTTGCTGAGGATGAACTGCGCACGCAGCGGCGCGTAGTCCGGCAGCGCTGTCGCCTGATCGGTTTCGATGTTGAGGGTGACGCCTTCGTCAATACCGACACTATCGCGGTCCAGCCATGCACGCGTGGCCGCAGCCACCGGCATGACCGTCAGCCACAACGCGACCAACAGCAGCAAGGCAACACCGTGTGCGCTCCGGTAATGTCGCTTGAAGTCGATCATGGTTCTTCCCGCTGTCTGCGTTGGTGTTCGAGCATGAATTTAGTCCGCAGCAGATTACCGGGATCATCCGGCACCCGTCGCAACCACGCTTCCACCGCCTGACGTTGCGCGCGCTGCTGCGGAGTTTCCTTCGCCACCTCGGCGGCACGCGTTGCGTGTTGATCCTCCGCGCCCTGTCCTGCCATCGCTTGCTGCATCTGCTGGCGCTGCGCCGCATCGGCCTGTTGCTGGGCCTTGGCATCGGCAGGCGTCGGCGGCGTTTTTTGCGCATCGCGCTTTTGCGTAGCGGGCGAATCGGCGTGTTGCTGGGCAGTTTGCTGCTGAGCGGGGTTTTTCTGTTGCGATTGGGCGTTTTGCTGTTGGGCGTTTTGCTGCGAATCCTTGCCTTGTTCGCCCATTTGCTGCTGGCTGTTTTGTTGATCGCCGTTATGCGCCTGACCCTTTTGCTGCTGACCCTTCTGCTGCTGTGAGCGATCCTGTCCCTGCTGACCCGATTGCGGAGACTGCGCCGACGCTTGACGCTTGCGCGCCGCTTCCACCGCCGCGCGATTGGCGATCGCATCGGCCATCTGCGGATGCAAGCTCAACGCCTTGTCGTAGGCAGTGATCGCCTGATCGTAACGGCCCTGACGCGCCAGCGCATTGCCCAGGTTGTACCAGCCGACATCGCTATCCACGCCCTCGAATTGCTGTTGCGCGGCGGCGAAATCGCCTTTGCGATACGCCTGCACGCCCGTATCCAGGCGCTGCTGACGCACCTGATCCGGGCGCTGCCACAACCCATCCCGGCGACCCGCATCGGCCGCCTGCGCCAATCGTGGCGTCGCCAATGGCAACAGTACGCACAGCAACACCAGCGCCGTAACCCCACGACGGCGGAACGCGCACAACGCCAACAACATCAACGGCGGCAGCAACCAGTAGCCCTGATCCAGCCAAATACGGCCCTGACTTTTATCCGCCAGCGTCGCCTGTTGATCCTGCGGCCGCAGCACACCCAACGCACGCAGATCCGCATCGTCGGGCGTTATCCCGGCGTAATCGCCATGACCTGCAGACGCCAGCGCACGCAACGACGCCGCATCCAATTGCGCATGAGCCAACCCACCCTGAGCGTCACGATAGGCGGCGCCCTGTGGCGTTCCCAGTCCTAGTACGCAGACGCGATAGCCCTGGCTGGCGGCGCGCGCAGCCGCCTGCTGCGCCTGAGCATCGGCCTGATCGCTGAGCAGCAGGATATCGCCATGGGAAAAACCCGCCTGACGCAGCAACCGCGCCGCCCAATCGATCGCCAAATCGCTACGTTGCCCTGCCACCGGCATCACCTGTGGCGACAGCGCATCCAGGAACAAGGCCACGTTGCCCGCGTCGTCGGTCAACGGTGCGACGGTATAAGGCTCGCCTGCATAGGCAAGCAATGCCACCTCGCCACCGCTGCGCTCTTTCAGCAACCTTGCCAGCTTCGCACGCGCCTGCAGCAAGCGCGACGGCGGCAGGTCGCTGGCCTCGATGCGCGAGGATAGATCCAGCGCGATCACCAACGGAATGTGCGACTGCCAAAGCGGCTGCGCTTGCTCACGCCAACTCGGTCCGGCCAGCGCCAGCACCGCAATCAGATAAGCGAGCGTCCCCAGCCACAGTCCCAGCGTGCCCTTGCGCCCAGCGCGCGCGAGCAGATGCGGCAACAGGTGCGCATCCACAGTGCGCAGCCAGATGTCGCGGCGGCGACGACGACGCCACCAACTCCAGCCCAGCAAGGGCAGTAACAGCAGCGCCCACAACCACTGCGGGCGCAGCAGGTGCAACGCATGCAAACAGTCCATCACGGCGCTCATCCGCGCCTCCACGGCCACGCGAACGCCGCCAGCGCCAACACCAGCGCCGCGCTAAGCGGCCACACATAACGTTCGATCCGCGGGCGTACCGCCGGCCCCGCCGAGCGCACCGGCTCCAGCCGATCCAGTTCGGCATAGATCGAGGCCAATTGGGCCGTGTCGCGTGCGCGAAAGAAGCGGCCGCCAGTGTCCTGTGCGATTTTGCGCAAGGTGTCTTCGTCGACTTCGTCGTCGCCGCTGCCGGGAATCGACATGCCGAAAAACGACATGCCACCACCCTCGCCACCCAACGCAATCGTGTACACGCGCACGTGCTCGGCCTTGGCCAGTTCGGCCGCCTTGAGCGGATCCAGGACACCGGCATTGCTGACACCGTCGGTGAGCACGATCAACACCCGCTCGCCTTGCCGTTGTTCGCGCAAACGTTTGACCGCCAGCGCGATCGCG
The DNA here is from genome assembly GCF_000963215.1 of Xanthomonas sp. MUS 060. Lineage (NCBI taxonomy): Bacteria > Pseudomonadati > Pseudomonadota > Gammaproteobacteria > Lysobacterales > Lysobacteraceae > Xanthomonas > Xanthomonas sp. MUS 060. The sequence continues at coordinate 206,705 of NZ_JZIM01000005.1, forward strand.
TCGCCCAACGCGGTTTCGCGGCCCGCCAGTCCGACCACGCTGTCGCGCAATTGGTCGCGCACGGTGGCCAGATCGGCGGTCAACGGGGTCAGCGCGTAGGCCTGTTGACCGAACACCAGCAAGCCGATGCGATCGCCGTCGCGGCGGTCCAGGAAGTCGGCCAGCACCGCTTTGGCTGCGGTCAGGCGATCGACCACGCGACCACCCAGCCGCATGTCCGGGTCGCTCATGCTGCCGGACAGGTCCACCGCCAGCATCATTTGCCGAGCCTGCTGCGGTGGCGCGATCGGCTCGCCAAGCTGCAATGGGCGCGCCGCTGCCGCGCACAGACAACACCAGGCAAGCCACGCCAGCCAGCCCCCGGCACGCCACAGGCCACCTCGGGTCGGCGTGGCCGCCACCGCCTGCACGCGTTCGCCATAGGGCACGCGCAAGGCCGGTGCATCGCCCCGACGCGCAGGCAACAGCCAGCGTGCCAGCAATGGCAACGGCAACGCCAGCCACATCCATGGCCAGGCGAATCCGGCCAACATGTCGGCGGCGCTGTACCAATCGTGCGAGAACATGCTCATCGCCATCATCCGCGCCGCGCAGCCATCAGTTCCAAAAAGCGCTGCCGTGCCAACGGTAGCAGCGCCTGCACCTGTGCCGGTTCCAGCGTGCGCCGATACCCGCCATCGAGCAGTAAACGCCCCGGACCGACGGAGAACTCCCGGCGTTTGGGGCCATCGAGGAAACGCAGCCATGCCTCGCCCTGCAATGTTGCGGCGGCAGGGTCGCTGCGCCGTGCCGCACGCCGCAGCAGTTCCGACACCGCAGCGACTTGCGCGGGAAGCGCGCGCGCGTGCAATGCCGCATCGAATTGGCGCTGCCAACGTTGGCCGCGCCGACGCTTGCGCATCGCCAAAAACACAACGACCCCGATGATCAGCAACAGCAGCGCAGCCACCATCCACCAGCCAGGCGCCGGCGGCCACCAGGCCGGTGCGGGCGGCAGATGCACATCACGCAGCGCCAAGTGTTGCGGACTCATACGTTTGCAGCTCGCGATCCCGATGACAGCAGCCAGGACTCGCTGGGCGCATCGCCGCGCAGCACCCGCACCTGCACCCCACGGCCAGGCAACTCGGCCGCAAGGGTTTCCAGCGGCTGCACAAACTGCTCGTGCCAACCTTGTCGCGCGTGGGTGGACAGCAAATCGACCTCGACCCGACGCTCGCTGGTCCAGAAGGGTAGCGCCGCGCGCGGCGGTTGCAACTCCAGTGCATCGGCCAACAGCAGCAATTCCACGTCGTTGTGCCGCGCCAGGGTCGCCCAGCGCGCTGCGGGGACGGCCTTGGCACTGGCTGGATCGGCCAGCACGACCAGGCGGGATCCCGGACGCAGCAGCATGGCGGCATGCTCCAGCGCCACGCCCAGACCCGCATCGTCCTGCGGCGGTTGCGCATACCAACGCACCAACGCATCCAGCACACGCAAGACACCACGTTGCCCGGATGCTGGCGGCACCGGCGCTTCGCTGCGGCTGCCACGCAAGGCGGCCAGGCGGTCGCCCTGCCGCTGCGCGGCCCAGGCAGCCACTGCGCCGGCACGCGCTGCCTGCACCGATTTGAAACGCACACGGGTACCGAAATACAACGACGGCGCGGTGTCGGCCACGATCAGGCTCAGCCGTTCGCGCTCGGCCTGGAACACTTTGGTATGGGTGCGACCACTCCGCGCGGTGAGCCGCCAGTCGATATGGCGCACATCGTCGCCCACCACGTATTCGCGCGACTCGGCATAGTCCATGCCACGCCCGCGCAATGCCGATGGCGCGGCACCACTGAGACCATGCCGACCGCGACGCGGCGGCGGCACCCTGGCCACGGCGGCACGCAACGCCACCAATTCCGCCAGACTGGGGGCAATCCCGGCATCGACCGAGACGGCGGCCTGTGACATGCCCGACGTTGTCGCCTGCACGGTCATCTCGCCCTACCTCGCCAGCACGACAGCGCGACGCGTCCGTGCGTCGCTGCGATCTTCCCCGGCCCCGTTCACGGCGGCGGCACCTTATCCAGCAAGGCAGCGACCAGACGATCACCATCCCAGCCCTCGGCGGTGGCCTCGTAGCTGGGCAACACACGGTGGCGCAGCACATCCAGCGCGACCGCACGCACATCGTCGGGAGTGACGAAATCGCGCCCGGCCAACCAGGCGCGTGCGCGCGCGCAACGCTCCAGCGCAATCGAGCCACGCGGGCTTGCGCCCCACGCGATCCGCCGCGCCAGCGTGGCGTCGTAGCCGCTGGCATCGCGCGAGGCCAGAACGAGTTCGATCAGATAACGCTCCAGCGGCGGCGCCATATGCAACGCCAGTACCGCGCGGCGTGCCGCGAACACATCGTCCAGCGGCATGCGCGGTGGCAGCGCCTCGCCTGCTTCCAACGTTTCGCGCGCACGCTCGCGGGCCAGACGCAGGATCTCCGCTTCTGCGGCGGCTTCGGGATAGCCGATACGCACGTGCATCAGGAAACGGTCCAGTTGCGCTTCCGGTAGCGGGAAAGTGCCTTCCTGCTCGATCGGGTTCTGTGTCGCCATCACCAGGAACAATTTAGGCAGGGCATAGGTGTGGCGGCCAACGGTGACCTGGCGCTCGCCCATCGCTTCGAGCAAGGCCGACTGCACCTTGGCCGGTGCGCGGTTGATCTCGTCAGCGAGCAGGATCGGATGGAAGATCGGTCCCGGCAGAAACTCGAAACGGCTTTCCTGCGGACGCCAGACTTCGGTGCCGGTGAGATCGGCCGGGAGCAAATCCGGAGTGAACTGGACACGTGCGAAATCCGCTTCCAGGCGCGCGGCCAGTGCACGGATCGCGGTGGTCTTGGCCAGGCCGGGCGCGCCCTCGACCAGCAGATGACCATCGGCGAGCAACGCGATGAGCAGACGCTCCACCAGCGCCGACTGGCCGACGATGGTCTGGGACAGGCCTTCGCGCAAGGCGACGAACGCGGCGTGCAGGCGCTGCTGCTCGGACGCGGCAGAGGAAGAATCGAAAGTCGGGGATGGAGTGTTCATGTGCCGAGTTTGACCGATCCTCGCTGAAATGGTTCCGCGCGCAAGCAACGCCGCACGAGACGAATTCAGACTCTTATCATCCAGCGCCACGAACGACAACGGGAGAGACCTGCGCCTCTCCCGTTGGACGACTCAAGCGCCTGGCGGCGCTACCTCAACCAGCGCGCTTGGCGACGCGCATGACCTTGGGCGTAACGAAAATCAGCAGCTCGGCCTTGGCCTTGCTGCGACCGCGCTGCTTGAACAGATTGCCCAGGAAGGGGACATCGCCCAGGAACGGCACTTTGGCCACACTGTTGCGATCGGTGAACTCGTAAACACCGCCGATCACCACGGTCTGCCCATCGTCCACCAACACCGCCGTATTGATCTCACGACGGTTGATTTCTGGCACGGTGCCGTAGTTCTGCAAGGTGACGTAGTGATCGACCTCGTCCTTCTTGACGTTCATGTTCAAGAAGACACGATCGTCGTCGGTGATGGTCGGGGTCACCTTCAGCTCAAGCAGCACTTCCTTGAATTGCACGTTCGGCGTAGCCGCCGCACCGCCCGTACCGCCGGTGATGGTGACATAGGCGATGTCCTTGCCCTGTTTGATCACCGCCTCACGCTGGTTGGAGGTCACGATGCGCGGGTTGGAAATGACTTCGCCACGGCCCTCTTCCTGAAGCGCCGATAGCTCCATGTCCAACGAGAAGTTGGCACCAAGCAAGGTGTAGGCGATAGCACCGGGGTTGCCGGTGGTGAACGTCCCTGCGGGCAGGTTGACGTTCAGCCCGTTCGGGATGTTATGCAAGCTGTTGTTGAGGATGGAGCTATTGTCCGCCACGTTGCCACTGACGACGCCGGTGTTACTGCCGTAGCTGCGACGCCCGGCCACGCCGAAACGCGCTCCCAAATCACGGGCAAAAGTATCGGTGGCGATGACGATACGTCCCTCGATCAGCACCTGATCGACTGGCCGGTCGATCACGTTGATCAGCTCGCGCATCTGCGCGATTTTCTTCGGGATGTCGCTGATCATCAGCGTATTGGTACGCTCGTCGGCAACGATGCGACCACGCGGCGACAAGAAACCGTTGTCGCTCTGACCGCTGCCACCAGCGCCACCAGCGCCACCCGCACCACCGCTACCGCCACCGATGCCCTTGGCCTCGGTCAGCGCTTTGAAGATGGCCGTGGCGCTGTGATAGTTGATCTGCACGTAGTCGGTGACCAAATCCTCGCGGTTCTCGATCGCGATACGCGCGTCTTCTTTTTCTTGTTCGAACTTAGCCAGTTCCTGCTGCGGGGCAACCCAGATCACCGCACCGTCGCGGCGCTTGTCCAGGCCTTTGGCGCGCAACACGATGTCCAGGGCTTGGTCCCATGGCACGTTGACCAGACGCAGGGTTACGCTGCCCTGCACGGTATCGGAAGCAACGATGTTGAGGTTGGATTCCTCGGCGATCAGTTGCAGCACCGTGCGGACCGGCACGTCCTGGAAGTTGAAGGTCACCGGCTTGCCGCTGTAGCCGCGCGCGGCCACCTGCGCAGCGGCCTTGCTGACCGTCGCCGCGGTGACAGCGCCCACCGCCGGCGCGGCGGCGCGCGGAGTGATCTCGACCACGTACTCGTTACCGGACTGGTAAGCCAGCGACTCGAACGTGCCATTGGTGTTGAGCACCAGCTGCGTGCCCCCCGCATACGGTTTGGCATCGATGCGCTGCACCGGGGTGGCGAAGTCCATGACATTGAGCGAATGCTGCAACTCCGACGGGAGTACCGCGTTGCCGACATCGACCACCACGCTATTGCCCTGAGTCCGCAGATCCGGGCTGGCGCCAGCTCCGCTGAAGGACAGGATCATGCGTCCGGAACCGCCATCGCCACGCTTGAAGTCGATCTTCGACAGCGAGAGCTTGGTCGACACCGGCGCCGCGACGGCGGCCGGAGCAGGAGCGGTAACAGGCGCGGCGACCGCGTTGCCCAGCACCGCCACCACCCCCAACGCGCATAGCCGCATCGTCGCGCGGCGCCGAATGGGGCGCAGGCTCAGGGCTTTGGAAAAAGTCATCGTGCTATCCCCATAATCAATCATTGATCGTCCAGCGCCACAGAGGCCGGACGTTCGAGCCAACCGCCAGCGCCATCCGGCACCAGTTCAATCAAATCGATGCGATCATCGTGCACTGCGGTCACGCGGCCATCGCTCTGGCCCATATACACGCCCGGACGCACCCGGTAGGTCACCTTGTCCGGCGCCATCACCAGCGCCACCTGCCCGGAGCCGCTCCCCAAGGTGCCGACCATTTTGAGACCGTCCAGCGGAAACTGTTCCAGCGGCTCCTTGCGCCGGTTCGGATCCGGGCGCAGGCCATTATTACCGTCGGGATTGACCCAGGCATCGCTGAACGGATCGCGCATCCCCTGCGCGGTGTACTCGAAGGTCTCGAACTGCTGCATCACCGGCAACGGCTCCAGCGGTTGCGCCGGACGCGCCCGCACTTCCTTGACCCAATTCTCCAGGTTCGGCGCATCGCCGGGAGTGCTGGTCACATCGCGCGCGCATCCTGCGAGCAACAACGCCAGCACGCCCGCGGCGACGACCTTCAAGACCGTGCCATGTCGGCTCATGCGCCACCGCCTTGCTTTGCGTTCTTTTTCTCCGCTGCCGCCTTCTCCTGGTCGGCCATTTCCTTGTCGTCGAGGTAGCGATAGGTCTTGACCGTGCCGGACAGTTCCAGCTCGCCCCGACCACCACCACTGGCCTTGTCGCGTGGCTTGAGGTTGATGTCGTGCATGGTCAGGATCACGACCCGCGGCAACGAGGCAACGCCACTGACGAATGCGCCGAACTGGTGGTAGCTCCCGACCATCCGCAGCGCAATCGGCTTCTCGGCGTAGAACTCTTTCGGCACTTCCGGGCCCGGCTGGAACAGCTCATTGCTCAGGCCACTGGACAGCGCGGTCTGCGAAATATCGATGATTAGATCGGGCATTTCGGTCTTGCTCGGCAACTGCCTTAGCATTTGTTGCAAGACCTGACCCATCTGCACCAGTTGCTGTTTCAGCGGCTGCAGGTTCACCGCACGGCTCTGCGCTTTCTCGAACGAAGCACGCAGTTCGGTTTCCTTGTGCTCCAACGACTGCAGCTCATCGCACTTACCGCTAATCAGCAGGAACCACGACAAAATCAGGATGAACACCGCCAACAAGACGCAGAAGCCGGCCTTGGCTTGCTGCGGCCAGTTACCGATATTGTTGAAATCCAGGTCTTTGATATTGAATTTCTTGCTCATGACGCCGGCCCCTGTTGCGTTGACGTGGCGGTCGCCGCGTGCGCTGCCCCACCCGGCATCGGCGCAGCGACCGCACCGGCAGGCGCAACCGCAGGAGTCGCCGTTTTGGTGCCCGTTGCCGGCACCGACGTCTTCGCGCCCGATGCGCGCCCGGCGTCGCCTGGAGCCGCATCCGCGGTATCGCCAGGCACCGGCAGCTTGACATTGAGCGTGAACACATAAGGCAACGCCTTGGCGTCGACGACCGGCCCCTTGGTCGTCTTATCTTGCGGTTTGGCCTCGATGACGGACAGCTCCGGCTTGGTCATCCAGCCCGAGCCTTCGAGATTGCGCATATAGGTACTGACACGCGCGTTGGATTGCGCACGGCCTTCCAAGGTGAGGATGTCGCCTTCCTGCTTCACCGAGGTCAGTACCACCCCGTCGGGGATGGTGCGCACCAGCGAATCGAACAGGTGCACCATCTGCGAACGCTTGGCCTGCAACTCCTCGATGACATGTTTGCGCGCCAACAGGCGCCGCTTCTGCTCATCGAGGCTGTCGATTTCCTTGTTTTGCGCCATGACCTTGTCGATCTCGGCTTGCAAGTAGGCATTGCGCACATTCTGGCCACTGACTTGGCGGTCGTAGTAGAACCAGATCAGCAGCGACAACAGCACCCCAGCCATCGCCGCCAGACCCAGCATCCCGTAGAACTCGCGCTCGCGCTGTTTGCGCCGCTCCGCCCGCCAGGGCAGCAGATTGATCTTCGCCATCAGTCGAAGCTCCTCAGCGCCAAGCCGGTCGCGATCATCAAGGCCGGCGCATCCTGAGCCAACGCATGTGCCTGAACCTTCGGCCCCAGGGTCATCTGCGCCAACGGATTGGCGACGACGGTCGCCACGCCCAGTTGTTCCTCGACCATCTCCGGCAACCCGGCCAATCCTGCGCAACCGCCCGCCAGGACGATATGGTCGACCCGGTTGAACTCGCTACCGGCATAGAAAAACTGCAGCAAACGGCTGATCTGCTGCACCGTTGCCTCCTTGAACGGCTCCAGCACCTCGATTTCGTAGCTCTCCGGCAGGCCGCCCTTGCGCTTGGCCATACCGGCTTCCTCGTAGGTCAGGCCATAGCGGCGCATCACTTCATCGGTCAGTTGCTTGCCGCCGAACACCTGCTCGCGGCTGTACAGGCTACGTCCGCCGCGCAGCACGTTGAGCGTGGTCATGGTGGCACCGATATCGACCAGGGCGACGATGCCGTCGCTGGCCATGGGCAGCTCGCTGGCCACCAGCGCGAAGGCGTTCTCGACCGCGAAGGCCTCCACATCCATCACCTTGGCGACCAGACCGGCCAACTCCAGTGCCGACTGGCGCAGCTCGACATTCTCCGAACGCGACGCGGCCAGCAGCACCTGCACCATCTCCGGGTTGTTGGCGACGGGACCCAGCACCTCGAAATCCAGGTTCACTTCCTCGATCGGGTACGGGATGTAGTTCACCGCCTCCAGCTCGACCTGCGCCTCCAGTTCGTTCTCGTCCAATTCGGCCGGCATCGGGATCACCTTGACGATCACCGCAGAACCGGCAACAGCCGCAGCGGCATGCTTGGCGCGGGTGCCGGAGCGGGTCACGGCGCGACGAATCGCCTCGCCCACCGCCTCGACCTCGACGATGTTCTTTTCGACCACGGCGTTTGGAGGCAAGGGTTCGACGGCGTAATGCTCGACACGGAACCGGTTGCCGCTACGCGATAGCTGTAGCAACTTGACTGCAGTCGAACTGATGTCGATGCCGATCAGCGGCGGCTGACTTTTCGGGATAAGCCCCACGGTTTTTCCCCTGCCGACGGGCACTTGGACGAAAATATTACGTCGGCGCATTAATAACGATTTTTTCGCAATTGGCAACCACCCAGGACATGCTCGTGACCCGTGTCACGGCATACCTCCGGCGGGAAACCCCTCGCATCCCCAGAAACGACCCCAGCCGCTCCCCGGCGTACTCTATACTCTGCGCCCAAGAAATCTGCAATCGGAATCTCTCGCGATGCCCCGTTTTCGTCGCTGGCTGCTTTGGGCGCTGGCAGCGCTGATCATGCTCGCCTTGGTCGGAGCCGCCGCTCTCGGCGGGCTGTACTACGTCGTTTCCTCCAAGCTTCCCGATGTACAGACGCTGCGCAAGGTCGAGCTGCAGGAGCCGATGTACGTCTACGCCAGCGACGGCAAGCTCATGGCCTTGTTCGGCGAGACCAGACGCTATCCGATCACCATGAAGGATGTGCCGGAACGGCTCAAACAGGCCTTCCTGGCGACCGAAGACGCACGCTTCTACGAGCACGGCGGGGTGGACTACAAAGGGATCGCCCGCGCTGTCTGGCTGCTGGCCACCACCAGCGACAAACGCGTACCGGGCGGCTCCACCATCACCCAACAGGTCGCCCGCCAGTTCTTCCTGAGTTCCGAGTACAGCTATACCCGCAAACTGGCCGAGATCCTGCTGGCGCGCAAGATCGAGGCCGAACTGAGCAAGGACGAGATTTTCGAGCTGTACCTGAACAAAAGCTTCTTCGGCAACCGTGCCTATGGCATCGCCGCCGCCGCCGAGTATTACTACGGCAAACAGCTCAACGCGCTGAGCCTGGACGAGATGGCCTCGCTGGCCGGCATCCCCAAGTTCCCCTCCAGCGGCAACCCGATCAGCAACCCCGAACGCGCCAAGCAGCGCCGCGACAACTATGTGATCAGCCGAATGGAGGCGCTGGGCTTCATTACTGCGGCAGAGGCCGAAGCGGCCAAGGCGGTGCCGATGCACGCCACGCCGCACGAGCGCCCGGTCGAGGTCGATGCCCCCTATGTGGCCGAACTGGTCCGCCAGGAAATGATCGCGCGCTTCGGTGGCGACGTGCTCGACAAGGGCTACCACGTCTTCACCACGATCGATTCCACCTTGCAAGCTGCCGCCACCCATGCGGTGCACCAGGGCCTGGTGGTCTACGACAGGCGCCATGGCTGGCATGGCGTGGAGAAGCACTTCGAGGTCCCCGCCACGGCCGACGCGGCCGCGCTGGCCAACCATCTGGCCGGGATCTACGCCCAAAGCGGAATGCTGCCGAGCATCGTCGCGGCCACCAGCAGCGACGGCAGCGCCACAGTGGTGCTCGCCAACAAGACCGAGGTGGTGCTGCCGGTCGCGGCCAGCCGCTGGACCGGACGCAGCCCCGCGACCCTGCTCAAGCGTGGCGACCTGGTGCGCATCCAGGCAGGCGAAAAACCGGGCGAATGGGAACTCACGCAGATCCCGCACGCGCAGGCCGCCCTGGTGTCGCTGGATGCAAGCAACGGCGCGCTGCGCGCCATGGTCGGCGGCTTCAGCTATGCCAGCAACAAATTCAACCGCGCCACCCAGGCGCGACGCCAGCCCGGCTCCAGCTTCAAGCCGTTCCTGTACGCGGCATCGTTCGAAAAAGGCTTCAACCCGGCCTCGATCGTGCTCGACGCGCCCGTGGTGTTCCGCGACCGCCGTGGCAAGACCTGGTCGCCACAGAACGACGACGGCGCCTTCCGCGGCCCGATGCGGCTGCGCGAAGCACTGGTGCAATCGCGCAACCTGGTCTCGGTGCGACTGCTGGACAGTATCGGCGTGGACTTCGCACGCAAATACATCAGCCAGTTCGGCTTCCAGGAAGCCGAATTGCCGCCGAACCTGTCGATGTCGCTGGGTACCGCATCGCTGACCCCGCTATCGATGGCGCGCGGCTATGCGACCTTCGTCAACGGTGGCTCGCGCGTGGACACCTGGATCATCGACAAAGTCACCGATCGCGACGGCCACGTGCTGTTCCAGGAACACCCGGCGACCGCGTGCCGTAGCTGCGGCGGCATCGGCAATCATGCGACACCGGTCAGCCAAGTAGTCGACGGCTTCAACTTCGGTGCCGCCGCACCGCCAGCGGCAGCCAAGTCGAACGCGACGACGGCGGCAAGCCCTGCGGCCCCCCAAACCACGCCAGCCGTCGATCCCCAAGCCAAGGTCGCGCCACGCGTGATCGACGAGCGCATCGCCTACCAAATGAACTCGATGATGCGCGACGTCGTCCAACGCGGCACAGGCACCCCCGCCAAGGTTCTCGGCCGCGCGGACGTCGGCGGCAAGACCGGCTCCACCAACGATCACCGCGACGCGTGGTTCTCCGGCTTCGGCGGCCCCTACGTGAGTACGGTCTGGGTCGGCCGTGACGACTACCGCTCGCTCGGCTATCGCGAATACGGTGGCAAGGCCGCGCTGCCGATCTGGATCGACTACATGCGCGTCGCACTGAAGGATCAACCGATCGCCAGCAACGATCCACCGGCCGGCATGGTCCAGGCCACCCTCAACGGCGCCACCGAATGGATCAAGGCCGAAGACATGGATCACATCCAGCAAGTGGACGAGAGCCTGCAGAACCAGAAGACCAACGACGCCGCATTCGACATCTTCTGACCTTGGGCTGCTCGCCTTGCGCAGCAACCAGCGCTGACAGCCGTCCGTCAGCGCTGGCGCCGCCAAGCGGTGAGACTCGCCGCAAGTAGCAGAATCCGATAGCGGTGCGCCTGCACCCGAATATTCGCGCAACTGCTGTACAGTCGGGCCAATCTCTGAGTTGAGATGCGTCATGGATCATGCTCTGCAACACGCCCGCACACGCACGCACGAACGCCGCCGCCAACTGGCACACGAAGCGGCACGACTGATGGCCGAAGGCGGCATCCGCGACTTCCATCAAGCCAAACGCAAAGCCGCCGCCCGCCTCGGTATCCACGACAACGCCTCGCTCCCACGCAACAGCGAAATCGAGGAGGCGTTGCGCGAGCACCAACGCCTGTTCGCCGGCCCCGGCCATGCCGATGGCCTGCGTCGGCGGCGCGAGGCGGCACTGCGCGCGATGGAGTTTCTGCACGCATTCGCCCCCCGCCTGACCGGGCCAGTGCACGACGGTACCGCCGATGCGAATAGTCCCGTGCAGTTGCAATTGCACAGCGACGATGCGGAAGCGGTGGCGCGTTTTCTGGAGGAACAACGGATTCCGGCAGAACTACGCAGCCGTCGGCTGCGCCTGGATCGGGAACGCAGCGAGGACTTCCCGGTATGGCTGTTCAGCGCCGAGGATCTGACCTTCGACCTGACCGTGCTGCCTTACGACGCGCTACGCCAGGCGCCGCTATCGCAGGTGGACGAAAAGCCGATGCGGCGCGCTTCGGCAAGCCAGTTGCGGCAATTACTCACCGAACAAGAGCTCGCCGAGGGTCAGCGGCTGGACTGACCGCACCGCCGGCGCAATCGCCTCGCGCAGCAAGCCCCACCGGCCGCGCAAAACCCACCTGGCGGGGAACATTCGCACCGAATGCTCGCTGCTGCGAGAGGCAAAAAAAACGCCCCACAATGTGGGGCGTTTCAGAGACACACAGCAACGACGCTGGGATCAGCGCTTGCCGACGCTGGTGTAATCGCGCTTGTCGTAACCGGTGTAGATCTGCCGCGGACGACCAATCTTCATTTCTGGATCGACCTGCTGCTCCAGCCAATGCGACACCCAGCCGACGGTCCGGGCGATGGCGAACATGACGGTGAACATCTCCACCGGAATGTTGAGCGCCTTGTAGATGATGCCCGAATAGAAATCGACGTTCGGGTAAAGCTTGCGCTGCACGAAGTAGTCGTCCTTCAACGCCGCCTCTTCCAGCTTCAACGCCACTTCCAACAGCGGATCGTTGACACCCAGTTCGCCCAGCACCTTATGGGTCATCTCGCGGATGATCTTGGCGCGCGGATCGAAGTTCTTGTAAACGCGATGACCGAAGCCCATCAGACGGAAACTGGAGTTCTTGTCCTTGGCTTTGGCCACGGCGCTCTCGACGTTGTCCGCAGTGCCGATCTCCTCCAGCATTTTCAGCACGGCTTCGTTGGCGCCGCCGTGAGCCGGACCCCACAACGCGGTGATGCCGGCAGCAACCGACGCATACGGGTTGGCGCCAGTGGAGCCGACCAGGCGCACCGTCGAGGTCGAGGCGTTCTGCTCGTGGTCGGCATGCAGGATGAATAGCAGATCCAGCGCCTTGGCCACGACCGGATTCATCTGCAACTGCTCGCTCGGCACCTCGAACATCAGATGCAGGAAGCGCTCGACATAACCGAGATTGTTGCGCGGATAGCGGATCGGCCAGCCAATCGAATAACGATAGGCGGCAGCAGCGATCGTCGGCACCTTGGCGATCAGACGGATCGCCGCCAGACGCCGTTGCTCCGGATCGTTCAAGTCGAGGGTGTCGTGGTAGAACGCCGACAGCGAGGCCACTGAGCCGGCCAACATCGCCATCGGGTGCGCGTCGTGGCGGAAGCCACCCAGAAAGTTCTTCAGCGACTCGTGCATCATCGTGTGATGCGTCACTTCGTGTTCGAACTTCTTGAATTCGTCGGCGCTGGGCAACTCGCCGTTCATCAGTAGATAGCCGACTTCGAGGAAGTTGGACTTTTCGGCCAACTGCTCGATCGGGTAGCCACGATACAGCAGCACGCCGTTGTCGCCGTCGATGTAGGTGATCGCCGACTTGCAACTCGCAGTGGCGGTGAAACCCGAATCGTAGGTAAAGAGACCGGTCTCTTTGGTCAACTTGGAAACGTCGACGCAATCGTTGCCCAAGGTGGGCTTGAGTACCGGCAGAACGACCGACGTGTCGCCGGCATTCAGCGTGACCTGATCAAGATCGGACACAGTGTGCGCTCCTCGATGGAAGGCGCCCGTCCGGCACATTGCGAACAGACGCGTGAAGAAAGTCCACGGCAGTTACCACGGATCGCGGCATTATCGCACAGCAACATTTGTAGCGCCTCTCATCCTGCTCACCACCAAAATACGTGAAGCAGCACAGAGGCGAGGCGGCGGGACACAGCGTTGCATCCTCGCCGGGCACAGCCTGACAATGACCCCGACATATTCATGCCGAAGTGACAACGCACGCACCGGATAGCAAAACGGCCGCGCAACAAAACGCGGCCGTCGCATACCTACCGAGCGTTCCGATCAGCGCGCGTAGCGCTTCTGGAACTTGTCGATACGACCACTGGTGTCGATCATCTTGCTCTTACCCGTGTAGAACGAGTGAGACGCCGAAGAAATTTCGACCTTGATGAGTGCGTACTCCGCGCCATCTTCCCACTTGATCGTCTCTTTCGAGGACATGGTGGAACGGGTCAGAATCTTGAAACCGGATGTGACATCGTGAAACACGACGTCGCGATACTGGGGATGGATGTCGGCCTTCATGGGCTCGCACCGTAGGTGGCTGCTGGACAAGAGGGCAACTATAGCAGTGCTACTGCCCTGGGCGCAACGTGTCTGTTGCCCGCGAGCGCCAGCCGAGCCACGCAAGCCCCGCCTCGGCCGACCATGCGATCACGCTGCGTCATGCCGCCCCAAGCGCCGCGCGAACCTGGGCCAGGAAGCAAGATGGGTCATAGCGGATCAATATCTCCGCGTTATCGGGCCGGCCAAGTCGCCGTTGCCAGTCGACCAGGGTCGCGCCACGGGTGTGAGCACCAGAGAGCTCGATCTGCAACGGACGCGACTGCACTTGCTCGGCACCATCAGGCTGCAACGCCCAGGCCATCGCCAACGCATCGGCCGCATACCAGCACTCGCCGCGCGCATCCTCCGAGTCATGCCGGGTCTTGCGCGAGATTGCCTCGTAGAAACGCGCCTGGGTGCTGTCCGCAGCCAACCATCGTTCGACCTCGATGTACGGCAGGCCATGCGCCACGGTCGCCTCCCAATCGCAGACGTCGATGTGCGGAAACCTGGAGAACACGATGTGCGCCGCCTCCGGATCGAAGGCGATGTTGAATTCCGCGACCGGGGTGATGTTGCCGTGGCAGGTGACCGCGCCACACATCACCACGCAGCGGTGTAGCCGCTGCGGCAAGGTCGGATCCAGTTTCAACGCCAGCGCGAGATTGGTCAGAGGGCCCAGCGCGACCAGCAACAGGCGACCAGCATACTGGTGCGACAGGCGCAGGATCGCCAGCGCCGCATGTTCGGCTTGCGCAGCGCGTGCCGCCGGCACCAGGCCGACATCGCCAAACCCATCCATGCCATGCACATGCGCCGCGTCCACTGCAGGATGCAGCAAGGGATCGGCACAACCTGCGAACACCGGCACATCCTCGCGCCCCGCCACCTCACACACTTTCAGCGCGTTACGCACCGTGTATTGCAGACCAACGTTACCCGCGACAACGGTCAGGCCGACCACGTCATGGCGCCTATCGGCGAAGGCCATCAACAAAGCCAACGCATCGTCCACACCGGGATCGGTATCGATCAACAGAGGAATTTTGTCGCGCATGCACTATCGCTGGCTGATTCGTTCGGACACCGAGTCTGGCATTGCACATCATGCAAAACTGGCGTCTGCTGCACAACGATTTCACGCCATGGGAGGCGACCACTAGCAGACGCAATGATGGCTGCAAGCAGGCTGCTTTGAAGCGATCGTCAATGACCTACGCTCGATTCTACGTCACGCGACAACGAGCACTTGCCAGAAACTCTGACTGGTCTGCACTTCGTCGTATTTAACCGCTCTCATGCTCAGCAACGCCGCTAGCATCCTTCAAAGTTCATCACACGCTCTAGCCGAGAAGTCCGGATTCTGAGCTACCCATCAAGCCGCCACGAACCGCACTGCGCCACCGACCCAACGTGCGACGATGCGGTCGGCAAGTGCAGGCGATGTATCCAGTAGCCGATCGGCCAACGCATGCACACGCGGCAGCAATCCCGCATCACGCGCAAGATCGGCCACGCGAAACGCCGCCAGACCAGTCTGGCGAGTCCCCAACAACTCGCCAGGACCTCGCAATTCCAGGTCCTTTTCGGCAATGACGAAACCATCGTTGGTCTGACGCATGGTTTCCAGCCGCTGCCGCGCCATCGCCGACAGCGGCGCCTGGTACATCAACACGCAACTGGAAGCAGCCGCACCGCGCCCGACCCGACCACGCAACTGGTGCAGTTGGGCCAGCCCGAGACGTTCGGCGTTTAACGCGGCCGTCGCATACCTACCGAGCGTTCCGATCAGCGCGCGTAGCGCTTCTGGAACTTGTCGATACGACCACTGGTGTCGATCATCTTGCTCTTACCCGTGTAGAACGAGTGAGACGCCGAAGAAATTTCGACCTTGATGAGTGCGTACTCCGCGCCATCTTCCCACTTGATCGTCTCTTTCGAGGACATGGTGGAACGGGTCAGAATCTTGAAACCGGATGTGACATCGTGAAACACGACGTCGCGATACTGGGGATGGATGTCGGCCTTCATGGGCTCGCACCGTAGGTGGCTGCTGGACAAGAGGGCAACTATAGCAGTGCTACTGCCCTGGGCGCAACGTGTCTGTTGCCCGCGAGCGCCAGCCGAGCCACGCAAGCCCCGCCTCGGCCGACCATGCGATCACGCTGCGTCATGCCGCCCCAAGCGCCGCGCGAACCTGGGCCAGGAAGCAAGATGGGTCATAGCGGATCAATATCTCCGCGTTATCGGGCCGGCCAAGTCGCCGTTGCCAGTCGACCAGGGTCGCGCCACGGGTGTGAGCACCAGAGAGCTCGATCTGCAACGGACGCGACTGCACTTGCTCGGCACCATCAGGCTGCAACGCCCAGGCCATCGCCAACGCATCGGCCGCATACCAGCACTCGCCGCGCGCATCCTCCGAGTCATGCCGGGTCTTGCGCGAGATTGCCTCGTAGAAACGCGCCTGGGTGCTGTCCGCAGCCAACCATCGTTCGACCTCGATGTACGGCAGGCCATGCGCCACGGTCGCCTCCCAATCGCAGACGTCGATGTGCGGAAACCTGGAGAACACGATGTGCGCCGCCTCCGGATCGAAGGCGATGTTGAATTCCGCGACCGGGGTGATGTTGCCGTGGCAGGTGACCGCGCCACACATCACCACGCAGCGGTGTAGCCGCTGCGGCAAGGTCGGATCCAGTTTCAACGCCAGCGCGAGATTGGTCAGAGGGCCCAGCGCGACCAGCAACAGGCGACCAGCATACTGGTGCGACAGGCGCAGGATCGCCAGCGCCGCATGTTCGGCTTGCGCAGCGCGTGCCGCCGGCACCAGGCCGACATCGCCAAACCCATCCATGCCATGCACATGCGCCGCGTCCACTGCAGGATGCAGCAAGGGATCGGCACAACCTGCGAACACCGGCACATCCTCGCGCCCCGCCACCTCACACACTTTCAGCGCGTTACGCACCGTGTATTGCAGACCAACGTTACCCGCGACAACGGTCAGGCCGACCACGTCATGGCGCCTATCGGCGAAGGCCATCAACAAAGCCAACGCATCGTCCACACCGGGATCGGTATCGATCAACAGAGGAATTTTGTCGCGCATGCACTATCGCTGGCTGATTCGTTCGGACACCGAGTCTGGCATTGCACATCATGCAAAACTGGCGTCTGCTGCACAACGATTTCACGCCATGGGAGGCGACCACTAGCAGACGCAATGATGGCTGCAAGCAGGCTGCTTTGAAGCGATCGTCAATGACCTACGCTCGATTCTACGTCACGCGACAACGAGCACTTGCCAGAAACTCTGACTGGTCTGCACTTCGTCGTATTTAACCGCTCTCATGCTCAGCAACGCCGCTAGCATCCTTCAAAGTTCATCACACGCTCTAGCCGAGAAGTCCGGATTCTGAGCTACCCATCAAGCCGCCACGAACCGCACTGCGCCACCGACCCAACGTGCGACGATGCGGTCGGCAAGTGCAGGCGATGTATCCAGTAGCCGATCGGCCAACGCATGCACACGCGGCAGCAATCCCGCATCACGCGCAAGATCGGCCACGCGAAACGCCGCCAGACCAGTCTGGCGAGTCCCCAACAACTCGCCAGGACCTCGCAATTCCAGGTCCTTTTCGGCAATGACGAAACCATCGTTGGTCTGACGCATGGTTTCCAGCCGCTGCCGCGCCATCGCCGACAGCGGCGCCTGGTACATCAACACGCAACTGGAAGCAGCCGCACCGCGCCCGACCCGACCACGCAACTGGTGCAGTTGGGCCAGCCCGAGACGTTCGGCGTTTTCGATGATCATCAGCGAGGCGTTGGGCACGTCCACGCCCACTTCGATCACCGTGGTGGCGACGAGCAGGTCGATCTCGCCTTGCTTGAACGCGCGCATCGCGGCCTGTTTTTCCGAGGACTTCATGCGTCCATGAGCCAGACCCACGCGTAGCTCCGGCAATTGCGCCGACAATGTCTCGAACGTGGCCTGCGCTGCAGTGGCCTCGAGCCGATTGCCGACACCGGCCTGCGCGGATGCCCCCCCCTCCTCGGCGTCCTCGATCAACGTGCACACCCAATAGGCCTGACGCCCTTCGGCGCAGGCGACGCGAATGCGCTGCACCAACTCAGGACGACGCTCGGCATTGAGCACGATGGTCTGCACCGGCGTGCGCCCCGGCGGCAATTCATCGATCGCCGAGACATCCAGATCGGCGTAGGCGGCCATCGCCAACGTGCGCGGGATCGGTGTGGCCGTCATCACCAATTGGTGCGGCACGCCCGCGCCCGAGGCGCCCTTGTCGCGCAACGCCAAACGCTGGTGCACGCCAAAGCGGTGCTGTTCGTCGACGATGGCCAGCGCCAGATCGTGGAATGTCACAGCCGCCTGCATCAACGCATGCGTACCGACCACCACCTGCGCCTGGCCCGAGGCGATCTGCGCCAATACCGTACTGCGCGCCTTGCCGGTGACCTTGCCGGCCAGCCAGGCAACGCTTACTCCCAGCGGCTCCAGCCAGGCGCGCAAATTCGTCAGATGCTGCTCGGCGAGCAGTTCGGTCGGTGCCGCCAGCGCCACCTGCTTGCGCTTTTCCACCGCCAGCATCGCAGCCAACGCCGCGACCACGGTCTTGCCGCTGCCGACATCGCCCTGCACCAGCCGCAACATCGGCGCCGGCTGCTCCAGATCGGCGCGAATCTGCGCGAACACCCGCAACTGCGCGCCGGTGAGCTGGAACGGCAACGACTGCTGCAGGCGCTTGACCAACAGCCCGCGGCTACGCAACGACGGCGCTGGCTGCCGCTGCAAGGCGATCCGCTGGCGACGCAGGCTCAGGTGGTGCGCGAGCAACTCTTCCAGCACCAGCCGCTGCTGCGCCGGATGCAGACCCGCCGCCAGCGCAGCGAGATCGGCCTGCGGTGGCGGCCGATGCGCGACCAGCAACGCGTGACGCAAGGATGGCAAGTCCAGTTCGGCCAGCAGCGCCGGTGGCAGCAGTTCCAGCGACGCGTCTTGGGGCAGGCGATCAAGTGCTTGGCCGATCAGTCGGCGCAGGGTCGCCGGACCGACCCCTTCCACCACCGGATACACCGGATCCAGACGATCGCCCAGCGCCACGTTCTCGTCTTCGCCGAGGAACTGATAACTTGGATGCACGAACTCCAGCCCATGCTGACCTGGCTTGGGCGTACCGAAAGCACGCAAACGCGCGCCAACCACGAACTGTGCCGCCTGCGCCGCGCGGAACTGGAAAAAGCGCAACACCAACGTGCCATGCGAGGCATCGGCCACCGCGACACGCAGCATCGGCCGGTAGCGAAAACCGCGATCCACCGCCTGCACCCGCACATCCACCTGTGCGGGCACCCCAGGCTGCAGCGCGGCCACCGCGGTCAGTTGAGTGCGATCCTCATAGCGCAGCGGCAGGTGCAGCCACAGATCCTGCACCGTGGACAGACCACGCGCGGCGAATTTTTCCGCCAGTTTGGGACCGACGCCGGGCAGCGTCGTCAGCGCCGCCTGCCCTGCCGCAGACAGCGCCGGCGGCGGAACCTGCACAGGCGACACGGGCGCTGGTCAGTCCAGCACCATCACCGCATCCACCTCGAAACCCGCTCCCTTTGGCAGGGCCGAGACCTCAATCGTGGAGCGCGCGGGAAACGGTGCCTGGAAGTACTCCTGCATCACCGCATTGACCTGCGCGAACTGCGATAGGTCGGTGAGATACAGACCCAGCCGCACGATGCGCGCCAGCGAACCGCCCGCCGCCTCAGCCACCGCCTGCAAGTTGTCGAACGCGCGCCGCGCCTGCGCGGCGATGTCGCCAGCGACGATTTCGCCCGTCGCCGGATCCAGCGGGATCTGCCCGGAGAAATACACGGTGTTGCCGGCACGCACGGCCTGCGAATACGGGCCAATGGCCGCCGGGGCACGGTCGGTCTGGATGATCTGGCGAGACATGTCCACTCCAAGGAAGGGAAATTTCCGCCTAGTTTAGCCGGGACGCGGGGCCTACGCCCCACACGATACGCGTGCCACGCGCTCGCGGAAAATCCGCATCTCCGCATCTGGAATTTACTGGCGGCGCACGCTCTGCACTGCACTCAGACGTCGCAACCGGCGCATCACTTCGGCCAGGTGATTGCGGTCGCGCACCTGAATATTGAAACGCAGCACCGCCGCATTGAAATCGCGGTCCAGGTAGTCCACGCGCTCGATGTTGGATTGGCTCTGCGCGATCGCCGCCGCCAGTTGCGCCAGCACGCCGGTGCGGTTTTCCACGTCCACCACCAAAGAAGTGTCGTAATCGCCGATGACACTGGCGTCCCAATCGATCGGCACCCAGCGCTCGGGCGACTTGCGCAGTTCGGCCAGGTTCGGGCAATCCAGGCGGTGCACCACGATACCCTTGCCGGCGGTGTGATACCCCATGATCTCGTCACCGGGAATCGGCTGGCAACAATTGGCGAAGCTGACCACGCCGCGCTCGGTCCCGTTGATCAGGATCTTTTCCTGCGAGTGCTTGGAATGGCCGCCGCCACGCAACTCGGCATAGGCCATCAACGCCTGCGCGGCTTGGGTCGGCATCCAGTTACCCAGCGCGATGTCGGCCAGCAACGCCTCCAGGCGCGGGTAGCGATGCTCGCTGAGGAACGAATCCAGGCGCCCCTTCGGCAGGCGCTCCAACGCACTGTCCATCGCCTCCAACGCACGGTCGAGCATGCGATGCCCAAGCTGCACCGCATCTTCGTGTTCGAGTTGCTTGAGCTGATGACGGATCGCGGTGCGCGCCTTGCTGCTGACCACGAATTCCAGCCACTGCGGTTTTGGCGTGGCCGAACGCGCGGTGATCACTTCCACGGTCTGCCCACTGACCAACTTGGTGCGCAGCGGCACCAGCTTCTTATCCACGCGCGAGGCCACCGCGCGGTTGCCGACGTCGGTATGCACGGCATAGGCGAAATCCAGTGCAGTGGAATTGCGCGGCAATGCCAGGATCTTGCCCTTGGGCGTGAACAGATACACTTCGTCCGGAAACAGATCGACTTTGACGTTATCCAGAAACTCCAGCGAGGAGCCGGCGGCACGCTGAGATTCGATCAACTCGACGATCCAGGCGTGCGCGCGGCTTTGCGCGTTGTTGGGCGAGTCACCGCCGAATTTGTAGGTCCAGTGCGCGGCGACACCGCGTTCGGCAATCAGGTCCATCTCCTCGGTGCGAATCTGTACCTCGATGGGCGAGCCGTAGGGACCGAACAACACCGTATGCAACGACTGGTAGCCATTGGCCTTGGGAATGGCGATGAAATCGCGGAAACGCGCATCCAGCGGTTTGAACGTGGCATGCACCGCGCCAAGCGCGTGATAGCAATCGGATACACCGCGCAACACCAGGCGAAAGCCGAACACATCCATCACCTGATCGAAGGATTTGTTCTCGTCGCGCATCTTGTTGTAGATGCTCCACGGGGTCTTGATCCGGCTGACCAGACGGTGCTCCAACCCTTCCTTGGCCAAGCGCTGGGACAACTGCACTTCCACCAGGGTCATCGACTCGCGGCGTACCACCGGCTGGCTGCGGATATGTTTCTCGATGATCGCGTGGCGCCACGGATGCAGCGCGCGAAACCCGAGGTTCTGCAACTCGGATTTCATCAAGCTCATGCCCAGACGCTGCGCGATCGGCGCGTAGATTTCCAGGGTCTCACGGGCGATACGACCACGCGCCTCGGCGCTCTGCGCGCCGAGCGTGCGCATGTTATGCAGGCGGTCGGCGAGCTTGATCATGATCACGCGCAGGTCGCGCGACATCGCCAACAGCATTTTACGGAAGCTCTCCGCGGCCGCCTCCTGACGGTCGCGAAACTTGAGTTTGTCCAGCTTGGTGACGCCATCGACCAGTTCGGCAACCGCTTCGCCGAACTCGGCGGCCAGCTCGGCGCGCGTCAATGGCGTGTCCTCGATGGTGTCGTGCAAGATGGCCGCGATCAGCGCCTCCACGTCCAGGCCCAACTCGGCCAACACCCCGGCCACTGCCACCGGATGCGTGATATACGGCTCGCCCGACTTGCGGGTCTGCCCGGCATGCGCGGACGCACCGACTTCCCACGCGCGGCGCAGCAACGGTATTTGCTCAACGGGCAGATAACTGGCGCTGCGCTCGAGTTGCAGGACGTAGTCGGGGACTGACCCATCGACTGGTGAAGGCGCAGCGCTGGCGACCTGGACGGGGGGACCGGGGTTCATTGGCAAAGACTATGCCAGCGGCGCGTGGACGGCAAACCGGAGAAACGAAACAGCCCGCGGATGCGGGCTGCTGGTCGAACGATCACAGCGCGGCGGCGCGATCAATCGTCGTTCTTGGACATGTCCTCGTCGGCAACGACCTCGGCGGCGGCCCATTCCAGCGCCTCGCGCTCGGCGCGCTCGCGTTCGGCTTTCTCGACTTGATCGATCAGCGCATTGTCGATCTTGCGCGCGGCAATTTCGCGCAATGCCAGCACGGTAGGCTTGTCGGACGACTCGGTGTTGTCGAGGGTGGCCTGCACGCCGTTGGCAAGCTGGCGGGCGCGCTTGGACGCCATCATGACCAGTTCGAAACGGTTGTTCACAACTTCCAGGCAATCTTCTACGGTGATGCGGGCCATGCGGGCTCCCGGCGGGCCGGCGACGGCCACGCGTTGGAATGAGGGAAAGGGTGGCGATTGTAGGGCGGCACCGGCCCGGAATCAACCTCACCCCATTCAGTTTCCTTTGGAATCAGCCAGTTGGCGATTCCTGCAAGAGCGTCGCGATCAGCCCGGCATGACGCTGCTGTTGCGGCAAGCGGCGCAAGCGGCTGGCGACGAAGATCGCGCACATCTCGTCCACCGCTGTATCGAAATGCTCGTTGACGATGACGTAGTCGAAATCGGCGTAGTGCGACATCTCCTCGCGCGCGGCGGCCAGCCGCTGCGCGATGACCGCCTCGCTGTCCTGGCCGCGCTTGCGCATGCGTTGCTCCAGCGCCTGCCGCGACGGCGGCAGAATGAACACGCTGACCGCGTCGGGCACCTTGGCGCGCACCTGACGCGCGCCTTGCCAGTCGATCTCCAGCAGCACATCGCGACCGGCGGCCAACTGCGGCTCCACCGATTGCCGCGCGGTGCCCTTCCAATCGCCATGCACGCTGGCGTATTCGAAAAAATCGCCGGCCTCGATCATGCCCTGGAACTGCGTGGCGGTGACGAAGTGATAGTGCTCGGCATGGCGCTCGCCCGGGCGCGGCGCGCGCGAGGTGAACGAGATCGACAACGCGATCTGCGGGTCACGCGCCAGGGTCGCATTGACGATGCTGCTCTTGCCGGCACCGGAAGGGGCCGCGACGATGTAGAGGGTGCCACGCATAGGGTCAGGATTCGATTGAGAAGATGGAGTCGCGAACGGCCCGCGGGCCATCCCCACGGGGCGGATATGCTACCGGGATTGGATGGAGCCGTCGCAAAACGGCGGCACCGCGATATCACCAGTCGTCTTTCTATTCCAGGTTTTGCACCTGTTCGCGGATCTGGTCGATCAACACTTTCAGTTCCACCGCGGCGTTGGAAGTGCGGCTATCCACCGATTTGGAACCCAGCGTATTGGCTTCGCGGTTGAATTCCTGCAACAGGAAATCCAGGCGCCGCCCAGCCGGTTCCGGTTGCCGCAGCACCCGGCGCAATTCCTTGATGTGGCTGCCGAGCCGATCCAGTTCCTCGTCCACATCGAGTTTTTGCAGCCACAGCACCAGCTCCTGCTCCACCCGGCCCGGATCGACCGGATGCGACAAGTCGGCCAGACGCGCAGCCAACTTGGCGCGCTGGCCATCACGAATGGCCGGAATCAAGGTGCGCACCTCGCCGGCGACACGCTCCACCGCGTCCACCCGCTCGACAATTACGGCGGCCAGCTTGCCGCCCTCGCGCTCGCGCGCGGCAACGAATTCGGCCAGCACCTCGTCCAGTAATTCCAACGCCTGCGCCTGCAACAGCGCCGGGTCCACCACCTGCCCCTGCAACACGCCGGGCAGTTGCAACAGGTCGACGAACTGCACCCGCAACTGCGGGAACCGCACGCCGAGCCGCTGCGCGAGTATGCCCAACTGCTCGACCAGCGTGTCGTTCACCACCAACGTTTGCGCCGTGTCCGGCGCGCGCAGACGCAGCATCAAGTCCAGTTTGCCGCGACTGATGCGCGCGGCCACGCGCTCGCGCAGTTGCGGCTCCAGCGCACGCAGTTCCTCCGGCAAGCGCACGCCCACCTCCAGAAACCGGTGATTGACCGAACGCAGCTCGCACCCCAACGTGCCCCAGGGCGTGATGCGCTCGGCGCCAGCGAAGGCGGTCATGCTGCGAATCATGCGAAGTTCCCGTGCGAACAAAGCACGAATGTTACCCTAGCGCTCGTCATGTCCTTCGAGGCGAGCCGCGTTGACCTTCAACGACGCTATACCCTCGATGCTGACGCTGGCTGGTATGCGCCCGAAGTGCATGACGCCCCCAGCCCGCTTCGTCCTCACCTCAACCTCCATCACCCACTCCAGCGCCCGTTCCTGCCTCGCCGCGCACGGCCTCACGACACTCCCGGATTCCCTGCATGTCTTTTTCCCGTCCCAGCGGCCGCACGGCCGAGCAATTGCGCCCGGTCCGCATCGAGCGCGCGTTCACCCGTCACGCCGAGGGCTCGGTCCTGGTCAGCTTCGGCGACACCCGCGTGCTGTGCAACGCCAGCGTCGAACACCGCGTGCCTGGCTTTCTGCGTGGCAAGGGCGAAGGCTGGGTCACCGCCGAATACGGCATGCTCCCCCGCGCCACGCACTCGCGCTCCGAACGCGAAGCCGCACGCGGCAAGCAAGGCGGTCGCACGCTGGAGATTCAGCGCTTGATCGGTCGCGCGTTGCGCGCATGCGTGGATCGCAACGCGTTGGGCGAGCGCACCATCACCCTGGACTGCGATGTACTGCAAGCCGATGGCGGCACCCGCACCGCCGCCATCACCGGCGCTTACGTGGCCCTGGTGGACGCGGTGAACTGGCTGCGCCAGCGCGGGGAATTGAAAAAACCCGTGGTGCTCGGCGCGGTCGCCGCCGTGTCGGTCGGCATCTACCGTGGCGTTCCCGTACTGGACTTGGACTACGCCGAGGACAGCGACTGCGATACCGACATGAACGTGGTGATGAACGATGGCGGCGGCTTCATCGAACTACAGGGCACCGCCGAAGGCCATGCGTTCCGCCGCGACGAATTGGATGCACTGCTCGGTCTGGCCGAGCGCGGCATTGGCGAGCTGCTGGCGGCGCAACGCACCGTGCTGGCGCAATGAATCCGCACATCGCCAACGTCAGATTGATCGTCGCGGCGTTGTGCGCTGTCGACGGCACAGTCTGGGAGCCAATGGAGCCGACACCATGAAACTGGTCCTGGCCAGCAGCAACGCTGGCAAACTCGAAGAGCTGCACGCCCTGCTCGACGATGTCGGTGTGGAGTTGCTCGCGCAATCCACACTCGGCGTGCACGATGCCGAGGAGACCGGCCTGACCTTCATCGAGAACGCGCTGCTCAAGGCGCGCCATGCCGCCCGCCTCACTGGGCTGCCGGCACTGGCCGACGACTCGGGCATCTGCGTGGACGCGCTGCACGGCGCGCCGGGCCTGTACTCGGCGCGATACGCGGGCGAACACGGCAATGCGCAGGGCAACATCGACAAACTGCTGCACGCCCTACGCGAGGTGCCGGACGCACAGCGCGGCGCGCATTTCTACTGCGTGTTGGTGCTGATGCGGCACGCCGAGGATCCACAGCCATTGCTGGTCGAGGGTCGCTGGCGCGGGCGCATCGCCCAGGCCCGCGCCGGCAACGGCGGACACGGCTACGACCCGGTATTCTTCGATCCCGAGCATGGTCGGACCGCCGCAGAAATGTCGCTCGCGTTGAAGAACCGCATCAGCCATCGCGCCATCGCACTGCGGCAACTCAAGCAGCGGCTGACCGAACTGGTGTCGCACTGACGTCTGACTCATTGGCCATGTCGCACGACCACCAGCAGCCCCCATCCGATGCGTCGGGCACGGATCACCGCGCGCACGACGTCGCGCCGCGGCTATTGCCGCCGCCGCTGTCGCTGTACGTCCACCTGCCGTGGTGCGTGCGCAAATGTCCGTACTGCGATTTCAACTCGCATGCGGCCAAAGGCGCGCTGCCATTCGATGCGTATGTGGACGCGCTGATCCGCGACCTCGACCAGGATCTGCCGCTGGTGTGGGGCCGGGTGGTGCACAGCGTGTTCTTCGGCGGCGGTACCCCCAGCCTGTTCCCACCCGAGGCCATCGCGCGTTTTCTGGAGGCGGCGAGCGCACGCCTGCGCTTCGCGCCGGGCCTGGAGATCACCCTGGAGACCAATCCGGGCACCGCCGAACACGGCCGTTTCGACCGTTATCTCGCCGCCGGGGTCAACCGACTCAGCTTCGGCATCCAGAGCTTCGACGATGCGGCCCTGCAGCGCCTGGGCCGCATCCACGACAGCGCCGAAACCGAGCGCGCGGTGAAGCTGGCGCAGGACGCCGGCTACGTCAACCTCAACCTGGATCTGATGTACGCACTGCCACAGCAGACCCTGGCCGAGGCCGAGACCGACGTGGCGCGGGCGCTGGCACTACAGCCGACTCACATCAGCCACTACCAGCTCACCCTGGAGCCGAACACACTGTTCGCAGCACGGCCGCCGCAGGGCATTCCCGAGGACGACGCCGCCTGGGACATGCAGGAACACTGCCAGGCGCTGCTGGCCGCCGCCGGCTACGCACAGTACGAAGTCAGCGCCTATGCACGCGCTGGCGCGCGCTGCGCGCACAACCTCAACTACTGGACCTTCGGCGACTACCTCGGCATCGGCGCCGGCGCCCACGGCAAGATCAGCTCCGGCGCCGAACAGCGCATCCTGCGCCGTTGGAAGCACAAGCATCCTCAAGCCTTCATGGACGCAGCTGGAACGCCGGCCGCGATCGGCGGCGAGGACTGGATCGAGCCAAAGCAACGCCCGTTCGAATACATGCTTAACGCGCTACGCCTGAACCACGGTTTCGCGCTGCGCGATTTCACCGCGCGTACCGGGCTCGCACCGGCCAGCATTGCCTCGGCACTGCAACAGGCGCAGGCACGCCAATGGCTGCAGTTGGAAGATGACAAGGTGATACCAACCGAACTAGGGCGGCGTTTCACCAACGACGTCATCGCCCTATTCATGCCCTGAACCGACCGCCGCCGGCATGGTTGTGTCGGCAGAAACGTGTTACATACCCCCCTCGGTAAAAAACGACGGTCACAGGATGCCCCTGTCTGCAATCTTGTCGGGTCCCCCGGCGACGCTTGCTAGCGTCGTCTTACCAGCGCGCGTGCGTCATCTGCTGACATGTCTGAACGCGCTGTTGCGGCAGTCGCTGGAGTCGCCACTACAAGCAACCCTGGACGAACTGGAGCGAGCACTGTTCGACCAAGCCGAACACGCGCACAACTGCCAGTTGCGGCAAGACAGCCATCAGGATGCGCAGAACCTGCGTGCACAACGCGCGCACTTCGTCCCACTGTTCCGAGCGCAACTGGAAACCGCGCTGGCCACGATTCGCAGCACTGCGGCGAGCGTTCAGTCGGAGCAGTCCACCACGACCAAGGCGGCAACCCAGGCCCTGAGTTTGGTCTGCGACGTGGATATCGACCGCAACATCGTGCTGCACGAGATTGCCCGACGCGAGGCGATCCGCACCCATATTCCATTGCAACTGCTCGGCCACCGCTTCGGCGTACTCGCCGCGCGTCCCGCGTTCGAGGTCGAACACCTGCCAATGGGACCGCAGGCGCTGTGCCGGATACTGCGCGAGGCCGGCAAGCAACTGCAGATGGGGCTGGACGCACAACTGGCCCTATACCGCGCGTTCGAGCGCCATGTCCTGACGCATTACGCCACCATCGTGGAACGGGCAAATGACCTGCTCACGGACGCAGGCGTACTGCCTGGACTGGTCTACCGGCCCTACCCCACGCGCACGTCCTCGCCCACAGCAGCGGTCGCCGCGCGCAGCGCAGCACGTACACCCGCCCCCCCCCATCCGGTCATCGCTCAGACGCGAGCGGCAAGCCATCCTCACAGCAATGCGATCACGACAGAGGACCGCGCGATCGCCGCACCGATCGCAACGGTGACGCCAGCAAACACGCTCGATGCACCGGTCGAGCTGACCACGCTGCGCCGCTTGCTCATGGCGGCACGCAGGAATGCCGCCCCTGTCACGGCCATATCGGCGGCCGATCCAATCGCCGCCATCCGCCCCGCGCAGACCGACGCGCCCCAAGCCGAGACGCTCACCATTGCAACCACCACGCTGTTGCAAGCACTGGGCGAACTTCAAGCGCAGCCGCCAGCGCACAGCACCATGGGTGGGTTGCGCGGACGTCGCCATATCCGCGACGTGCAGGCGGCACTATCGAACGTCTTGCGCAGCGCACACGGTCCGCAGGCCACGCTGGCCTGCCAGGATGCCGACATCTTCGATCTGCTCGCCCTGTTGTACGGCGAAATCGAGCGCGAGGTACGCAGCGGTACGCCAGCAGCATTGCTATTGGAACGCTTACAGGTGCCGCTGGTACGCGCAGCGCTGCAGGATCCCACGCTCTTCGTGTGCGACCGGCATCCAGCACGCGAACTACTCAATGCGGTGGCCGAATCCAGCCTGCTCTGGCTCGGCGACGAGGACGTCGATGCACCGTTGCTACTGAAGTTGAACAAAACCGTGGATCGGGTCGTCGAGGAATACGAAGGCAATGTCACAGTCTTCGAACAGGCATACCAAGAAATCCAGGCACATTGCCGCACCCTGGCACACAAGGCGGAGATCGCCGAACGCCGGCACATCGAAGCGGCACGTGGCAAGGAACGGCTGGCGCTGGCCAAGCAGACGACCGGCCACAGCCTGGAGCGACTGTGCAATGCCTGGCAACCGCCATACGTGGTGCAGACCCTCTTGCAACAGGCATGGTCCGACGTGCTGGTGCTGACGCTGCTGCGCCAAGGCGAAGACTCCGATGCGTGGCGCGAACGCGAGCGGCTCAGCGCACGCATCGCCGAGATCACCTGCCGCACCGATGAGGCACCCGACACTGCTCTGACCGATGCTGTGTGCAACGCTTTGCTGCAGGTCGGCTATCACCAGGACGAGGCTGCGGCCATCGCCCGCATTCTTTCCACGCCAGGGGCGGCCGAGACATCGGCGCTGCTACCGGGATCTGACACCACGCCACAGTTGCGCGCGCGTGTTGGCGTGCAGAGCGAAGACAATGAGCCGCCGTTACCGCCACGCACCGTGGACGAACAAGCAGCCTACGAGCATCTGCGCAGCCTGCCGTTCGGCACATGGTTCGTGTTCGTCACCGACCAGCAGCACAACCCGAAACGACAGCGTTTGTCGTGGTACAGCACGTCCACAGAACGCGCGTTGTTCGTCAATCAACGCGGACAAAAAACCGCCGATTACTCGCTGGATGGACTCGCCAGACTATTGGCGCGGGGCCAGGTAAGCATCATCACCGGAAACCGTACACGCTTGATCGACCGTGCCTGGCAAGCGGCCATGCACACGCTGAGAACTCTCGCTGGCGCGATTGCGTCGAATATCTCCGTGGAGGACGTATGATCGCCGAAGCCCGTCGCTCGCCGCGCCGCCCGGTGCCGGACATGGTGCCGGTCCTGGACATGATGGAAGAGGTAGTGATCGGCCGCCTCGGCAATGTGTCCGAACACGGCATGCTGCTGCTGGCATCGACCCACTTGCATGACGACGCGCTGTACCAATTGCGCTTCACGATGCCGCAAACCGATCGTCAGGTGCAGATCGACGTGGGCGCACACCTGTTGTGGAGCGAAGCCTCGCACACGCCAGGCCATGCCTGGACAGGCTTCTGCTTTCTCACCATCTCCGCCGCGCACCGCGATCTGTTACGACAATGGGTCAACAACGCCGAGCCCAACGGCTGACCTGTCCATTCCATACTCCACGACACGTGCAGAAGCGGCGACTTGCGTCTTTATGCGACGCCATCGGTGGTCTTAAAGTGGCTAAAAAAACCTCGCCAGTCGCGGCCCGGTTGGGTACGGACCGCGCGCAGCAACCGCCATGTACAGACGGCACATGAGGATTCCGAGCACTGCCCGCACCCGTCCGGCGGCGACGCCGTCGCTTTGTTCGCCATTCTTAGTCGCAAGTCACCGAATCCCCACCACTGAATTGCGGCACACTGCGTCCTCGTTGATCCACGCCGACCGAGTTCTGCCCATGCTCCAGCACACCCTCAGTGCCCTGTACGCCAACCATCTGCGCACGCTGTCGCACCGCGCCGACACAGCGCTGGCGCGCGGTGCGACACGACACAGCGCTGGCGCGCGGTGCCTTCGAGCACCTGGTGGTGCCCAGCGGCAACCTGCATTACCAGGCATTCGACGACCGCGACTATCCCTATGCGGTGAATCCACAGTTCAAGGCATGGCTACCGCTCACCCGAGTGCCGAACAGTTGGCTGGTGTACACCCCGGGACAGCGACCGCAAGTCATCTTCCACCAACCACACGACTACTGGCACGCAGTGCCGGCGGCACCCAACGGCTGGTGGGTGGAGCATTGCGACATCCACATCATCCGCAGCCCGGAAGAAGCACTGGCACTGCTACCAACGCCAACGCGCTGCGCGATTCTCGGCGAACCGCACAGCGCACTCGGCGATTACATTCCCAACAATCCGCAGGTGGTGTTGGACTATCTGGACTACCACCGCGCCTACAAAACGACCTACGAACTGGCGCTGATGCGTCAGGCGCAGCAACTGGCGGTGCGCGGCCACCGCGCCGCCGAAGCGGCGTTCCGCGAAGGCCGCAGCGAGCACCTGGTGGTGCCCAGCGGCAACCTGCATTACCAGGCATTCGACGACCGCGACTATCCCTATGCGGTGAATCCACAGTTCAAGGCATGGCTACCGCTCACCCGAGTGCCGAACAGTTGGCTGGTGTACACCCCGGGACAGCGACCGCAAGTCATCTTCCACCAACCACACGACTACTGGCACGCAGTGCCGGCGGCACCCAACGGCTGGTGGGTGGAGCATTGCGACATCCACATCATCCGCAGCCCGGAAGAAGCACTGGCACTGCTACCAACGCCAACGCGCTGCGCGATTCTCGGCGAACCGCACAGCGCACTCGGCGATTACATTCCCAACAATCCGCAGGTGGTGTTGGACTATCTGGACTACCACCGCGCCTACAAAACGACCTACGAACTGGCGCTGATGCGTCAGGCGCAGCAACTGGCGGTGCGCGGCCACCGCGCCGCCGAAGCGGCGTTCCGCGAAGGCCGCAGCGAGTTCGAGATCCACATGGCCTATTGCGCCGCCGTCGGCCAGGACGCGACCGAACTGCCCTACGGCAACATCGTGGCACTGAACGAGCACGGCGCCGTGCTGCATTACACCGAGCTGCAACGACAGACGCCGACGCCGCTGCACAGCCTGCTGATCGACGCCGGCGCCAGCGCACACGGCTACGCCAGCGACATCACCCGCACCTACGCCGCCGACACCAGCAGCGAATTCCAGGCGTTGATCGATGCGGTGGACACCGCGCAACAGCGCATGGGCCAGAACGTGCGCGCCGGCGTGGACTACGCGCAGTTGCATCTGGACGCACACCTGGCGCTGATGGGCGTATTGAAAGACTTCGGCGTGCTCACGGTATCGCCGGAAGCCGCCGTCGCCAGCGGCGTCAGCGGCGTCAGCGCCACCTTCTTCCCGCACGGCCTCGGTCATCCGATCGGCCTGCAAGTCCACGATGTTGGTGGTTTCGCCGCCAGCGACCAAGGCGGGCGCATCGAGCGGCCCGACGGCCACCCGTACCTGCGCATGACCCGCACACTCGAACCGGGCATGGTGGTCACGATCGAACCCGGCCTGTACTTCATCGACATGCTGCTGGAGGCGCTGAAACAGACCAAACACGCCAACAGCGTGGACTGGGCACGGGTGGAGCACTTCAAGCCCTACGGCGGCATCCGCATCGAGGACGAGGTGGTGTGCACCGAGGACGAACCGGAGAATCTGACGCGCCCGGCGTTCGCGGCGGCCTGAACCACCGCACCGGTCAAACGCGGCGCATGCGCTGGATCAATCCGCCGCCATCACCGCTTCGATCTGCTCGGCACTGCGCGGCAGCGCGTCGGTCAGCACGCGGTGGCCGTCGTCGATGATCAGCACGTCGTCCTCGGTGCGAATGCCGATGCCACGCCACTTCGCGTGCACCTCCTGATCGTCGGGGGCGACGTATAGCCCAGGCTCGATGGTGAACACCATGCCCGGCTCCAGCAGGCGCGATGCACCAGCCAGTTTGTAGTCGCCGACGTCGTGCACGTCCAGCCCCAGCCAGTGCCCGGTCTTGTGCCGGTAGAAACGCCGATAGTCGCCGCTCTCCAGATTCTGCTCCAGGCTGCCCTTGAGCAAACCCAGCCGCAGCAGACCTTCGGTGAGCACCTGCACTGCGGCCAGATGCCCGGCCTCGTATGCGACGCCCGGCCGCGCCTGCGCCAGCGCCGCCGCGTGGGCGGCGCCAACCAAATCGTGCAGCGCGCGTTGTTCGGCGCTGAAGCGGCCGTTGACCGGAAAGGTGCGGGTGATGTCGGCGGCATAGCCACGGTACTCGGCGCCCGCATCGATCAGGACCAGATCGCCGTCGCGCAGGCGCGCGGCATTGGCGCGGTAGTGCAGCACGCAGGCGTTACTGCCGCTGCCGACGATGCTGGCGTAGGCGGGACAGGCATCACCTGCACGGAACGCGTGTTCGATCTCGGCCTGCAACTGGTATTCGTGCACTCCGGACCGCGCCACCCGCCACGCCGCGCGGTGTCCGGCCACACTCAGGTCGGCGGCCACCTGCATCAACGCGATCTCCTCGCGCGACTTGAACAGGCGCTGCTCATGCAGCAAGTGGCCCAGTTCCAGGAACTCGTGCGGCAACTGAGCGCCATGCCGCACCTGCTCGCGCACGCGCTTGACCCAGCCGATCAGCTTGAGATCGAAATCGACGTCGCGGCCGAAGTGATAGTAGACCCGCGAGCGACCTTCCAGCAGACCAGGCAGGATGTCGTCGAGATCCTCGATCGGGTAGGCATCGTCCATGCCATAGTGGGCCACCGCGCCTTCCTGGCCGGCACGCGGGCCGTCCCAGGCTTCGCGCTCGGGGTCGCGCTCGCGGCAGAACAGCAGCACCTCGCCATGACGGCGTCCGGGCACCAACACCAGGACCGCCTCTGGTTCCGGAAATCCGCACAGATACCAGAAGTCCGAATCCTGGCGGTACGGATAATGGGTATCGTGACTGCGCACGCGCTCCGGCGCGCTCGGCAACACCAAGATGGCCTGCTCGCCGGCCATGTCCATCAGCCGTCGACGCCGGCGCGCGTATTCGGCTGCACCAATCCCGGTGAGCCGCTTCATCAGTTCAACCGCTGCCGGTGACGCGGAGCGAGGACGCAGTCGCTGTGCAGCAGCAGCACCGCCACCCGCACGAATTCCTCGATCTCGGCCAACGCCTCCTCGTCTTCGTCGCCACTGTCGATCTCCTCGCCACTGGTCTGACCCAGCCGGGCCAAGTCCTGTAAGGCCTCAAGCCCTTCTTCGGACAACGGTGGCTTGGCCCCTGCGGCAAGACCGAAACCACCAAGGAAGCTACGGCACCACTCGAACAACGCATCGGCTCGCTCGGGCAACGGCGTCCCAGGCTCGGCCAGGACCAGGTCGAAACCGAAATCGCGGTCCTCCAACTGCGCTACGGTAGCCTGGCGCAGTTGGTCC
Organism: Xanthomonas sp. MUS 060; assembly: GCF_000963215.1. NCBI lineage: Bacteria > Pseudomonadati > Pseudomonadota > Gammaproteobacteria > Lysobacterales > Lysobacteraceae > Xanthomonas > Xanthomonas sp. MUS 060. Next base: position 240,258 of record NZ_JZIM01000005.1, read on the forward strand.
AGGGCATCGCCGCGGCGTGGCGTGGCAATGTCGGCATCGGCCAATACCGCCGCTGGCCAGGCGGGCAGGTCGGCGCCGCCGCCAGCCAGCCAGCCGCACAGGGCACCGTGGAGCTCGGCCGCGGATGCGGCCAGGTCCAATTGTTGACTGGCATTGACGATATCGGCGGCGGTGGGAAGTTCGGTCATGGATACAGGGTCTGTCGGGCGCTTGCCACCGGCTCGGGAGGCCGGCAGCGGACTGGATGACGGATCAGTGTAACAATCCGCATACACCTTGCTGCTTGTGGAGGCTTCGGGCACATGCCTACACTCAGCAGATCCTTTCCTTGATAGATATCACGTCCCGCCATGCTGTTAGAGCACCTCACTGCGGGAATCGCAAGCCATCTCACCGCCGACTGGAGCTGGAACCGTCCAGTGATCGCCCTCTCTCTGGCCATCGGCGGGCTGACCTTGGCACTGCATGCACTGCTTTACCGGCGGCGTATGCGGCAAAAACTACGGCGCTACGAAGAGCTGCAGCGGCACGAGCATTACCTGAAGTTGGCGCTATGGGCTTCGGGCGAGCACTTCTGGGATTACGACCTGCAAAATCGCACGCTACGGCGGATGCGCGTGGACGATGCCAACCCGCATATGCAGGAAATCGCTCTGGTGATCCACGAGGACGATCCGCTCAGGATCCATCCCGACGACATCGCGCAGGCCAAACATGCGCTGAGCGAACATCTTGAGGGGCTCACCGCGATCTATCTGGCCGAATACAGGGTGGACCTGACCGGCGACGGCGTCTGGCGGTGGGCGCGGGTGCGTGGACGCGTGGTGGATTACGATGCGGCCGGCAATCCGCGCCGGCTCGCCGGCACCGCACGCGACATCACCTCGCACCGTCAAGCCGACCTGGAACGGCGTATCGCCGCGGAAGTGCTGCGCAGCATGAACGAGGCGGTGGCCGTGCTCGACGAAGAGCGGCGCTTTATCTCGGTGAACCCGGCCTTCACCCGGATCACCGGCTACAGCGAGCGCGAGGTCCTGGGCCAGCCGATGACACTGATCGACCACGCGCCCAACGTCCCACCACCGCCGATGCTCGATCAAGGGCTTCACTGGCGTGGCGATGCCTGGAAGCGACGCAAGGACGGCCACGAGATCCTGTGCCACATGCGCCGCAACACCGTGGTCGATGCAGACGGCCGACAAAGTTTCCAAGTGGTGGTGCTGGAAGACATCACCGAACAAAAGCGCGCCGAGCAGGAACTGCGCTACCTGGCCAACTACGACACCTTGACCAGCCTGCCCAACCGCGCCCTGCTGTCCGAGCGACTGGCCCGGGCGATCGTCCGAGCACGCCGCCAGGCCGGCACGGTTGCGGTGCTGTTCCTGGACCTGGACCGTTTCAAGGACATCAACGACTCACAGGGTCACTCCGTCGGCGATCAGGTCCTACGCGCAGTCGCCGAACGCCTGCAACAGGCGGTGGGACCGCAGCATACGGTCGCGCGTCTGGCCGGCGACGAATTCACCGTGGTGGTGGAGGACATCGTCAACCAAGACGAGGCCGAAAGCGTCGCCGCGCGAGTGCTGGCGGCGTTCGAGCCGCCGCTGCGTCTGGACGATCGCCGCGAGGTGGCGGTTTCCACCTCCATCGGCATTTCCCTGTTCCCACAGCATGCGCTACTGCCCAGCGAACTGCTCAAGCACGCCGATACAGCCATGTACCAGGCCAAGGCGGCCGGACGCCGCAATGCCCAGGTGTACTCGGCCAGCATGGACGAGGCCACCCGCCATCGCGCGACACTGGCCAGCACCTTGCGCAAGATCCCACTGGATCAGGAGTTGAAACTGGTCTATCAGCCGCGCTACTCGTTGCGCGAACAGCGCGTGGTGAGCGTGGAAGCGTTGCTGCGCTGGCACAGTGCCGATTTCGGGCCCGTCTCGCCGAGCCAGTTCATTCCCTTGGCCGAAGAAACCGGATTGATCCTGCAAATCGGCGAATGGGTCCTGCGCCAAGCCTGCAGCGCGCTGCGTGACTGGCGCCAAATGGGCCTGACCGATCTGTGCATGTCGATCAACGTCTCGGCGATCCAGCTCGAACGCAGCAACCTGCCCGAATTGATGGCGCAGATCCTGGCCGAAACCGGCGTACCGGCAGCCAATGTCGAACTGGAACTGACCGAGAGCGTGGTGATGTCGCAGGTCGGCAAGAGCGCGGAAATCCTGCGCGCCTGCCGGGAACTGGGCCTGACCCTGGCAATCGACGATTTCGGCACCGGCTACTCGTCGCTGGCCTATCTGAAGCGGCTGCCGATCAACACCCTGAAGATCGACCAGGCGTTCATCAGCGACCTGAGCATGGACCCGGACGATGCCTCCATCACCAGCACCATCATCGCAATGGGCCACTCGCTGGACCTGAAGGTCGTCGCCGAGGGCGTCGAACAGCCCAGCCAGCTCATGTTCCTGCGCGAACATGGCTGCGACGAAATCCAGGGCCACTTGGTCGCGCCCGCGCTAGAGCCGGATGCCTGCCTCAAGCTGCTGCAACAACCACTGCGGCTGCCCATCTGAGCGGCAGCCATCGCACCGCCGCGCGGCGGCTTGACCACCGCGCGAACGCATGTCTATCGTGAGCGCCATGGACACACCCGACGTACTCGCCGAACTTCGCGCACTCGCCATGCGCGTGGAAACGCTGGTGGAGCGTTGCCAGCGCCTCGCCGACGAAAACCGCAGCCTGCGCCAACAGCAGGAGCAATTGATCGGCGAGCGTTCGCAACTGCTGACCAAGAACGAGCAGGCGCGCTCGCGCGTGGAAGCCATGATCGCCCGACTGAAATCGCTGGAGCAGCACACGTGAGCGAACCAGTCAGCATCCGCATCCTCGACCGCGAATACACCGTTGGCGTCGAGGCCCAAGAGCGCGACAGTCTGCTCGCTGCCGCGCGCGTGCTCGAGGCGAAGATGCGCGAGATACGCGGCAGCAACCGCATGGCGGCAGTGGACCGCGTCGCCATCCTCGCCGCGCTGAATTTGGCACATGAACTCCAGCAACTGCGCGACGAAAACGCCCAGCGCGAACACGAAATGACCCGCACGCTTGCCGATCTCAACCGGCGCCTGGATAGTGTGACCGATACGACGCGTTGATTCGGCCATCGCGGCTCGATCATGAAGGTAAATTGCAACGCACCGTGCGACAGACGGACGTGCCAAGCGCGGCGACAGCGTTATACTAGCCCTGCGTTCTCTGCTGTGAACGACAGCGTGTGCAAACATTCGCCTTGTCCCTTAATGACGACCACGGGGTGGCGACGGAATCGGGAGTGCAGGTCCGCCTCGTAGCGGGAAGCCCGAAGGTTCCCCAGCCATCCCACTTGAACCCCGGGTTCAAGGTCGTTTCGCACGCATCGTCACGGCGGAGAATGCAATTGTTCCAGGAACCGGCGCCGCAAGGCGCCGTTTCCTTTTCTGCCGATGTCGCGCGCCCCTACCATCGCCATCTCCACCTCGGCACGATCCGCATCACCGACAACGCGGCACCGCTGCGATCCCGATCTCATCTGCGGCCAGCGGCGCCACCGCTCCTGGCCGCCGACCGAACTGGCGCCCTTGCTGCTGAGGCGACCAAGCACCTCACCTCAACCCAACTGCCACGCTCTAGGCAGCGTCCGCGCCGGCCAGGACAATAGGAGCGTCTTTCACTGACGGCCCAGCCATGCCTGCCGATCTTCGCGAGCTCCTGCGTCAGCAACTGCGTGCGCGCCGCCGTGCGCTTCCCGCCGCGACGCGTCTCAGCGCCGCCGACGCGCTGGCGCAACGCTTGCTCCAGCTACCGTTCGCACCGCAACACGGCTATGTCGCCGGCTACTGGGCGATGGACGGCGAGATCGCCCTGCATCGCTGGCAACTGTCGCTGCCAGACACGGTGCAGTACTGCCTGCCGGTCCTGCACGGCACGACCCTGCGCTTCGCGCCGTGGCGTCCGGGGCAGCCACTGGTCGCCAACCGCTATGGCATTCCAGAACCCGATCTCGATGCGGCAGCGATGCTCGCACCCGAACAGATGGCGCTGGTGGTGACGCCATTGGTGGGTTTCGACCACGCCCGCCGCCGCCTGGGCATGGGGGGCGGCTGGTATGATCGCAGCTTCGCATTCCGCCAACAGCAACCCCATCCACCATGGCTGGTCGGTGCCGCCTTCGACACCCAGCAGGTCGCTGCATTACCGCTCGCCGCCTGGGACGTGACGCTAGACGCCGTCTGTACTGAATCCCTCACTCTCACGACCGCGCTCACTTTGCCCGCATGACTGCACGCACCCACTACTGGCTGATGAAATCCGAACCGGACGCCTTCTCGATTGACGACCTGCAGCGGGTCGGGACCGAACCCTGGAACGGCGTGCGCAACTACCAGGCGCGCAATTTCATGCGCGATAGCATGAACGTTGGCGACGGCATCCTGTTTTACCACTCCAATTGCAAGGTACCAGGCATCGTCGGCGTTGCCAGAGTAGCCAGCGATCCCTACCCAGACGCGACCCAGTTCGACCCTTCCTCCGACTACCACGATCCCAAAGCCACACCGGAGCAACCGCGCTGGTATCTGGTGGACGTGGCGTTCGAGCGCAAGCTCACGCGCACGATCACCCTGGAGGAGATCAAATCGCACGCCGATGTGCTCGGCGATGGTTTCCCACTGGTCGCGCGCGGCAACCGCCTGTCAGTCTTCCCGGTCAGCGCCGCGCAGTGGGCCCTGCTGCTGTCGCTGGAGTGACCGCCTGCACAGCACGCCCCCTGCCCCACGGCACCCCTAATCC